>NZ_DAMBQF010000004.1:0-162091 GCF_032062245.1 Soonwooa sp.
ATAAATTAAAAATTTTAACCTGAAAAATTTGCAGATTAACATAGAACATCGGGGCGCAGATTCGTGTTCCCAGTTAATATTCGAATCCAAAAAACAATATTCTAAAACGATTAAAAGTTATTTATCATTGAAGATTATAAACGAAGGTTTTAATCTTAAACTTTATCTTCGAAATGTGTGACTCTTTTTCACTCTTTTATGTTTAAACATCCAAATAATACAATTTTTCACCTTCGAACAATGGACGAACAAAGGACGAACAAACATCGAAGAAAGGACGAACAAATATTCTTGTAATTCTACACATAGAAAATTCTATTAACATTCTGCTCCCAAGACGCAACCCAACTTCTTTCAAAAGTATATTTTCTATTATCCCTTTTTGAACTCAATGCGAAACCTAAATTCTGCATTTTACTTTAAAATCTTTTGTGGTTAAAAAAACATAATAGAATTAAAACCACAACTTCGTTTTCCATTCCGAAACTAGGTCGTAAATTTGCATCCGAAAGACTTATGATTAAGACTATGGATATCAAAAACAATTTTTTTAAATATCAGGCGCAGACAACGCCTTATGCAGCAGGTTTCGAAGTAGAAAGAGCACAAGGAAGTTACATATACGGTAAAGATGGCAGAGCTTATTTAGATTTCGTGGCGGGCGTTTCGGCTAATACATTGGGACATTCTCATCCCAAAGTTGTAAAGGCTATTAAAGACCAAGCCGACAAATATCTTCATGTAATGGTCTACGGCGAATATGCGCAAGAAGCACCTGTTAAACTTTGTCAACTTTTAGCGGAAGCAACACCAGAACCTTTAGAAGTAACATATCTGGTTAATAGTGGTGCGGAAGCCATCGATGGTGCATTAAAGTTGGCAAAAAGATATACAGGAAGAGAAGAAATCATCGCGTTCAAAAATGCATATCATGGCAATACGCATGGCGCATTGAGCGTGGCAGGTAACGAAGTTCACAAAAGAGAATTCCGTCCTTTGTTACCAATGATCGACTTTATCGAATATGACAACCAATCAGATTTAGAAAAGATAACAGAAAAAACCGCTTGCGTTGTTGTCGAAACCATCCAAGGTGCGGCAGGATTTATTACACCATCCGAAAATTATTTCATTAATTTAAAGAAGCGTTGCGAAGAAGTTGGAGCGCTTTTAATTTTGGATGAAATTCAGCCCGGATTTGGTAGAACTGGAAAATTATTCGCGTTCGAGCATTATGGCATTGTTCCAGATATTTTGGTGATGGGCAAAGGTATGGGCGGTGGCGTTCCTGTTGGGGCGTTTATGAGTTCTCGCGAGATTATGGAAAGTTTATCACACTCACCAAAGTTAGGACATATCACGACGTTTGGCGGAAATCCATTAATTGCGGCGGCTTGTCTCGCAACTTTAGAAGAGGTTTTAGAAAGTGGTTTGATGACTTTAACAGATGAAAAGGAGCAACTTTACAGAACATTGCTTGTTCATCCACAGATAAAAAAAGTAAATGGTAAAGGCTTGATGTTGGCAGTAGATTTAGGAACGCCAGATTTTACACTTGCTGTAGCCAAACGTTGTATGGAAAAAGGTTTGATAGTTTTCTGGCAATTGTATCGCAATGAGTTTTTAAGAATTTCGCCACCATTGACGATTTCTAATGAAGAAATCACGAAAGGATGCCAAATAATTTTGGAAGCTATCGATGAGGTTTTAGAATTAGATAAAAACTATTAAATCAAAGTTTTACAGAATTAAAGAATAGATGACAAAAAACATATTTTTTTGTCATTTTTTTTATATTTCAGTAACATAAAGCATTTGCAAATAAGAAATTAATTTATATATTGCGCCCTGATTATAAATACGATTTATGGCAAAAACGAAAGTTCATTACGAATATAATATGCACTGTCTATCAGAGATATTGTACGAGTATTTAGCAAGTGCGGAAGGTCTGTCAGAATGGTTTGCCGATGAAGTGGTTGAGCGAGGAGATGATTTTTATTTTAGCTGGGGTGGTGGACCTGCAGAAAAAGCAACATTAATCCGTTACAAGCCGGAGAGTTTTGTTCGTTTTCGTTGGGAAGAAGACGAAGGGACAAAATATTTCTTCGAGTTGACTATTGTTATCGACGAGCTTACTGAAGATTTGTCACTTAATATTACAGATTTCTGCGACGATGGCGACGAGGAAGAAAATCGTCTATACTGGGAAAACCTCGTAGAAAACCTTAAAATAAAATTAGGAGCAGCCTAACAAACTTATTATATAATGGACGATTTTTATCGTTCATTGTTTTTTTATTATGATGCAAAAGTTAGAATATATAGAAGACAATCTACAGACTGTTAACCGCGCTTTTCTTTTTGGAGATGCGGTTTGGGTGTCATTTTTTGTTCGAAATTCGGAGTTGATAATGTCAGAAGAATCTTATTTCTTTTTGATGGCGTCGATGCGAAAAATGCGTTTCAATATTCCGTTGTCTTACACCTTGGAGTTTTTTCAGGAGCTATTTAAAAAAGAAGTTTTACAAAAAGACGTTCAGAATGCGATTATTAACCTGATGGTGTATCGTCAACAAGATAATACTGACGATCTTCCAAAAGCGACAACATCTTTCTATTTCGAGGTTAAAAGAATGGCAGATCCTTTGTCTATCCAATCGTCAATAGAGTTGGATATGATTAAAGAAATCAATGTCAATTCAAATTTGTTGAGCAACATTCGTGTGCATTCTCCAGAGAATATCTATGCAAGCATCTACGCAAAAGACAATGATTTGGACGATTTGATTTTATTAAATCCGAACAAACGTATTGCGAGAAGCATTTACGGGAATCTTTTATTTTTACAAGGTAATACGATTAAAGTTCCGAAGCAGACCGAAGGCGCTTATATTTCACCATTGATGGAGAATTTTGTAACTTTCGTTCATAAAAACAAATTGGCAGAAATCGAAGAAGCTGAAGTTATCGCTTTCGAATCTCAAAAATCGGATGAGATTATCAGGATTTCGGATGAAAAAGGAATACACACCGTTTCAAAAATTAGAAATAAAACTTTTGAATCCACAAGATTTACAGAAATGCTAGAAGCTTGGAAAGCGAGTTTCTAGAAATTAATACACAAAAAAATGCTTCTGATCATTCGGAAGCATTTTTTATTTGTTCTAAAATCTCAATTACTTTTGCGAAACAAACTTTAAGATTTTTTCAGCAGTTTCAGTTTGACCTTTTTCGCTGCTGTAGTAGTTTCTGTCGTCTTCATTTGAGATAAAACCCAATTCTAGTAACAATGCTGGCGATGTGCTTTCTCTTAAAATATGAAGATTAAGATGTTTAGTTAAGCAGTTATCAAAAGAAGTAGCTAGTTGGCTTGCTATATTTTTAGAATTTTCGTTGTCTTGATAATAGATTTCTGCACCTTTTTTATCAGTGTTTTTTAAAGCCTTATTCATGTGAAGAGAGATCAATAAATCTGGTTTCACTTTGTTGGCATAGCCAGAACGATCAGCTAGACTTGGATAACTGTCGCCATCACGTGTCAATAAAATTTCGATGTTTTCATCTTTGTTAAGTTCTTTAATCTTCTTAGCGATGTTGAGAACAATGTCTTTTTCTTGAAGGTCATTGTGCGTTGCGCCGTTGTCAGTTCCGCCGTGTCCAGCATCAATAATAATTATTTTTTTGTTTAATCCTGTAAAAGATAATCCAATTAATAGTGCGGCTGCGATTGTTAATGTTAAAAGTTTTCTCATATTAATTTATTTAGAAACAAATATGCAGATTAGAATCCGAATCGGCTTGTTAACTTCTTGTAAAAATTGTTAAACTATGTGAAAGGCGCAATAAGGATGGAAGCGGCATCCTTTTGTTATGGTGATTGAGCGCAGTGAAATCATCATAAAAAAAGATACAGCGGACAGCCTGACCCGAGTTGTGGGATAAGCTAGGCGAGGGGATTGCCATAAAAAAAGACTAGCTTATGGTGCTAATCTTTTAATATTCCAGTCGAGTTCGTTTTCTAAGTTGTAGATTATTCTGTCGTGAAGTCGATTAGGGCGACCTTGCCAAAATTCGATTTCATAAGGTTTTGCAAGATATCCACCCCAATTTTCTGGTCTTGGAATTTCCTTACCGTCCAATTCTTTTTCTAGATTGTGAAGTTTATTTTCTAAATATTCACGGTTCGGAATTTCCTGACTTTGCGGCGAAACCAAAGCGCCGATTTGACTTCCTCTTGGTCGCGAATGAAAGTAACCGTCACTAAGATTTGGAGCAATTTTTTCGAGATTGGCTTTAATGATAATTTGACGTTCCAAGCTTGGCCAAAAGAAATGCAAACAAGCCTTGTGTGTCGCTTCTATCGCTTGACCTTTGCGACTACCGTAATTGGTGTAAAATATAAAGCCATTTTCGTTGTAAGCCTTTAACAGAACCATTCTTGTACGTGGACAACCGTCTGCCTCAACAGTTGAAATTGCCATTGCGTTGGCTTCTACCACCAAAGGATTTTCTTCGGCATCCAAATACCAATCACGGAATTGCTCAATAGGATTATCGCGGATTTGGTCTTCTGTAAGTTCTGCTTTCTCGTAAGATTTTCTGTGTTGATGGAGGTCTTCCATAATCGAATTATTAATATTTGAATAGCAATTGATTCAAAAATTATTGCTAAAAAATTATATTTTACTTAGTTTTGAGTTATGAATAACTCTTACAAAGGTAAACTTTTAATCTCAACGCCTGACGCATCGGGTGATATATTTTCGCGCTCTGTGGTGTTGCTACTCGAGCATGACATGCATGGTGCGTTTGGACTTATCCTCAACAAAAAGAACAAGTTGATGAGTGATAAGCTAAATGAGATTTTTGGTTTTGAAGTGGAAGTCTATGATGGTGGACCTGTGGAGCGTGACCGTATTTTCTTTATTATTAAAGGAAAACCTGTGACTGAAGATTTTAGTTCTATCGGTGATGATTTTTATGTAACCGAAGATATCCAAAAAGTGGTTGCTGCAATTGTTGAAGACGATTTGGAAGTTAATCAAATGAAAGTATTTGCAGGATATTCGGGTTGGGGTGGTATGCAATTAGAAACCGAAATCAAAAATAAATACTGGACAGTGGTTGATGTCTATAACCTTGACTATACTTTCCCGAATGATAAAGGTCTTTGGCGCGATATTATGCAAAATCTTGGTGGCGATTTCCTAATTTTCGCAAACTCTCCAGATGATGTCACCATGAATTAATTTTTTGAATTATTTAAAAATAAGTTCGATACTGCCAGATTGATGGTAGAAGAATCCGTCGTCGTCATATTCTACATCGGCTAAACCGCGGATAACATCATACACCATATTTTGTAAAACACCATCGCCAATTCCGTGGATGATTATCATACGTTTTAGCTTGTGTTTTCGACAAAACTCGATTGATTCTAGAAGCTTTTCTCTCTGAATCATCAGTCGTTCAAAAGATTCGTAGTCGTGCGGATTTTTGACAAGATTTTCGAAATGTAAATCGATTCGAAATGCTTCTTTTTTATGCTTTTTGGAAACTGGTTTTGTGTTTTCCTTTTTTACAGAAACTTTGATGTCATCATAAAGACTTTTATCTAAAAGCAAAACTTTGTCTTTTGGAAAGAAATAAACAAATCCAAATTCGTCTTTTACATCGTAACCATTAGGTTTAACCGATGTTATGTGCCCACGAAAATCGTCATCCAAAATACTTACTGCGTCTCCGATTTTCATTTTGGTCCGAGTTCTATAATTTCTAAATCTTTGATTTCTGTTCCGACGATTGAGAAGCGCATCATCGTGCGGACTTTGTGCCAACCTTGCTTGCCACAAGCACCTGGATTAAGATGCAATAATTTATTTTTTTCGTCATACATCGCCTTCAAAATATGCGAATGTCCAGAAATGAATAATTGTGGTTGTTCTTCAGCAATATGTTTTTTGGCAAGTGGCGTATATTTGTTAGGATAGCCTCCAATGTGGATCATCAAGACTTTAACATCTTCACACATAAAGCTATTAACTTCTGGGAAGATTGTTCGGATTTTGGCTTCGTCGATGTTGCCGTAGACGCCTCGAAGTGGTTTTAGTTTTTCGAGTTCTTCAATGACTTGCATACTTCCAAAGTCGCCAGCATGCCAAACTTCGTCCACGTCTTTGGCGTAAGATATAATCCGATCATCGATGTAAGAGTGACTGTCAGAAAGCAACAAAATCCTTTTCATACAGCAAAGGTCTTGTTTTTTCTTGAGTTTTGAAAATTGATTTTTTTCGATATTTTTAAAAAGCAGAAATGTCTGTATTAAAAAGGCTTTCAGGGTTCTGAACCCTGAAAGCCTTCTTGTCTTGTACCACGAATTTTGCGTTAGGGATGGAAGCGGCATCCTTTGGGGTTGGAGTGAGGCGGCGGAGCGTAGCGGAGCCGTCCGAGCGACAAGCCTAAAGATAGAGCGGACAGCCCGACTTTTTTGCGAGGGCTAAAGATTGGGCAAAAAAGGAACGCCCAAAAAGTTAAGGTTAATTGAAAAAAAATCAGGAAATTTGCACCCGATGCGATACTTTATAGAATTTGCTTACGATGGCGCACCATACTTTGGTTATCAGGTACAACCCAACCAAATTTCGGTACAAGAAGTTTTGGAAAAAGCTTTGTCAACCTTATTGCGAGAACCAATAAAAACGACTGGCGCAGGCAGAACGGACACCGGTGTACACGCCAAAAAGATATTTGCACATTTTGATTTCGAAGGCGAATTGATGGACAATCTTGTACATCGACTCAATAGCTTTTTGCCTGAGAGCATCGCTATCAAAAGAATTTTTGAAGTTGAGAATGATTCGCACGCAAGATTTAGTGCGACTTACAGAACTTACAATTACTTTATTTCAACCGAGAAAGATCCGTTTACGAAAGATTTGGCGTGGCAGCTTTGGCGCAAAAAATTAGATGTTGACGCAATGAATGAAGCTTGCAAAATCCTTTTTGAATATTCGGATTTTACGAGTTTTGCGAAATTACATACCGATAACAAAACCAATATTTGTAAAATCTATCAAGCGAATTGGGAACAAAACGGAAGTTTGTTGAAATTTACAGTTTCGGCGGATCGTTTTCTTAGAAATATGGTTCGAGCAATTGTTGGGACGATGATAGAAGTTGGCGATGGGAAGTTGAAACCCGAAGATATGCATCGCGTTATTACAGAGCAACATCGCAATTCTGCGGGAACATCAGCGCCTGCGCACGGATTATTTTTAGTAGATGTTGGCTATGATTTTTTAGATTAAAGAATGGAAAAACAAAATACTTGGCAGATTGTCAAACGACTTTTTATGATTGGGATGAAGTTCCGGTCATGGTTTATTTTGACATTGATTATCTCCATTTTGCTATCGTTGGTGTCGACTTATCGTCCCTATTTAACGATGGAAATTGTCGACAACGACATTACACGCCTGAAAGATACAGGCTTGATGATGAAGCATGTTTACATCCTTATCGGATTAGTGATTGCGGAAATGTTGTTGAATTTTTTCCTTGTTTATTTTTCGAATTTTATTTCGCAGAATGTCATCAGAGATATTCGTGAGCGATTATACAATAAGCTGATTTATTTCAAAACTTCTTTCTTTGACAAAACGGCTTTGGGACAGTTGGTAACGCGCGCCGTTGGCGATGTCGAAACCATTGCTGTGGTCTATACCGATGGATTTTTGATGGTTTTCGGAGACATTCTTAGATTGGTTTTTGTGCTGGTTATGATGTTCCAAGTGAATGTGGAACTAAGTTATATTTCGTTGGTGATTTTGCCGTTGATGGTCGTTATCACGAGGTTTTTCCAAAAACGATTGAAGAAAGCATTTGGTGACGAAAGAAGTTGGACTGCCATCCAGAATAGTTTTGTGCAAGAGCGACTTTCGGGGATGTCGATTATTCAGGTTTTTAATCGTCAGGAAGCGGAGTTTAAGAAATTTGATGATATTAATATTCAACTGAAAGCAGCTTTATTGAGGACGGTTTTTATCTTCTCCTTATTCTTTCCGGTTGTTGAATTAATTTCGTCCTTGTTTATCGGATTTATTCTTTTTTATGGCGGTTTTATCGAGGTTAAAGCTGGGGTTATTATCGCATTTATTCAGTTTATCAATATGTTGATTCGTCCGTTGAGACAGATTGCGGACCGCTTTAACAACATCCAACGAGGTTTGGTTGGTGCAGAACGTGTGCTAGGCGTGATGGACGAGACCAATGCAATGCCGAATGATGGTAAAATTATTAAACACGAATTCGCTGGACAAATTGAATTTAAAAATGTTCATTTCTCTTATGATGAAAAACAAGAGGTTTTAAAAGGGATAAGTTTTAAAGTTAATCCTGGCGAAACCGTTGCTATTGTTGGCGCGACTGGCGCGGGAAAATCCACGATTATTAGTTTGCTAACGCGTTTGTACGATATTAATTCTGGTGCGATTTTACTAGATGATATCGAAATCCGAGATTACGAACTATACAATCTTAGAAGTCATATTGGTGTGGTGTTGCAAGATGTGTTTTTGTTTCACGGTTCTATTTTTGAAAACTTGACGTTGGGCGACGAAAGCATTACTTTGGAACAGATAAAAAAAGTGGCAAAAGATATTGAAGTCCACGATTTTATCGAAAGTCTTCCTGGTGGATACGATTATGTGGTGAGCGAAAGAGGTTCTTCCATTTCGTTAGGACAACGTCAGCTTTTATCGTTTTTAAGAGCTTATTTGTCGGATCCTAAACTTTTAATTCTTGATGAAGCGACGTCTTCCATTGACCACGAAAGTGAAAAATTAATACAACGTGCCACCGAAAAAATTACGCAAAACAGAACGTCAATTATCATCGCACACCGACTTTCGACCATCGAAAAAGCGGACAAAATTATCGTGATGGAAAAAGGTAAAATAGTAGAAGAAGGCAAACACGACGAGCTTTTGGCTTTGAATGGCTACTATGCTTTGTTGTATAATAATCAATCGCGCGATTCGGAAAGTGCGGAAGATGTTGAGGGAATTTAAAATCTATTTAATCATTACAAAATAAAAAAAGCGACTTCAAGAGAAGTCGCTTTTTTCTTTATAAAAACTGAAGTTTATTTTTTCTTTTCTTTAAGTTCTTCTTTGTCTTTGTCGGAAGGATTCCAAACTTTAACTTCTGCATTTTTATCAATACCAGAAAGGATCTGAACATTCACGCCATCACTTGCGCCAAGTTTAACATAGACTTTTTTGAAGCTTCCATTGGGCTGTTTTACTTCAACAAAAGATTTGTCAACATTGTTTACTTTTTCATACTGGATCAAGGATTCGTCCAATAATAATGCATTCTTTTGACTGCTCAATACAACCTCACCATTCGCACTAAAACCAGCACGGATGTATTCGTTAGTTTTGTTGTAAACATCGCCTTCTACAGCAAATTTTATCGTACCGGTTTCTTCCTTGCCTTTCGGTGCAATCAGCGTTAACTTACCAGGAAAAGACTTGTTTTGAAGGGCACCAATCACGATGTTCATGTCCATACCTTCTTTTAGTTTCCCAGCTTGTGCTTCATCAATTGTCCCTTGGAAGATTAATGAACCCAGATCTGCAATCGAACAAATCGTTGTCCCAGGGTTAAAAGCATTAGCTTCGATAACTTGGCTACCAACTTTCACAGGAATTTCTAAAACCGTTCCTGCCGCTTTTGCGCGAATCTGCGTTGTTGCCATACCTTGCAATTCTGGTGTTGCTCCTGTTTTTACAATTTGTAATCTTTTTTGAGCCGCATTCAGTTGCTGATTTGCAATTTTTTGTTGCTGAACTGTCGACTCATATTGTTGTTGCGCCGTGATATATTCTTGTTTAGAAATCACACCTTGCTTGTACAATTTGTCTTGCATCGCAAATTGTTTCTGTTGATTCGATGCGTTGATTTGCGCATTTTTAACCTGAATCTGTGCGTTGTTTATATCTTGCATGGCGCCATTAACGTCAGACACCGTTGGGATAATTCTCAAAGTTGCTAAAAGTTGACCAGCAACCACTTTGTCGCCTTCTTCAACTTCGATAGCGGTGATAATTCCCGACATATTGGGTTTAATCTCGATTTCTTCGCGTGGAACAATTTTACCTGTCGCCATTACTTTATCTTCAAGCGTCGATATCGATGGTTTCCTCGTTAAGAAAAGTTCTTTTTCCGCAGAATTCGATTTAATAAGATAGCTAATGCCCATCGCCAAAGCTGCAAAGACAAGAAGTCCAAATAGGATGTAAAGAATCTTTTTGATGTTGAACTTTTTTTTCATTATAATAGTTTATTTATTTAAAAATTATTCGGTTCTTAAGGCTTCGATTGGTCGTATTTTAACAGCTCGTTGTGCAGGAATCATCCCAATTAACAAGCCTAAAATTAACATAATAGCTAATGCCGAAAATACATTACTGTAATCAACCGTTGGGTTATAAAATGGGAAAGTATCGTTGTTTTTCGTGGCCAAATCGAGTCCCATTAAGAGGAAAATTCCGAACAAAAATCCGATAAGTCCCGATGATAAAGTGATGACAACACTTTCTAACAAAATTTGGTTACGGACTTCGCTTGGTTTTGCACCTAAAGCTCGACGGATTCCGATTTCTTTAGTACGTTCTTTAACGGTAATTAAAAGGATATTTGAAATCGCAATAACCCCCGCCAAAATCGTCAAAGTTCCGACAACGATGGTCAAAAATTGCATTCCAGTTAAGAAGCCTGTCAACTTTTTGAAAGCTTCACCAAGGTTAAAGCTTCCGTAAGCATTGGTATCTTCTGGTGAAGCGTGATATTCTTTTTTAAGCTCGTCTTTAGCTAGATTTTCAACGATTTTTACATCAGCATCAGGTTTACTAACAATGGCAAAAAAGTCGACAACATCGCCCGCATTGTACATTTTGTTATACGTACTGAATGGGATATAAGCAGATTGATCGCTTTCTAGAGGACCGCCAGATTTCCCGACACGGAACACACCAATCACCGTGAAAAACATACCTTTGATGTTAACCGATTTGCCGATTGGGTTTTCGTTCTTATTAGCATCAAAAAAATTTTTATAAATCTCTTCACCAATTACCGCAACATTTTTGCTGCTCGACACATCGGCATCGTTGATGTATCGTCCGAAAAGTAATTTTTTCTGCGAGATTAAATTCCCTACAGGAAAGTCACCAGTCAATACATAAGTTGCCGACTTGCCATTTCTAGAGATTTGCTCGGGTGGATTTCCAAAATTTCCACGGGCACTTTGCGGTGAAATATAATCGATTTCTGTGATTTTTGATTTTAAAAGTTCAATGTCTTTAAGGTGAAGTTTCATCGTTCTACCTTTCGGAAAACCATCGAACGGAATGGTAGTGTTCTGCGCCCAAAGGAAAATAGAATTGGTAGCAAATCCCGCAAAAGCTTTGTTAAAACCGTTTTCCATACCTTTTGCAGCACCCAAAAGACTGACGTACAAAAACATGCCCCAACCTACGCCAATCATGGTGAGGAATGTCCGAAGTTTATTATTACTCAAAGAATAATAAATCTCCTGCCATGTATCTAAACTGAATAAAATTTTCATTCTGTGGTCGAAGCTTTTTGTTTTTATTATTAAATTTTAAATGCCAGTCTCATGAGATATTACATTTAAAAATTCGATTTTATTTTTATTTAAAAAAAAAATTATTCTGCTCTTAGAGCTTCAATAGGTTTAATCTTAGAAGCTCGATATGCAGGGATAAATCCGGCAATTGCACCTGCAAAAATCAAACAGAAAAATGCAGTAGATATTAATCCCAAACCGACAGATGGATCGGTGATGAAATAATCTTCCAAACTATCGCCGATTAATTTTAATGTTAAAACACCAACGCCAACGCCTATCAATCCCGAAATTACCGTAATCACAATACTTTCTTGAAGAATAAGAGCCACAATCCCTGCTGGTTTGGCGCCAATCGCTTTTCGGATTCCGATTTCTTTAGTACGTTCTTTAACGATGTACACCATGATGTTGCTAATGCCGATAATTCCTGCTAAAAGTGTCCCAAGCCCTATGAATCCTACAACCGCCGAGATAACGAACATAAACATAAAAGATTCTTGATTGTTTTTAGCATTGTTTCTCACAACCACCGCTTGCTTGTCATTAGGCGAAATGCTATGACGCTCTTTTATTTTTTTCTCAATTTCGTCACCGTATTTTATGGCTTGATCAGGAGACATTTTTTGATCATAGGATAACATGATGGTACTCAAACTGTCAGATCCTTTTTTCATCTGTTGCAAAGTCGAAAGCGGTACAACTACATGACGCTCGTCCCAGTCGCCACCTGCGTCAGAAAAGACACCAACAACGCGAAACATCGTCCCATTAATCTGAATCATTTTCCCGATTGGGCTTCCATCTTTGATAAGGTCACGCTGAACCATTCGCCCGATGGATGTTACATAAGCTTTGCGATCGATATCCATTGGTGTTATGTAACGACCTTCCATCATATTTCGGTTTTCCAAAAATTTTTCATCAGGATTAACACCTTGTATTTGATAAGTTCCACTTTCGCGACCGTATTTTACCATCCAATTGGCAGTGTAGCGAGGCGACGCATATTCGCTTCTACCTTTTGAATTTTTCTCGATATCGTCAAAATCTTTATTGTCAAGTGTAATTGTCCTGTTAGATTGTAATCCAGCGTAAGCTTCTGAGGTACGACCCGTAAAAACCATGATAAGATTAGCCGCATCTCTTGTAAAAGCCTGTGCAAAAGAGTTGTTAAGCCCATTACCAATACCGAAAAGAACAATGAAAATAAATAATCCCAAAGCTACAGTAAAGCCAGAAAGCACCGTCCGTAACACATTACTACGAATGGAACTAAATATCTCCTGCCAACGGTCTATGTCAAACATATTACTTTAGTTATTTAATTTTAATTCTTATAAAACGATTTGTTTAATAAAATCATCGCTTTCGATTTTACCATCTTTTAAGACAACATTACGTTTGGTTTGTGCAGCAACATCAGGTTCGTGGGTTACGACAACAATCGTTTTTCCTTCGTTGTTAATGTCTTGCAAAAGCTTCATAATATCATGCGTCGTCTGCGAATCTAATGCACCAGTGGGTTCATCCGCCAAGATAAGTTTAGGTTCGGTGATTAGAGCGCGAGCAATTGCAACACGTTGTTTTTGTCCTCCCGACATTTCGCTTGGTAAATGGTTTGCCCATTGTCTAAGTCCAACTTTTTCGAGATATTCTAAAGCTTTTTGGCTTCTTTCTTTACGACCAACACCTTGATAATATAATGGAAGAGCAACATTTTCGACTGCTGTTTTATAATTAATCAAATTAAAGGATTGAAATATAAATCCTAAAAATTTGCTTCGATATTCTGCTGCGCGACTTTCTGTCAAATGTTTGATGGGGACGCCATCTAGTTCATAAATACCAGTGTCGGCTTCGTCGAGAATACCGATAATATTTAATAACGTAGATTTTCCCGAACCAGAAGAACCCATAATCGATACAAACTCACCTTCCGAAATATTCAGGTTGATACCTTTCAGAACATGTAGTTTGCTCTTACCAATATCATAGGATTTGTTGAGTTCTTCAATTTTTAAAATTAAATTCGACATATTCTCGGCTTATATTCTAATAGGTAATTGAGATTGTTAAAAAGTTACAATTATTTTCAAAAAATATATTTTTTTTAATTATTGCGTAACAAATTATCAATTCTTGAGTCTTATTGTGTATAAACTATTATTATGACAATTCGTAATGTATTAGCAGCTTCGGTAATTTGTTTTGGCGTTTTCGGTTATGGTCAAAAGATTTGGACATTGCAAGAATGTGTGGACTATGCAGCAAAAAGCAATCTTCAGGTCATCCAAAATTCTTACAATAAAAAAGTACAAGAATCGAATTTAAGGATTGCAAAAAAAGAATATTTACCGAGTGTTAGCGGAAGTATTTCTAATACGGCGACTTTCGGACAAAGCCAAGATGTATTTGGAGTGTCGCAACGTAATGATAATTTTAATAACAATGCGAATGTCGGTGCTAATATTTTGGTATTTAACAATGGGCGTTTAGAAAAGAATATTCGAAAAGTTCAGTTTGATCTAGAAGCTTCGCAGTTTGATGTGGAAACGATTCAGAACAATATCTCGTTACAAATTGCACAACAATATTTAAGTATTTTATTAAATAAAGAAATTGTAAAAATTTCGCAAAGCGCTTTGCAAAATGCACAAAAATTGCGTGATCGAGCGAAAATAACGACAGATGTTGGGACAACTGCACAAACGATCTTGGCAGAAGCTGACGCTGCTTTAGCTAGAGAAAAACAAAATCTAAAAGTGGCGGAAGTTAATCGTGATAGAAGTCGTTTTGCACTTGCCCAACTATTGATGTTGACCGATTATAAAGAATTTGATGTCGCTGATGTTCCACTACTATTTGATCTACAAGCGCCAGATTTGGGTGTCGAGCAAGTTTTGGATAAAGCCTACGGAAATCAACCTCAGATAAAAGCTGCTGAAAGCCGTATCAAATCTTCGGAAGCCCAAACTGAAGTTGTTAAAACTGCTTTCTGGCCGACGATTACAGCTAATGGAGGAGTTGGTTCGTTTTATTTCAATTCTTTGGCAACCAACACAGTTGGGATTAATCCAGATGGTACGCCAATTAAAGAGCATGGTTTTTTCCAACAATACAAAGATAATTTTGGTCAACAAGTTGGGATTTCTGCGAACATTCCGATTTTTAATAAAGGCATAACGAAACTTCAGGTAGAGCAATCCAAAATCAACCAAGACATCGCAAAAAATAATCTTGACCAACAAAAACTGGATGTTAAACAAAATGTGCAAAAAGCAGCTTTCGACGCGGATGCTAACTATCAAACTTTTTTAACATCTGTAGAAGCTGAGAAAAGCACCAAGTTGGCTTTAGATTTTGCAGAAAAAAGTTATGAAGCTGGTCGTACAAGCATCTATGATCTCAATATTGCTAGAAATAATTATGCAAATGCACAAGGAAGCGTTGCACAAGCGAAATTCAATTACTTATTTAGTCAAAAATTGTTAGATTTCTATTCAGGAATTCCTTTAAGTTTATAAATAAATTTCTTTAAAAAGTTAAATTTTAAGCTTTTGATTTGTTTATTATTTGATTAAATTTGAGACATGCGAAAGTTTGGAAAAGATTTATTAATAAATCTAAAAAATGCTGATTTAAAGGGCGAAGATGCACATTGTATCTATTCGCCAGCTTACCGACCATTGTTTTCTTACGATGATATTTTGACCAAGAATCCTAAGTTTGCGGCGGTTAATATTTTGTTGTACTTAAAAAATGATGAGTGGCATTTCCCATTGATGGTACGTAGCGAAAATGAGCACGATCGCCATAGTGGACAAATATCTTTGCCAGGAGGAAAGCGGGAAGAGCAAGACCTTAATTTTGCTGATACTGCGAAACGCGAAACCTCAGAAGAAATGGGTATTGATCCGCATTATATCAGAATTATTCGTGAGATTTCTCCGATTTATATTCCGCCGAGCAATTTTTATGTCCACCCATTTATTTCGTTTACTAAAAAAGATCCAACTTTCATTTTACAAGAGAGCGAAGCTGCGGAGTTAATCGAGTTTCCGGTGAGTTCTTTATTGGCGTTGCCAGACAAACCAAAAATGATGACAATGGCGACCAGCAGAGGATATGACGTTCCTGTTATCGATTTTAATGGTTATCTTATTTGGGGTGCGACCTCAATGATTTTGAGTGAGTTTAGCTTGTTATTGAAAAATGTTTAAATTTGCGCTTCGAAAAAAATCAGACCAGCGCTGAGTTATAACTGCAAAAAATGGCGAAAAAAAATATTTTTACAGACTCTTTTGGGAATATCTATGTCCTCAAACGTTTTATAATTTTTATATTAGGTTTGGTGTCTTATCGCCGTTTTAATGGTTTTAATAAACTAAAAATTACAGGTTCCGAAAACCTTGTTGATCTACCAAAAACCAATGTGCTTTTTGTGTCGAATCACCAAACTTACTTTGCGGATGTTGCTGCAATGTATCATGCCTTTTGTTCTGTTAATAACGGATATCTTAACACCATCAAAAATCCAATTTATCTGTTAAATCCCAAAGTTGACTTCTATTATGTTGCTGCGGAAGAAACGATGAACAAAGGACTTCTTGCCAGAATTTTTAAAATTGCAGGTGCGGTGACCGTTAAAAGAACTTGGCGTGCCGAAGGGCAAAATGTTAACCGAATGGTTGATATGAGCGAAGTTGAAAACATCATGAAAGCCTTGGATAATGGTTGGGTAATTACTTTTCCACAAGGAACAACTTCCGCTTTTGCGCAAGGGAGAAAAGGAACCGCTAAATTGGTGAAAAATCAAAGACCTATTGTTATTCCGATAAAAATAAACGGTTTTCGTAGAGCTTTCGATAAAAAAGGTTTGAAAATAAAAGTCACGGGGACTAAGCCAACTTTGGAGTTTAAACCTGCTTTAGACATCGATTACGACAACGAATCACCTGCAGAAATTCTTGACAAAATTATGGTCGCAATTGAGCAAACGCCCGAACATAACCTACTCCACGAGTACGATGAAGAACTAAAAGCGCGGAAAGCAAAAGACGATCCTAAAGTCTAATAAATCAAAAACCTACGAAATTTTCGCAGGTTTTTTTATTAATGGAAATACCTAATATTCGGTATGTTGCATGTGTGAATATATGTTTAGATTTACATATGTTCTCGTATAGTCGATTTTTCATATTTTTTTTAGTTATCAGTTGTTCGTTTTTCTTCGGACAGCAAAAGTCTCGTGACACTTTTTTAATAAAAGGTGCTAACTGGGAGCAGATGGCTGACTATGTGAGTTTTTTTGAGGATAAGTCTCAAAAGCTTTCTCTAGAAGAAGTTTTGAAGTTAGAGCGCAATCATCAGTTTAGAAAAAAGAAAGAATATCGAGTATTCAACAGTAGATATACAAGATCAGACTTTTGGTTTGTCCTTCCTATTAAAAATGTAAGCGAAAAAGATTTGCAATTGGTTTGGAGTTTTTACAATAACAATTTCAAGGTCGATTTTTATGACATAACGAAAGCTAAGAATGCGAGACTATTAGCTCAAGTTTCACCAGAGCAAATGATTGATGAAAGACCCTTTGACTCCCGTGCTTTGTGTCTACCTTTTACTCTAAAACCAAAAGAATTCAAAAAAATTCTGGCTAAAATTAATATTACAAATGCTAATCAAATCTATTTTTTGTCGGACGTTACAACGGTAGAAGATATGTTATTTTGGGAGCAAAATTATGCCATGACAGTTGGGCAATTTTTGGGATATTTTAGTTTTATGTGTCTGTTTAATATTTTTCTTTTTTTTATCTTAAAACAAGAGGTGCATTTATGGCATGGTTTCTATGTTTTCAGCATTATTTTGTTTACACTTAATGAGAATATTGTAGATGTTCTACTGCTGCCAAAGTGGCTTTATCATTTTTTGTTAAATTTTCCAAAGATGTATTGGCTGCTGGTTTCGTTGATTTTTTGTATCAAAGTTTTTCAGTTGTTTACAGATCAAAAAAGGAATTTTCCTAGATTATACAGGGTTCTTTTTTTCTGCAGGAATTTGATTATTGTTACGGTTGTGATTCAATTTTTATTGTGTGTTTTTTTTAATGTACAAGACACAATCGCATACGAGTTTTCCATTTTTTCTGATAGTTTATTATTGCTTGTATCAATTTTGGTGTTCGTTTCAATAATTTATCAAAGCATTAAAGGCGATAAGAATAGTATCTATTTTCTAGTAGCATCACTTTTTATTTTAATAGCATTTATCAATTATATGCTAGATGCCATATGGCAAATGCAGTTATTCTACTTTCAGCCAGGAAATATTTTGGTTGGTATGATGGTGGAAGTTTCTCTTTTAACAGCCATTTTTATAGTAATAATTGTTAAACAAAGTCGAGAGAATAGGAAGCAGTTTGAAGTGAAAAGTGTTGAAAACCAGAAGCTCTCCAAAATGATGCTTAATTTACAAGAAGAAGAACGTAAAGAGATTGCACAAGAAATTCATGACGGTGTCGGAAGTCATTTATCTGGATTGAAATTATATATTCAGAATATTTTTGAATCTAAAAAACCAATTCAAGAGGATGTTAAATCTGATATTTTAAGACAAATGAAAAATATTTATGAAGACCTGAGGAATATTAGCCATCAATTAATGCCAGCTTTTATAGAAGATAGCAAGATTAATGATTTGTTGACAAATAAGTTCGAACAATATCAAAGACAGTTTCCGAATATCAGATTTGGATTTCAGGAAAATATCGAAGGTGCAAAACTATCACAAACAGAGCGTTTGCACACTTATAGGATGATTACCGCACTTGTCGACAATGCGATAAAACATTCTGAATGTACAGAGATCAACTGTCAAATTTATTATGAAGACAAACATCTCGAAATAACAGTGGAAGATAACGGAATTGGTTTTAATCTAGATTCGGATTTTTCAGGAATCGGAATAAGATCTGTAAAAAGTCGCGTCAATTATCTTAAAGGCAACATTAACATCGAAAGCAATAAAGATGGTAGTATATTTATCATCAGCATACCAATAAAGTAAATAACATCATGAAAACTCAATTTATAATCGCCGATGACCATCCTATTCTCGTCAAGGGTATTAGCGATATTATCAAAGAGCATCAGTTAGGCGAAGTCATTGCCACTGCAAGTAATGGACGGGAGTTACTTCAAAAACTTAACTCTTGTCATCCAACATTTATTATTTTGGATATTAATATGCCTGAGTTAAATGGGCTAGATGCCGCTTTAAAAATTAAAAATTTATACTCTAGTATTCCGATTTTGGTGGTTAGCATGAACGAAGATTTGACCGTAATAGAAAAGTTGAAAAAAATAGGAGTCAACGGTTTTATTCCGAAATCTTTTGAAAATGAAGATTTACAAGCAGCAATTAATCAGATTCTAAAAGGTGAAGAATATTTCCCAAGTAGTATTAATGCTAAATTTTTTCAGAAAAAGCAATTAAGTCAACGCGAAGTTGAAATCATAAAACTCATCATCGACGGGAAAAGTAGCCGCGAAATTGCAGAATTATTAAAACTAAGTGTCTTTACTGTTGATACCCATCGCAAAAATATTGGTCGAAAAACAGGTGCTAAATCTGCTCTTCAACTCAGTAAAATAGATTTAAATGAGAATGTCTAGACTAATTTTTAGTACTTTTGTTTCAAATTAAAATTGAATTGAAAACGCATTTTATTGCAATCGGAGGTAGTGCGATGCACAATTTGGCGATTGCGCTTAAAGATAAAGGATATCAAGTAACAGGTTCCGACGACGCTATTTTTGAACCATCGCGTTCTAGACTAGAAAAGAAAGAGATTCTTCCTGCTGAGTTGGGTTGGTTTCCAGAAAAAATAACATCTGATATCGATGCTGTTATTTTAGGAATGCACGCGCACGCTGACAATCCAGAATTAGCAAAAGCGAAAGAATTAGGTATCAAAATATATTCGTATCCAGAATTTTTGTACGAGCAATCCAAACAGAAAACACGAGTTGTTATTGGCGGTTCTCACGGCAAAACGACCATTACATCAATGATTTTACATGTTCTTAATTTTAATAAAAAGGACATCGATTATATGGTT
Organism: Soonwooa sp.; assembly: GCF_032062245.1. NCBI lineage: Bacteria > Pseudomonadati > Bacteroidota > Flavobacteriia > Flavobacteriales > Weeksellaceae > Soonwooa > Soonwooa sp. The sequence continues at coordinate 19,779 of NZ_DAMBQF010000004.1, forward strand.
GGTGCACAGTTGGAAGGTTTCGATTGTATGGTGAAAATCACTGAGGATAACGATTTTATGATTTTGGAAGGCGACGAATATTTGTCTTCAACGCTTGATCCAAGGTCTAAATTTTTGTTGTATCAACCCAATATCGCATTGATTTCTGGAATTGCATGGGATCACATCAACGTTTTCAAAACCTTTGATGATTATGTTGATCAGTTCAGAAAATTTGTGGCAAGTATAACGCCTGGTGGTGTTTTAGTTTATAACGAAGAAGATGCTGAGGTTGTAAAAGTTGTAGAATCTGCAGAAAATTATTTCAGAAAAATCCCTTACAAGACGCCAGACTACGAGATTGTTGACGATACAGTCTATTTAAAAACCGAAATGGGCTATATTCCGTTGTCGATTTTTGGAGCACATAATTTGCTAAATCTTGAAGGCGCTCGACATATTTGCCAGCAACTGGGCATTATGGAAGAAGAATTCTATGAAGCGATCATGAGTTTCAAAGGTGCGTCCAAGCGTTTAGAAAAAGTTGAACGTCCAGATGGCGGCATTTTATACAAAGATTTTGCGCATGCACCGAGCAAGGTGAAAGCCGCTGTTAAAGCCTTTGTAGAGCAATTTCCTAACAAAACCAAAAACGGATTTTTAGAGCTTCACACCTATTCTAGTCTTAACCCGATTTTCTTGGAACAGTACGACCATGCGATGGACGGATTGGACAATGCGGTGGTTTTTTATTCGGAAGACGCTTTGAAAATTAAAAGAATGGAAGCCATTTCTCCAGATTTTATCAAAGAAAAATTCAAAAATGAAAACTTAAAAGTTTTCACCAATGCCGAAGATCTTCATCATTATTGGGCGACTTTGGACAAGAAAGATGGCGTCTTTTTGATGATGAGTTCTGGTAATTTTGGAGGGCTTGATTTAACAAAATAAAATTTAAAAGAATAATTATTTGGGCGTGTCCCTCGTATTTTTCCTTTGCCAAACCTCATAGGTTTTTAGAAGCCTATGAGGTTTTCTTTTGCCAAAATCCTCGGGTCGGGCTCTTTGTTGCAATCTTTGAGCTTGGCGCTCGGACGGCTCCGCTACGCTCCGCCGCCTCACGCCAAGCCAAAGGATTTCCATGTCGATCCCTCACGCGGGATGTTGTGTTGTAAGACAAGAAGACTTTCAGGGTTCAAAACCCTGAAAGCCTTTTAATAATTTATATCAGTTCTGAATAATTTAACTACACAAATCCGCAAAGTTAGCTTCGGTTACAATTTGTAAATCCTTTGGATCCAGAATAATTTGCAAACCACGTTTGCCAGCGCTTATGATGATTTCGTTTTCCAGAGTTGCTATTTCTTCTATATAAGTTGGGAAAGCTTTTTTCATGCCAATTGGCGAGCAACCACCTCGGATATAACCAGTTGTAGTCAATAAATCTTTAAGAGGAAGCATTTCGCAGTTTTTGTTCCCCGAAGCTTTTGCTAACTTCTTGAAATCCAGCTGCGCATCACCTGGAATGACGGCCACCAAAAATGGATCTTTTTGACCTTTCAGAATTAAAGTTTTATAAATTTTCTCCGCCGAAATTCCTAAGGATTCTGCGACATGTTCGGCGCTGAGGTCGTTTTCGTCAACCTCGTATTCTTGAAGTTCGAAGTTGATATTTTGCGATTCTAAAATCCGTACAGCATTTGTTTTCTTAGACATGATTTTTAATAAAACCTAAATTTAAAACTTTTTTGATTTTAATTCCCATTTCGCACCGATAAAACTTCGGATGCCTTGCATCGGCGCATAACCATAAGTTGTATCAAAAGTATAATGGTTTGGGTTATTTGCGGGATCATCAATCTGTTGGTCGAACGGATCATTTGGACGCATAATTGGATTTTTTGGTCGGAAGTTCAAAAGGTTTTTTACACCAGCATAGATTTCAAAATGCTTGAATTGCTTCCTAACTTGGATATTCGCCAATGTAAAAAACGGAGAATATTCTGGTCGAAAATCGTTTTCCAAAATCGGCAAACGCATCGGTCCATAAAATTGTCCTGTGAAATCAGCAATCCAATTATTTGGAAAATAATAACTCAAATTATAGATGCCACTCCATTTTGGAGCATGCAATTGTTGTATTTTCTCACTGTCCGATTTTTGATAAACATCCATGTAGGTAAGTCCTAGATTTATTTTTAAAGGTGAAGACCAAAGTAGATCCATATTTAATGACAAACCTTTAGAAATGGCGTGATCAGCCAAGTTTGTAAAAATAATTTTATCAGGATCTGTATCAAAATCACCGATAATTTTATTCGTGAAATAAGAATAAAAACCAGATATATCGATATTGATTTTAGAATCTCCAATCGGGATTTTAGTTAGATAATTATAAAATGCGTTGTAGGATTCTTCGGGTTTCAGGTCTTCGGAAATTACAACGTCACGAGAACCTGTCAAAGCGGCATGATCTTCTGTAAAAACATGTACCACACGAAATCCTTTACCGATACTTGCTCGGAAAGTGTTGTTTTCGTTAGGATTAAACTTCCAAGCCAAACGTGGCGAATGGATCGCGCCGTGCTGATTATCATAATCTAGTCGATAGGCGAGAAGTAAAGCATTGGATTTCGAAACTTGCCATTCGTCTTGTAGAAAGGCGCCGTAAAGATTTCGGTTTTGTAAAGATGATGTAGCTGGATTGGTTTCTGTAGCAACAGTATTGTCGTCATAAGAGGTCAATTTTGTTGTAATGCCAGAAGTTAATTGGTGTTTTCCTAACTTTTTCAACCATTGGATTTGACCGAAAAAGACTTGTTGTTCTGCCAAAAATGATGTGTCGCCGTAATATGAATCTTGATGATGATAATTATAAGACCACAAGGTTGTGATGTTTTCGGAAGTTGGTAAGTCGTACAACGCAAAAGCCTCCAGGCGGTTGGTGTAGATGCTTTCACCGTAGATTTGGTCACTTCCACGGTTCTGTTTGTTCCAATCCATTTCGCCACCGAAACGGTCTTCATAATAATAACGTAATCCTAGACTTGCTTTTTTGTTTAGTTTTCGTTTAAAATTCCATTTATTAAAAACAGAAATTCTGTGTTGTAAAGGTGTATCGGTAAAGTTGTCTTTGTTGAGATCAATTCGATTTCCAAAATAAAAATGGTTGAGACTCAGTAGACTCGATATTTTTGGATTAATTTTAAAACTCGTCGCTAGATCGAGATTCAGTTCTGCATCCGATGAAGAGGAATAGTCGAGGCTTAGTTTTGGTGATGTCAACGGATTTTTTGTAATAATATTGATTATTCCACCCATAGCTTCGGCGCCATAAGTTGCTTCGGCTGGACCTTTAATAACTTCGATACGATCAACCAAATTGCTTGGTATTCCGCTAAGTCCGTATACGGTTGATAAGGAGCTGACAATTGGCATTCCGTCGATAAGTATGAGCGTGTAAGGACCTTCCATACCGTTGATGTGGATATCGCCAGTGTTACAAACTGCACAGTTAAGTTGAGGTTTGACACCGTTAATCATCGCCACCGAATCGAAAATGTTGTTAGTATTACTTTTTCGTAAAAAAGCCGATGAATAGACTTCTATTGGGATAATACTATTCGTTTTCTTTTGCGGTCTTTGATGTTTAATAATGTTAACACCTTCTATTTTTTTTGAATTAAAAGTTGAGCTTACAGCTATTGTATCACTGTCTATTTGCAAACTATCAAGCTCTTGCGAATATGAAAAAGCGGATAAACTAAGCGATAAAATTAAATAAGTTTTGACCATGTTATTTTAAAGTTAGACAAATCTAACAAAAATATTTGAGTGAGAAAATTTATTCTAAATTTTTAATGTTTAAGAAATGCTTGAAAATGATTAAATTTGAAAAAAGCGAAAAGTAAAAATGAGATATCATAGCTCCGGAAATATTCCACAGAAAAGACATACAGTTTTTAAGTCGCCAGAAGATAATTTCTATTACGAGCAATTGTTCGGGACAGAAGGTTTTCATGGGATTTCGTCGTTGTTGTACCACATCCACCGTCCTACACAGATAAAGGAAGTGAAGCTTTACAAGGACGCAACACCACAAATTGCAGTGGCTAAAAACATTCAACCAAGAATGTTTAAGGGGAAAGATGTGACGCCAGAAGATGATTTTTTGGAGAGCAGAAAGATTTTGATGTTAAACAATGACCTAAAAATGGGACTTGCCAAACCTCGAAAATCTACCGGATATTTTTATAAAAATGCCCATATGGACGAGTTGTTTTTTGTGCATGAAGGAAAAGGTGTTCTTAAAACTTTTGTTGGAGATTTAGAATTTGGGGTTGGAGATTATTTGATTATACCGCGCGGAACAATCTATCAAATGGAATTTGAAACCGAAAACAATGTTTTATTTTTCATAGAAAGTAATTCGCCAATCTATACACCAAAACGTTACAGAAACGAGTTCGGACAATTGTTAGAACATTCGCCTTTCTGTGAGCGCGATATTATTGTACCGACACTTTACGCACCAAAAGACGAAAAAGGAGAGTTTTTAATAAAGGTTAAAAAAGAGGACATGATTTGGGATATCACCTATGCGACGCATCCATTCGATGTTGTGGGCTGGGATGGTTTCTTTTATCCGTTCAAATTTAACATTAAAAATTTCGAACCTATTACAGGCCGCGTACACCAACCGCCTCCGGTACATCAAACTTTTGAGGCACACAATTTTGTCGTTTGTTCCTTTGTGGCGAGACTTTTTGATTACCATCCATTGGCAATTCCTGCGCCATACAACCATTCTAATATCGATTCGGACGAGGTTTTGTTTTATACCGAAGGCGATTTTATGAGTCGTAATCATATCGATTTGATGGACTTTACATTGCATCCTGGTGGGATAGTGCATGGTCCACATCCTGGCGCGATGGAACGCAGTATCGGTGTTAAAGAAACGCATGAATACGCCGTAATGGTTGACCCTTTCCGTCCTTTGTTATTGACAGAGGAAGCGATGAAGGTTGAGGATCCATCGTATTTGACAAGTTGGCTAGAATAGCGAATGTTCGCTAGATTACATGACAAATCTCATTTTTTCATGTTTTAACAAAGTGCTAATTTTAAATAATACGACTAAATAGTAAGTAAAAGTAATTATGATAAACTATGTAAGTGCGGAAGAGGCTGTATCTGTGGTTAAAAGCGGTGATCGTATCTTTTCACACGGAAGTGCATGTACACCCAACTTTTTGTTAAACGAATTGGCAAAACAGAGTCACAGGCTACAAAATGTGGAAATGGTTTCTATCACTCAACAAGGTGATGTTGCTATTGCACAACCCGGTTATGAAGGAAGTTTTAAAATAAATTCTTTATTTGTCTCTACACCAGTTCGGCAGGCTGTTAACTCGGAAAGAGGAGATTTTGTTCCAATTTTTTTGAGTGAAATTCCAATTTTATTTAAAAATAATATTTTGCCTTTGGATGTTGCGATTATAACTGTGTCGCCACCAGATAAGCATGGTTATGTTACTTTAGGAACTTCGGTTGATATAGCAAGATCTGCTGTTGATACTGCCAAAATTGTTATAGCACAGGTTAATCCAAAAATGCCAAGAACACATGGTGACGGGATGGTCCACGTTAGCAAAATCGATAAATTTGTTTGGCATGAAGAGGAATTAATGACCATTGATTATGGTGCGAAAGCTGGAGAAGAAGAAGCCAAAATCGGTAAATATGTTGCAGAACTTATCGATGACAAGGCAACAATCCAAATGGGTATTGGGACTATTCCTGATGCTGTTCTTAAATCTTTAGGAAATCATAAAGATCTCGGAATACATACCGAAATGTTGAGCGATGGCGTTATCGACCTTATCAAAAATGATGTTATTAACAACAAATTCAAAGATTTTCATAATAATGTAAGTATAACGAGTTTTTGTTTTGGGACTAAAAAATTGTATGATTTTGTAGATGATAATCCAGCGATTGCATTTTTGGATGTTCAGCATGTTAATTTCCCAATCAATATCATGAAAAACAAAAAGATGCATGCGATTAACTCAGCAATCGAAATTGACTTAACAGGACAAGTTTGTGCAGACTCTATCGGGACTTATCAATACAGCGGCATTGGAGGACAAATGGACTTTATGCGTGGTGCTGCACTTAGCGAAGGAGGGAAACCAATTATGGCTTTAAGCTCTCGTACCAAAAAAGGAATTCCGAGAATTGTTCCGTTCTTAAAAGAAGGTGCTGGCGTAGTGACGACTAGAGGTCACATGCATTATGTTTGTACAGAATTTGGGACTGCCTATTTGTATGGTAAAAACCTAAAACAACGTGCAAAAGCTTTAATCGATATTTCGCACCCTGATGATCGCGAAATGTTAGAAAGAGCTGCTTTTGAAAGATTTAAATAAAATTTTAGTTTAAACTAAATTCAAAAATAAAAGGCTATCCAAAATCGGATAGCCTTTGTTGTAAGTTTTCTATTACCAGATTTTAATTCTGTCTTCTGGTTTTTTATAATGTTTATCACCTTCTTTGATGTCAAAAGCTTTGAAGAATGCATCAACGTTAACCAAAGGCCCAACAGCACGGTACATTCCTGGCGAATGTGGATCTGTTTTAACCTGATTGATTAAATATTTTTCTGTTGATTTGGTTCTCCAAACCGTTGCCCAGCTTAAGAAGAATCTTTGGTCTTGCGTGTAACCGCTTATTAAGCCCGGATTTCCCTTATCTTTAAGATACATTTGTAAAGCGTCATAAGCTACCGCAACACCTCCTAAATCACCGATATTTTCTCCCATTGTGAAAGTTCCGTTAACTTTTGTTCCGGGTACTGGTTCGTAGCTAGAGTATTGCTCACCTAATTTTTTAGTAGCAGCTTCGAAATTTTTGCGATCTTCGTCTGTCCACCAATTGTTAAGGTTTCCGTCACCATCAAATTTGGAACCGCTATCATCAAAACCATGTCCGATTTCGTGACCAATAACTGCACCGATTCCACCAAAATTAACTGCTGGATCTGCTTTAAAGTTAAAGAAAGGCGGCTGAAGAATCCCCGCTGGGAAAACGATTTCGTTGTTAGATGGGCTGTAGTACGCGTTAACCGTTTGTGGTGTCATGCCCCATTTTGTTTTGTCAACTGCTTTTCCAACTTTTTCTAAATTTTTGGAATAACGCCAAGCAGAAACATTTTTTAAATTTTCATAAAGAGAAATCTTATTTGGACCTTCGATATTTAGTTTAGAATAATCTTCCCATTTGTCTGGATAAGCCACTTTTACAGTGAATTTCGATAGCTTCTCCAAAGCTTTTTGTTTGGTTGTTGCAGACATCCATTCTAGCTCAGAAATATGCTTTTGGTAGCTTTTTACAAGGTAACCAATCAACTCTTCCATTTGTGTTTTTGCTTCTTCTGGGAAGTATTTTTCTACATACAACTTTCCGAAAGCTTCTCCCAATACACCATTTATCATTTGCAGACCACGCTTGTTAAGCGCACGTTGCTCTTCTTGGCCTTGTAGATATTTGCTATAGAAATCGAAATTCAGTTTGTCCATGTTTTGGTTAAGAACACCAGCGTTGCCAGAAAGCAATCTCACCTTCATATAATCTTTTAGTAAAGGAAGATTTTTTTCATTAATAAAACTATCCAACTTCTCATAGTAAGCCAATTCTCCGATGATAACGCGGTCTGTGTTAACACCAACATTTTTTAAATATTCTGGCAAGTTAACATTCTTAACCATTGCTGATAATTCGGCAGTTGTCTTTGGGTTATAACGCTTGTTAGCATCGCGACCTTGTTCTAAAGTTAAATAAGATTTAGCCAAAGATTTTTCGAAATCAACGATATTTTTTGCAACTTCAGAACTGTTTTTATTTCCTAAAACATTTAATAAAGCAGTAACATGTTTTTGATATTCTGCTAAGGTTTTTGTGTTGGCTTCGTTTTCTTTTTGATAATAATCTTTTCCTAAACCAAGATCTGCAGCACCAAGATAAATGGCATTGTTTTTAGAATCTTTAAGGTCTGGACCAACGCGCCAATCGTATAACGGATTGTCTCCATATTTGGTCGCTTGGTCAAGATATGATTGCAAATCTTTAAGATTTTTGATGGCATCAATTTTCTTAAAATCTGCTTGGATAGGCTTAAGACCGTCAGCATCTCTTTTCTTTAGATCCATATAAGATGCGTAAAGATCTTGGATTTTTTTACCTTCGGTACCAGTCGTAAATTTGTCTGTTAAAATGTGATTAAGAATGTCTAACGATGCTTCGTCTGTTTTCTCACGAAGTTCGTTAAAAGAACCCCAACTAGCTTTATCCGCAGGGATTTTGGCAGTTTTTACCCAGTTACCATTAACGTAACTGAAAAAATCATCTTGAGGTCTGACAGATTTGTCCATCATCGACAGGTCGATGCCTGCTTCTTGATATTGTTTTGGACTATTAGAAACGGGAGTTTTTGCAGCTCCGTTTGTTTGCGCTACTGCATGATTACTAACTAGCAATCCGCAGAATGCGATTACACCAATCGTTATTTTCTTCATTTTTTGAAATTAATAGCATTAAAGATAAGTATTTATTTTTGGACAGACTTCGCTTTTAAACAAAAAAAACCTCACTGTTGCTAGTGAGGTTTTATATTTTTAATAAAAATTACTTCTTTTTAGTAAGCGAATCTTTTATTTTGCAATCGTTGTATTTATCATCAATTGAAATAAAGATATTTGGGATTTTAGATTTCACCCATTTGTCAACTATTTCGCCTTTCTTTTTGTTAAGAGCATAGTCTTTAACTCTTTCGTAATCCGTATTAAGGTCTAAAGTATGTGCGTCGATAATGTCATTAACACTTACGATAGATACAGCTTGTTTTCTATTAACAGTTTCTTCGAAAGGCTCCGTAATATCGTCTTTGTTAAGACCTGCAATTTGATAAGAAATGGTAGGATCTAGGTGAAGTTTTTCGATTTTGTCACCACCATCTTGAGATTGCATAACACCTGCATTAAATTTGGTTGACTTATCGTCAGAATACTTGTAAGCTGCATCTTTGAAAGTCATTTTCTTATCCAAAATCTGCTGACGAATATCTTCCAACTGTTTTTTAGTTGCAGCAATTTCTTCCTTGGTTGGCGTTGCTTTTAACAAAATATGTCTCGCATCGTATTTGTTACCAGTTCTTTTAATCAATTGAATTAAATGGAAACCAAACTCTGATTCTACTGGATCTGACAGTTCACCATCTTGCAGGTTAAGCGCAGCCGCTTCGAAAGGCTTTACCATTTGACCTTTGTTAATGGCTTTGTAAAGTCCACCGTTAGAAGCCGAACCTTCATCCTCGGAGTAGATTCTTGCTTGTGTTTCGAAAGATTCACCAGCTTCGACATCTTTTTTGATCTTGTTAAGTTTATCAATTAATTCTTGCTTGTGAGCTTCCGTTAACTTTGGGAAAATACTGATTTTACCCAATACAACTTCGTCTTTAACTTGCGGTAATTGAAATTTGAATTGGTTGAAAAAATCCGTCACTTCGTTAGGTGTAACGTCTGTTTTGTCAGTAATTCTCGCATATTTTTGTTGTCCGTAATATTGGTCAGAGTCAATTTTTTCGATAGCGTTACGCATTTCATATCCTGTACGGAATTTGTACATGCCCAACATCGTCTTTTCATCTGGGAACTGAGACAAGATTTGGTTATACTTTTGTAGTGCCATATCTTTGATCTGCGCCGAACGATTTTCGATAACAGTATCTCTTTTTGCTTCGTAGATAATGATTTTGTTATTAACGATGCTGGATAAAAATTCACACTTATCTGCAACTTTAGTCCCTTGCTGTTGTGCGTAGTTGGCTTGTTCTTCGATGTCAGATTCTAATACAATTTCGTCACCGATAACCGCAGCAATACCATCTAAGAACTGTCCAGGCTTTATTTGAGCATTAATTTTGGTGCTGAAAAGAACCAAGGCTAACAAAATAAAAACCGCTTTAAAATTATTTAACATTATTTTTTGTGTAAAATTTGTTTGCAAAAATAGTATTATAAATGGATTGTAGTCAATCTTTTATTATAATTATTTCTTAAAAGTCTTCTTTAAATCTTCAACAAAACCAGGTTGAATCTCCACTTTAACTTTCTTTTTTTGATTGGCAAGCGTCTCTTGCAACATAGCCTCTGTCATCGCATCTTTCACAGTGTCTTGCGCTTCTTCGAAGGTCATGGTTTCTTCTGGTAAAAGTTCGTCCACTGCAACAATAACGTCGCGGTCTTTAACTTTAGTTTGATGAATTCCCTTTTCGTAAGGCACTTTATATTCTGTGAAAACTTCCGCTGTTGATGGTACTTTTCCTTCTTCGAAGCTTACTAATATTTTGTTCTTATCACTAAGTTTTTTATCATATTTAGCTTTAAGAGCTTCCCACTTTTTAGTATCAGACATTTCTTTTTTAACCTCCGAAACTAGCTTAGGATCCGAAATAATTGCTACACGACTTTTAGCACTTTTTTCCCATTTGTATTGGTCTTTATGGCTTTCGTAGTAAGCTTTTTGTTTTGCAACATCTTTGTTGATTTCAGCTTTTAGATAATCATCAAAAATCCATTGCGAATATAAGTTTTGACGAAGATCATCAAGTTCTTTTTTAATCTCAGGGCGTTCTGTAAACTCTTCTGCAAATGCACTGTACACAGAATTGTCGATGTGATAATCGATTAATGCTGACCATTCTTTAGGTGTTATTTTGTCAAGATCTTTGTAGTTTTTCTCAATAAAATTCTTTAGGTCAGAGTATTTTTCTGTTTTTGTTTTGTACTGGAAAAGTGGCGCCGACTGGTTTTTAAAAGCTTTGAAATCTGCATAACTTTTCTTAATCGTCGCAAGATCCGCATATTCTTTATAGTTGGGTGCCACCATAATGCTTTTTAGGACTTCGTCAGTCACCTGATTTGCGTATGTACTGTTTTTAACTTCACGTATAAAAAACTCTTTATTGTCAGCCGTTAATTGATAAGGTTCAATATTATAAATGTTGAAAATAAAATATTTGTTATCAATTTTAACAGGTTCTGTGGTGTAATAACCTTTTGTTTTCCCTTTGAACTGAGCATAAACTTCGTCAGGAAGAATAGGGGAGCCAAATACAAGTCCACCCGCTTTTCTTTCGTGGTCGGTAGAACCTAATTCTTTAGTAACATCTTCGAATTTTTTACCCGATTTTAAAGCTGAATATATTTTAGCCTTAGACTCATCGGTGTTAAAATCATTTGGATAAGAGATAGTCCCAAAAGTAATATAGCCAAGACTTGGTCTTTTGTCCAAAACTTTAGCAAAAACAACACTTCCGTTTGCGCTGAAAAGCTTTGTATAACTACCGATTGGTGTTTTTTCGATTTCGCTGAAAAGCTCGTTGTCAAGTGTACCAGCTTTTACGAAAGATGCTGGGACTGGATTTTTAACATACGTCAAAATCGCGTCTTCCATTTTGGTTGTACCCGCTTTTACGTCTTTATAAATTTGATCGTAATTGTTGGTGTCGCCTTCTTCTTTAATAACATTGAAAACCAAAATTCGATATTCGTTTTGATTGGCTTTAACATAGTTAGCAACGATTGGGTCTAGAATCGCACTTGGGATTAATTTGGTCTCTTTAAGATCACGAACGCGCATCGCCACAGCATTACGAAAAGATGTAATCGTATCCGCTTTTTTCTCTTTTGCCAATTGTTGCAAAAGCATGAATTCTACCGTTGAGTTGATGGTCGCATCAACGCCTGTGTTTTCTAATCCGTATTTATACTTTTCTTTAAAATCTTTAAGTGTGATACTTTGTTCGCCAACCACAAGACTTTGACCAAATACATGCTGTGTTGCCAAAGCTACTAATACAAAAAGGCTCTTCTTCATTATTAAATATTGTTTTGATGTTCGAAAACAATCATTTTACATTGTCAATTCGAAAGTTGTTAACTCACGGAATTGGTTGATACGACCTTTCAACTCTTCTTTAGTAACATCTTCTAGACGTACAGTTCCGAATTTTTCTACCGTGAAGGATGCCATTGCACTTCCTACGATAAGGGCGTTTTTAAGATTTGCAAAACTGAAATCTCCAGTTTTTGTGATGTAAGCTGCAAGTCCACCTGCGAAGGTGTCACCAGCACCTGTTGGATCAAAAACTTCTTCTAATGGTAAAGCCGGAATTGCAAATATTTTCCCTTCGTGGAACAATAATGCGCCGTGCTCACCTTTTTTAATAATCACGAATTTTGGACCTAAAGCATGGATTTTTTGAGCTGCTTTTACCAAAGAATATTCACCCGAAAGTTGTCTAGCTTCTTCATCGTTAATTGTGATAACATCCGTTTTAGCAATAACTTCCATCAAGAGATCCCAAGTAAGATCCATCCAGAAATTCATTGTGTCTAGGATCACCATTTTTGGTCGTTGGCTCATTCTTTCCAAAACTGCTAACTGTACCGCTGGATGAAGATTTCCTAACATTAAAACATCAGCATCAGCAAAACTTGCAGGGATTTTTGGATCAAAATTTTCTAAAACATTTAGTTCTGTCACTAAGGTGTCACGAGAGTTAAGATCGTTATGGTATTTTCCGCTCCAGAAGAAAGTTTTCCCTTCTTTAATGATTTCTACACCATCGATATTGATGTTTTTTGATGTTAACATATCCAAATAGCCTTGCGGAAAGTCGCCACCAATTACAGAAACCAATCCAACTTCTGCCTCCAAAGCTGAAGCTGCAAGTCCAATGTAAGTTGCTGCTCCTCCTAGGATTTTGTCTGTTTTTCCAAATGGTGTTTCGATGGCATCAAATGCTACTGTTCCTACTGCTAGTAATTTCATATCTATAGGTCTTTATTTTAAGTTAAATTTTATTTTTTCCACTCGAATGTGTCAATCAAATGGAGCATATCTTTTTTAATATAATCTATCGCTGGCGCCAAAGAATCTGGCTTTGGGCGAGTGTTGAAATACAAATTTCCTGTTAAAAAATGCTTCGTGCTGTCCGTTACATAAAACTGAATGTTAGACGCCGTCTGCCCTTGCAATTCGTAAAAATTACCATAAACTTTCTTTTCTGGATAAGCAAAACTTTTGGTGTTGATTGCTGTAGCTTTTATTGTATGTTCGTACACCATTCTTTCTGCTTCCTTTAGATGGGTTTGGAAGTCGCTGGTTATCGGAAGATATGTGATGAAGATTTTTGCCTTCATCCCTTTGTAGTTGATGTTGTACCAACAAGGTTTTTTAGCATCTTGTATCACCGCAAAATCCGAATAATCAAACTGAAATGGACATGCACTATTAAAGGTCTGATAGCGAGGTTTGGGATATTCTAACCTCAAATCGCCGCTTGGCTTGGGCATAACCTCTTTTCCACAAGAAGCGAGCATTGCCAAAACAGTAAGTTCTAATAGCTTTTTTAACATCTGGCAAAAATAGTGATAAGATTTTAGATACTATACATTATAAAATATAAAAAATTCTTAATTGTTCGACTTTTAGTTGGTATTAAATCAAATTTTGGAAAATAAGTATAAATACGAGCTTTGATAAGTGCTTGACAATTTGTTGTTTAAACTTAAATAAAATTTTAAAAATACTATTGTGGGATTAATAAAAATTACTAATTTTGCAATCTGTTAACCAACCTCTGACGATAGACGTGTAAGTTGCTTGACTTTGAATTATTTTATTTTATAAATAATGGATTTAATTAAGTACGTACAAGAGAAGTACATTGACAAAAAAGATTTCCCAAGTTTCAAAGCTGGTGATACAATCACTGTTTATTACGAAATTAAGGAAGGTCAAAAAACAAGAACTCAGTTCTTCAAAGGAGTTGTTATCCAATTGAGAGGAACTGGTGCTACTAAAACATTTACTATCAGAAAAATGAGTGGAGATGTTGGTGTAGAGAGAGTTTTCCCAATCAACATGCCTGCACTTCAAAAAATTGAAGTTAACAGAGAAGGTAGAGTTAGAAGAGCTAGAATCTACTACTTCCGTAATCTTAGAGGTAAAAAAGCAAGAATTAAAGATAAGTCTTTCGGAGGTAAATAATCCACAGATTTTATCTGACAATAAAAGCCACGTCGCAAGATGTGGCTTTTTTGTTTTTAAATTTTAGTTATGAATTATGAATTATGAATTATGAATTATGAATTAATTTTGCCTAAAGCCTAAAGCCTAAAGCCTAAAGCCTAAAGCCTAGTTTTAATCATAAAAAAAAACTGCCCGAAAGCAGTTTTTAATTTATATATAAAGTCCACAAATATTACATTGGGCTTTGGTCGTCACCACCATCGTAGTTGCTGTTGATGTCTTTTTTCTTTTTAGGTTGTTCAACCTTTTCTCCTTGTTTGAAACGGTAAGTCAATGATAAGCTAAACTGTCTTGGTTGCCATTGCATTTCCATATCTCTTACGAAATCCTCCGTATTGGTGTAGTTCTTCATTCTTCTCGTATTGAAAATATCTCTAATGTTGAAGGCTAAAGTACCATTACCTTTCCAAAGTGTTTGTGTTGCTCCAAAGTCAACGCCATACATTGCTTTACGGTTATTCATAACAGTTTTTTCAGCACCTCTGTAGAACGATTGCACTTGGAAACTAAAAGTTTTAGTTGGTCTAAATGTTGTGTTTAATCTTAATCTGTAAGAGAAGCCATCACCCGAAAAGTCCATGTACTTTCCGTTAAGTTTCATGTTACCCGTATTATTGTAACCATACAAATCTGCAGACAACATCATTTTCCACCATGAGAATGGATCGTAAGTTCCGTTAAGGTCAAGACCATAATTAGTTTCTGTACCAACGTTGAAAGGCATTGTGTTAATCGCACCTTTGTCATCTAAATATTGGAAACGGTTAACTTCATCCTCAGATTTTTTATAATACAAAGTTGGGTTAATCGTGAATTTCTTTTTAGTAATTGCATAACCTAGCTCGAAAGAGTTTTCGTAAGTTGGGTTAAGATTTGGGTTACCACGGAAGTAGTTTCTGTCATCGTCAAACGACATGAACGGAATCATCGTGAAAGCCCTTGGTCTCTGGATTCTTCTAGAATAATTTAATAAAACCTGATTGCCTTTTGCGATATCATAACTTAAGAAAACACTTGGGAATAACTTCGTGTAATCTTTTTTAACCTCAGGATTTTGGATTGGCGCACCAGTTATTAAATCATGACTTAAAAAGTTGATGTCGATTTTTGAAGTTTCGCTTCTTAAACCTAATTGATAACCAAATTTTTCACCAATTTTACTCTTGAACTGTGCGTAAATTCCTAAAATATTTTCAGAGTAAACGGTATTACTCGTGAAGTCATATCTTGTGTAATAAGCGCCACCATCATCACTTTGATTAACAAAATAATCGTAAGTGTTTTTATTGTAATCATAACGCGCACCCGCTTCTAACTTAGAGTGATCCCCAATTGGAAGTTCGTAATCTAACTTACCAATGAAGGTGTCAGATTTAGAATCTGTATCTACATTATTGATGGAGTTACCAGTTGTTTGTAGAATTTGATTTTTAAAAGTGTTTTGTACAATTTGGTTTGTTCCGTCACTTTTGTTGGTTTGGTAGCTAGCAGAAACTGTTAATAATTGTCCGTTATCATCAAGTTTCTGATCAACTCCGAAATCTAACTGCGTTGCAAAATTTTTGTTATTTCCAAAGCTGTTACGATTTCTTAAAAAATTGTCAAAGCTACTTGCAGAAGAGTAAGTTTTTTCAGCGTAATTATTTAACGTATTACTATCATTATTAAAACTTCTAATCATCCCAGAAAGGTTAATCGTCGTTTTATCTGATAAATCATGTACAACACCAGCTGTTAAATTGTAGTTGTCGCCCTCTCTTTTGGTTTCACCATCTTGGTTAGAAATTTGTGTGAAAGAGTTTTTAGTATAATCCCATGTTGAAGGATTATCTTTTCTCGTCATGTAATTCTTACTAGAACTTTCATTTTTTTGATAACCACCGCCACCATTAACATACCAAGTCCAGTTGCCTTTTCTCCAGTTAAGGTTAGCATTAAGATTGGTTCTCGGTAAATAACCTAATGTACCAGTTACAGTACCATTGAAGCCTATTTTTTTATCTTTTTTAAGAATGATATTCAAGATACCTGCAGTTCCCGATGCTTCAAATTTTGAAGATGGGTTGGTGATCACTTCAATTTTCTCGATTTGATCGGCTGGGATAGATTGCAAAGCATTGGCGCCATCATCAATTCCTAAAAGAGAAGAAGGTTTACCATTAATTAAAAACTTAACGTTAGAATTTCCTCTCATTGATACCGTTCCGTCCGTATCTACAGAAACTGAAGGTACATTAGATAATACATCTTGCAAGTTTCCGCCTTTGCTAACGATATCTTGCGAAGGATCGTACGTCTTTTTATCAAGCTCAACTTTGTAAGCTTTTGGGGCAGCAGCAGTAATAACAACACCTTGTATTTGCGTTGTTTGATCAAGATTTGCTACTTCATTTCCTTGGATCACAAAAGCAGGAATCGCACCTGATTTAGCAATCTGAATTGTTTGTGTTTTAGTTTTAAAATCAATAGCTTCGATTGTTACGTCGTAACTTCCTGCAGCTAATTCGATTTTAAAATTACCATTCACATCCGCCAGAACTGCATCGCTTAGTTGCGTTGTTTGTTTGTTTTTGAATGTTAACGAGGCGTAGCCAATTCCGCTTTTCGCATTGTCTTGGACATTACCCGTGACAGAAAATTTTTGTTGCGTTGCGCTTGGTTGCTGTTGTGCAAATGCCATAGAGGCTGCTCCAAGGACAAACACAAGTCCTAAAGTTCTTCTCTGAATAATGTTTCTGATTTCTGTTTTTATCATAATTTCTTTTTTTTCTGAATCAAATTTTGACTCAAGAAGGATTATTTTATCTGTTTTGCATTCAGCCAATCTTGGTAGGCTTTTGCATTTTTAGCGTGCTCTACATCATTATCCGTGAATTTGTGAAACCCAAACTTCGCTGGATCCGCACACATATAGATGTAATTATTTTGTTCTGCATTAAGAACCGCGTCCAAAGAGTTTTTGTCAACAATACAAATCGGACCTGGAGGAATTCCCGCATTGGCGTAAGTGTTGTAAGGCGATGGCGCTCTTAGATCTTTATAATAGACGCGTTTTATCTGTTTTGTAAAATTGCTCGCTTTGTTAATCGCATAGATTACGGTTGGATCACTTTGCAATTTCATGCCTTTTTTGTAACGGTTAAGATAAAGTCCAGCAATTGTTTTTTGCTCATCTTTTTTACCACCAGATTCTTTATAAACGATAGAAGCTAAAGCATAAATTTGGTCTCTTGACAAGCCCGATTGTTTTTCTTTTGCAACACGATCGGCATTCCAAAATTCGTTATAATCTGTATTAAATTTGTCAAAAAACTCTTTAGGCGTCACTGTCCAAAAGAATTGATAAGTGTCATTAAAAAAGAATTTCTTAAGATCTTCAGCATTGTTAAAACCTTTCTCAACGGCTATTGCATTTAGGTCTTTTGCAAAACGTGCAGAATCTAATTCCGTTTTTCTGCTAACGCGACCAATCATTTGATACACGTCATCAAAATCTTTAATTCTAAAATTATTTGGTGTTTGGTTACCAGCTTTAATCATATTGACAAGGTCAGAGTTGTTGGTGCCAGATTTTATTTCGTAGCGACCAGCTTTGATGTTTTCCGCTAAAGCTTTGTCATTAGCAACCGCTTCAAAACTTTCAACATTTGATAAATACGGACGAATAGAATCCATCACTTGCTTCATCGGTGCATTGTGAGGGATTAAAACAAACCCTTCTTTAGCAACGTTGTTACCGTAATTTTTGGAATAAAATCTAAACCCAAAATAAGCACCAATTGCAAGAATTGCGATGAAAATGATTGCTACTATTTTTTTCATATACAATTTAGATTTCTATTGTTCCTATAAAAACTTGTTTTGCTGGACCTTCTAACCAAATATTTTTGAAAGCACCATTGTCTTCTTCGGCATAAATTTTCAAATTGCCGCCAAGCACTTTAACGGGCACAGAGGTTAGATGTTTCTTTTTCATAAAAGTTAAAGCCGCTGCGGTAACACCCGTTCCACAGCTGAAAGTTTCGTCTTCAACACCGCGCTCATAAGTTCTTACAAATAACTTGTTTTCAGGAAGTTCCGTCACGAAATTAACATTGATGCCTTCTTTGTGGTAAGTCTCATTATTTCTGATTTTGTTACCGTTATGATAAACATCATAATTTTCGACATCGTCAACATATTTTATGTAGTGCGGAGATCCAGTGTTTAACACAAAATCCTCTTCGTCAGCAAAAATTTTTTCGACATCTATCATTTTTAGTTTGACAACACCGTTTTTTATTTCCGCTTCGTGCATGCCGTCGATCGCGTCAAATTTTGTTTTATCTTCAAAAATATCCAAGAAATGCGCGAATGCCACGATGCATCTTCCGCCGTTACCACACATTGTGCTTTCGTTACCGTCAGAGTTGTAATACACCATTTTGAAGTCGTATTGCTCATCATTTTCTAACAAAATAAGTCCGTCGCCACCGATCCCAAAACGTCTGTCACACAGCTGTTCAACGAGTTTTGTGTTTTCTTTTGGGAAACTCAGGTTACGGTTGTCAATCATGACAAAATCGTTGCCGGTTCCTTGATATTTATAAAATTTCATAAGTCGTTTTTTAGTGATTTAAAAATCCTACAAAATTAATGAAATTCATGTCTATTTGGTGTTAAAAAAAAGCTAATTAAATCATCCAAAAGCCCTATTCGAATTTATTATTGAGAATTGTGAATTTTTTGATTTAAAATAAATGATTTCCTATAGTTTTATTTCTTGTAAAATAATGATTATTAAACAGTTGTTAATTTTAAATCTTCTTATATTAAAATAGTATTAAAATTCATTTTCAAAAATAATTTTCATGATTGTTTCAAAGTTTTATTTAAAAATGAAAACTAAATTTGTTTATTAATTAATGCGTCCGATGATAAGAAGAATTAAGATTTTAATACTGATTTTTTGTTGTATTAATCTTGCTTTTGCACAACAAGTTGATAGTTTGGATTTTGCTAAAGAAACGAACTCGTTACCAAGTGATAGACAAAGTTTAAAAATCAAAAAATTATACGTACCAGCTGGTTTGATGCTTGCTGGTGTTGCTTTTGGTAGTAAAGGTTTAGAATCCCTCAATAGTGAAATCGTTGAAGAACGGAATGAACATTTATTAAATTTCACCTCACACTTGGATGATTTTTTACAATTTTCGCCGATTGTTACAGCTTATGCTTTGGATGCTTTCGGTGTTAAATCTAAAACTGATTTGGGTAACCGAACAGCAATTCTTTTGAAAGGAGAAGTTCTCACTTTAGGCTCCGTTTTCGTAATGAAAAGTCTTATTCACGAGAATCGACCTGACAGTTCTAACAGTCAATCTTTTCCGTCAGGCCATACAGCGCAAGCTTTTGCAGCAGCGACTTTTTTGAGCGAAGAATATAAAGGTCGTTTTCCGTGGATGCCGTATGCAGCTTACGGCGTTGCAAGTACAGTTGGCGTTTTTAGAATGGTGAATAACAAACATTATATCTCTGATGTTTTGTTTGGTGCAGGATTAGGAATTCTATCCATGAAAGTTGCTTATTGGACGCATCAATACAAATGGAACAAAAAAGAACGCCACGAGCAAGCTTATCAACAATATATTAAAAACGAAAAAATGATTTATTAAATTAAGATAAATTCTGATTTCAAAACTCAATTAAAAACGTCGAATCATTGTCTCAATCTATCAATACCATATCATTTTTTTAGAAGTATTAATTCGTATCTTTGCTTATCTCTAAATGAAAAAAGAAGCATTAATAGAATTAGTAAAGAAAGCCAAAGATAAAGATCAAAAAGCGCAAACGCATTTGATTAATCTCTTTTGGGTGGATGTTTTTTCTTTTGTGATGAAGAAAGTTCAGGACGAAAATGACGCCGACGAAATTACCGTTCACGTTTTTTCGAAAGTCTTGTCAAAGTTGGATATGTACGATCCTAATTTTCAGTTCAAAACTTGGATTTTGACCATTGCTCAAAATACGGTTATTGATTTTTGGAGAAAGAAAAGTCGCGAAAATACCGATGCTAGCGACTCTTTGGATGAGGTTAAAAATCACTTTGCAAAATCACCAGAAGAGCTTTTGATATCGGAGGAAGAAAATGACGAGATTCTAAAAATTGTGGCTTCGATGGATGTCAATTATCAGGATATTATTAGACTTCGATTTTTTGAGGAGAAAAGTATTAAAGAAATAGCTGAAGAGCTTAACCTATCAGTTGCCAACACCAAAGTGCGCATTATGCGGGCTAAAAAAGTGTTGGCAGAATTATTAAAAAGTAACGAGTTGTATAATGAGTAACGATGTATTAACGACAGATACCACAACACAAAAACCAAAATGGATTCGCGTAAAATTGCCAACTGGTAAAAATTATCGCGAGCTAAGAAACTTGGTTGATAAATATAAATTGAATACCATTTGTCAAAGTGGAAGTTGCCCAAATATGGGTGAATGTTGGGGCGAAGGGACGGCGACTTTTATGATTTTAGGAAATATCTGTACACGTTCTTGTGGTTTTTGCGGTGTTAAAACTGGAAAGCCTTTGGATGTTAACTGGGACGAACCTGAGAAAGTTGCGCGTTCTATCAAATTGATGAAGATTAAACATGCGGTTTTGACGTCTGTTGATCGCGATGATCTTAAAGATATGGGTTCAATTCTTTGGGGCGAAACGGTGAATGCTGTTCGTCGTATTTCTCCCGGAACTACCATGGAGACTTTGATTCCGGATTTTCAAGGGATTACAAAACATTTGGACAGATTGGTGGAGGTTGCGCCCGAAGTTATTTCGCACAATATGGAAACCGTGAAACGTCTAACGCGCGAAGTGCGTATCCAAGCGAAATATGAGAGAAGTTTGGATGTTTTGCATTATCTGAAAGAAGCTGGACAACGCCGCACCAAAACAGGTGTTATGCTTGGTCTTGGCGAAACTAAAGATGAAGTTTTCCAAACCATTGAAGACATCAGAAACGCTAATGTTGATGTGATTACTTTGGGACAATATTTGCAACCTACTAAAAAGCATTTGCCAGTAAAAAGATTTATCACGCCAGCAGAGTTTGATGAGTTTGGTGCTTTTGCAAAAGAATTAGGCTTCCGCCATGTAGAAAGCTCGCCACTGGTGCGCAGTTCTTACCATGCTGAAAAACATATTCATTAAAATATAAAACCTGCTAGTTGGCAGGTTTCTTTATTTTGATAAAGCCAAAATACAATCTTCGCGAATTTTCCAAATTTCGTCCATAGAATAGGGGATTTCGGGATGTTGGTCGAGCCAATCTTTTAGGAAGTTTTGATGGTATTTAACTTTAAAATGTGTGATTTGCTCAGGCTGAATTTCGATTTCTTTTAAAAGTTGAGATTCAAAGTTTTCTTTACGCCAAGTTCGACTTGTAAAGTCAAGAATTTGATGATTCAATTTTAGATAATTGTGCGCTTCAGGAATGTAATCGAGTTGATGTTGCTCCAAGACTTCTTTAATTTGTGGCGCATTGTCAGCGTTCATTTTAAAAATTCCTAAAATTAATTGAAAGTCGAATTTTTGATTTTCGTCCGCCAAACGTTTTAACAAAGCATGTTTAGTGCTACAAGTTCCAAAATTATCATTAAGAACTGCAAGCATATTATTTTTGTCAAGATTCCTTTTATAATCCATATTTTGAACAAAATGTGCAGCTTCTAGAAAAGTCATTTTTCCAATATTAAGAAAGCTTTCGGAAATTATTTTGTCCGATTGGATGTCAAAATTCATCTTTTAAAATTTGTGGCTAAAGTAAGACATTACAAAGAGTCTGTTTAAATTTTATTGCTAAAATTTTCATAGCTATTTTGAGATATATTTTTTGATTCATATTTAAAGGTTTAGCGGGCTAAATCAAAAATATGAAATGAAAAATTAGAGTGAAAGAGCATCAAAATTTAGCAAAGACTGTTTAGAAGTAAGACTAAAAAACTTCATTAAAATTCTAAACTGACTCTAAAATTATTAAATATTTAAGAAGTCTAAAATTGCTTTTCTAGTCCGTATGCTTTAACTTTGCACAAACCTAATCTAATGAGTAAAAAAGAAACGAAGTACATCTTTGTAACAGGCGGTGTTACTTCTTCACTGGGTAAAGGAATTGTCTCTGCTTCTTTGGGACTTTTGTTGAAATCACGAGGTTTTAGCGTTACTATCCAAAAACTTGATCCTTACATTAATATAGATCCCGGAACACTTAATCCGTATGAGCATGGCGAATGTTATGTGACGGAAGACGGTGCCGAAACCGATCTTGACCTTGGTCACTACGAGCGTTTTCTTGATAGCCAAACAAGTCAAAACAACTCGGTGACAACAGGTAAAATCTATCAAACTGTTATAGAAAAAGAACGTCGTGGCGAGTTTCTTGGTAAAACGGTGCAAGTTATTCCGCACATCACCAACGAGATTAAACGTCGTGTTAAAATTTTAGCAAAGAAAAATTACGATATCATCATCACTGAAATTGGTGGAACAGTAGGAGATATCGAATCTTTGCCATACATCGAAAGTGTGCGACAATTGCAATGGGAGTTGGGCAAAAACAATTCGATGGTGATTCATTTAACATTGTTACCTTATTTGGCTGCCAGTGGTGAGTTAAAAACAAAACCATCGCAGCATTCTGTTCGTCAATTGATGGAAAGCGGCATCCAGGCAGATGTTTTGGTATGTCGTACAGAGCACAAAATCCCGAAAGATTTGCGTGCAAAGTTGGCGCAATTCTGTAACGTTGCTTTAGAAAATGTTATCGAATGTAAAGATATGGACACGATTTATGAAGTGCCAGTCGATTTACAAAAACAAAACTTCGATGAGGTTGTTCTAAAAGAATTAAATCTTCCTTATAATAAAGAAGCAGACCTTAAGGATTGGAAAACTTTCCTTAAAAAATATAAAAACCCAAAACGAAGCGTTAACATTGCTTTGGTTGGGAAGTATGTATCACTTCAAGATTCTTACAAATCAATTGCAGAAGCTTTTATCCACGCTGGTGCAGATTTGGAAACCGATGTTAATGTTAAGTGGGTCTACAGTGGCGACTTAACGGAAGACAATTTACAAGAAGCTTTTAAAGATATCGATGGTGTGTTGATTGCTCCAGGTTTTGGCGATCGCGGCATCGAAGGGAAGATTTTAGCAGCAGAATATGCACGTGTTAACAATATTCCGACTTTAGGAATTTGTTTGGGAATGCAGATTATGACTATTGAATTTGCTCGTAACGTTCTTGGACATGCAAAAGCTAATAGTACAGAATTTGATACAGCGACAGTTGATCCGGTTATTTCGATTATGGAAGAACAGAAAAATGTTGTTGACAAAGGCGGAACAATGCGTCTTGGCGCTTGGAAGTGTGCCTTGAAACCGAATTCTAAATTAGCTGAAATCTACGGTGCTAAAACAATTTTTGAAAGACACAGACACCGTTATGAATTCAATTCTGATTACAAAAAAGAATTCGAGGATAAAGATATGATCATCTCTGGTCAAAATCCTGAAACGGGACTTGCCGAAACCATCGAGTTAAAAGAGCATCCTTTCTATGTTGGTGTCCAATATCATCCAGAATATAAGTCGACGGTCGCAACACCGCATCCATTATTCAAAGCGCTGATAACAGCAGCAAGCAAGAAAAAGAAATAAAATTAACGAGTGACCTAAAGTATTTTTTTTAGGTCATTCGTCTTATTATCAGGATGATAAAGATTAGTCAGCTAAAAGTAGTTATCTGAAAAATAAATCTTATTTTTGTCCTCTTAAAATTTAATTAAAAAGAGCTAGAAATTTTCGGATTTCGAATTCAGAATTTTCAAATTATTACTAATGCAACAGAACAACGGACTGGACAAAAATCAGCTAATTAGCTTCGGTGTACTCTCTCTACTTTTGATAGGTTTTATGCTCTATTTCCAAAATAGACAAGCCTCAACAGAACAGGAGAACATCGCCAATCAAGCTAAAAAAACTGAGCAAACAACGGCGGCTAAAGCTAATGCTGCAACCGAGCTTAACGCAAATGTTACGCCCAACGCTATACAAAAAGTTAATCTTAAAAATGATGAGCTTAGCCTAGAGTTTTCTAGCCTCGGTGGACAAGTGTCTTCTGTTAGACTTAACCAGTACCACGCTTACGACGGCAAAAATAAAAACAAACCTCTTTACCTTTTCAGTAACAAAAATGCTGAATATGGTTTTGAGTTTAAAGATAAATCTGGCAAAATTGTTAATACAAAAGATCTAGTATTTACACCAAGCGTAGCAGGAAATACTGTAACATTGACAAGCCAACTTAGTGGTGCGACGATTCAGTTTATCTATACATTAAGTCCAAAATATACTTTAGATTTTAAAGTAAGAACACAAGGTTTAGCGAATTTAACTTCGGATAAAAATGCGACTTTCAAATGGAATTACAACATTAGAGAGTCTGAAAAAGGTCGTGCCCAGGAGCAAACACATACAGAATTTGCTTATGCTTTTGACAATTATAAAGCTTATGATTACGATGCACGTTCTGAAATGGACGAAACTAAAGAAACGCTTAACTGGATTGGTGTTAAACAACAATTCTTCGCAGCGGTTATCGAAGCGCAACATGGTTTTACGCAATCCAAAGGTTATCAAGACAACATCGAAACGGGTGAATATCTTAAAAAATTCAATTACGATGGTCAAGTTGCCTTTACAGGTGGTGAATTTAATCAAGATTTCGCGTGGTATTTTATGCCATTAGATTTACCTTTATTAAAATCTTACAATAAAAACTTTGATGAAATTTTGCCATTAGGTTGGTCATTTATTGGATCACTTAACAGACATGTTTTCATGCCGATGTATAACTTAATTTCATCTTGGGGAATTGCAGCAGGTTGGGCGATTTTTATCATGACGATTATTGTTAAATTAATACTTTCGCCAGTTATGTACAAGCAGCATAAGTTGAGTGCAATGATGAAAGTGATTCGTCCAGAGATTGACGAGGTTAATAAAAAGTACAAAGATGCTGACCCAATGAAGAAACAGCAAGAGACAATGGCGGTCTATCGAAAAGCCGGCGTTAACCAATTGGCGGGATGTCTTCCAGCCTTGGTGCAGGTTCCGTTGTTCTATGCTTTGTTCCGTTTCTTCCCGAATATGATTGATCTTCGTGGGAAAAGTTTCTGGTTTGCGGAAGATTTAACAGCTTATGATGATTTAATTAAATTACCATTTAGTATTCCTTTCTTAGGAGATCATTTAAGTATTTTCGCATTGGCGTGTACAATTGTTATTTTGATCTATACGATGATGACAGCTGGTAACATGCAACAACCACAACAAGAAGGGATGCCGAATATGAAGGTGTTAATGTACATTTTCCCAGTTACATTCTTATTCTTCTTGAATACATCTGCATCTGGTCTTTCTTGGTATTATTTTGTATCAAACGCGATTAACATCATTATCATTTTGGTGATTAAATATGTGATTTTGGATGAGAAGAAAATTCATGCTCAGATCCAAGAGAACAAGCAAAAAGCACCAAAACCTGAAGGCCGTTTCCAAAAACGTATGAGAGAGATGATGGAGCAAGCGCAAGAGCAACAAAAGCAACAACAAAAAAATAAGAAATAGTCTTAACTATTTATATTAAAAGCGAAATCGAAAGGTTTCGCTTTTTTTTGGTTTAATTTTAATATTAAAAAATCCTATTTTTGCATGATGAATTTAGAAGCGACTTATCAGTATTTACAACGGTTTTTAACAGACGAACGCCTTCAAAAAATTGAGCACTTTTCAGCCGAAAGTTCCGATTTTATTTTGCCAGTTGTTGAGGATGTTTATCAGTTCAGGAATGCCGCTGCAATTCTTCGTTCGGTGGAGGCGTGTGGATTTCATAAAGTTGTCGCTTTAGAAAAAGAAAATATCTTTGATCCCAATCTTCGTGTTACAAAAGGCGCAGACACTTGGGTGCAAGTTGAAAAAATGCCTCGCGAAATTTCATCATTAGAGAAAGTCAGAGATCGCGGTTATAAGATCGTAGCGGTGTCGCCGGAGCGTAATGCGACGATGCTTCCCGATTATCAACCTAACGAGCCTTTGGCTTTGGTTTTCGGGACAGAATGGCAAGGCACCACAGACGAACTTTTGGATTTTTCAGACGAAACTTTAGCCATCCCAATGTATGGTTTTACACAAAGTTTTAATGTGTCTGTTGCTGCTGCAATCTGTATGTACGATCTAAAACAAAAATTAATAAAGTCTAATATTGACTACAAATTGACAGGTGATAAACTTCTCGAAACTAAGATTAATTGGGCGGTTAATTCTATTAAAAGCGGACCACAGATTTTAGAACAATATCTTAAAAATAACTTGTAAATTACATAAGAGAGTAATTCCAAGCGGCAACGAAAACACCAGCAGTTTCGGTTCGAAGTCTTTGTTGACCAAGGCTAACCGCTTTGATGTTGTTGTCAGCCAGCATTTGGATTTCTCTTTCCGAGAAGTCACCTTCTGGACCAATAAGAAATGTAAGTTCTTGTAAATTAGAATTTTGGATTGTCGTTAAATCCATTCTTTCTAAATTTTCGTGACAATGGGCAACGAAAGTTGTTTCAGGATTTAAAGTTTTTATAAAATCAGAAAACTTCGTCAAATCATTTACAATTGGGAAGTGAAATCTCAAACTCTGTTTAGACGCTGCAATACTTTGCTTTCTAAGTTTGTCGATATTAAGATTTTTACGCTCAGTTTTTTCAGTGTTGATGAGTGTAATCTCCGAAATGCCCATTTCCGTCGCCTTTTCAATAAAGAATTCGATGCGGTCAATATTTTTAGTTGGTGCAATGGCAATATGAAGTTTCGGCGAAAACTCGGTTTGTTTTTCTTTAATTTCGATAACATCCAAACTGGCTTTTTTACCTTCTACTTTTAAAGTTCCAAAAGCTAAATTTCCCAATCCATCCGTCAAGTAGATTTCTTCACCTTCTTTTATACGAAGCACTTTTGTGATGTGTTGCTGTTCTTCTTCGTTGATTTTTATTTTAGGAAATATGTCGCCGTAGAAAAGTTTCATTTTATGGTGTTTTTTATTTAATCAAATTTCTAAAATCTTACAAATCATACTTTGACGTTGCGGTTGTACGAAGATCCGTGAATTCGCCACGTTCGTATTTGAGCTTAGCAACCATCGCGATCATCGCAGCGTTGTCCGTTGTGTATTCAAATTTTGGGATGTAGATGTTCCAACCTAGTCTTTCATGATTCGCTTGCATTGCTTCGCGCAAAGCCGAATTTGCAGATACGCCACCAGCAATCGCAACTTCTGTGATGTTAAGGTCTTTTGCTGCTTTCTCCAATTTCTTCATTAAGATTTCAATAATCGCTTTTTGAATCGATGCACAAAGATCTTTTAAATTATCTTGAATAAAATTCGGGTTTTTGTTAACCTCTTTTTGAATAAAATATAAAACCGAAGTTTTAATACCGCTAAAAGAATAATCGTAATTCTCTAGTTTTGGCTTGTTAAATTGGAAAGCATTGGGATTTCCCTCTTTTGCAAGTTTATCAATAATTGGTCCTGCAGGATAATCGAGATCAAATATTTTTCCGATTTTATCAAAAGCTTCGCCAGCCGCATCGTCAATAGTTTTTCCGATGATTTCCATATCGAAATAATCCTTCACCAAAACGATCATCGTATGTCCGCCACTAACCGTCAAACACAAAAATGGAAATTTCGGCGGTTGTGGATTGGCATCTTCGATAAAGTGCGCCAAGATGTGCGCTTGTAGGTGGTTAACCTCTATTAAAGGCACATTAAGACTCATTGCTAAAGACTTAGCAAAGGACGTTCCGACCAAAAGTGAACCCAAAAGTCCTGGTCCTCGTGTAAAACCTATGGCGCAAATATCATTTTGTTGTATATTTGCTTTTGAAAAAGACTTTGTAACCACTGGAATTATGTTTTGCTGATGCGCTCTGGAAGCCAACTCCGGCACAACGCCACCATATTCATTATGAATAGTTTGGTTGGCAGCAATGTTGGATAAAATTTGATTTCCTTTGATAATTGCAGCAGAAGTGTCGTCGCAAGATGACTCAATTCCTAAAATAATTGTTTCGCTCATAAGAATGGCAAAGTTAGAAAATAAACAAAACACAAATCAACCAAATCCGGAAAAAACGGAGCAGGTTATCAAGAAGCATAAAAGTTCGCTTTGGGTAAGAATTCCTCTTTACCTTATTTTAACGATACTCGGACTTGTACTGTTGATTTTTATCGCAATTAATCTTCCTGTTACCAAACGTTATATTGCTAGTCAAGCAATAGAACTTCTGAACAACGATTTTAAAATGAAACTTAAAATCGATGATGTAGACGTTAACTTCTTTGGTGATGTCCGATTGAAGGGCGTTAGAATGAACGATTACAAGGATTTTGAATTCGTGAAAGCTAAAGAAATTCAAGCGAATTCGGATTGGTTTGCTTTGGCGTTTAATACAAGCGATCTGAAGTTTAATAAAGTATCTTTAGTCGAACCTGACATCAAGGTTATCACTTACAAAGGCGATAGCATTAGTAATTTTATACGTTATGTAGATAATTTTAGTAGTGATAAGCCATCTAATCCGAACAAAAAGTTCAAGATGAAAATGGTGATCGATATCATCAACGGTAAGGCAAGTATCGTTAACGAAAATCATCCTGGTGAAGAAGGTCGTTGGTTAGATGCTCGTAATATTTATCTTCATTCTAAAGAGGTGAACATTGATGGTTCGGATGTTAAAGCCGATATTGGAAAGTTCTCTTTAATTACTAAACGTTGGGGGAAAGAGCATATTATTGATCAATTTTCAACCAATTTCGAAATCACAAAAAAACATTTAAAATTAGCTGATTTAGTTTTTAATACCGATCATTCTTTATTAATGGGTGGCGTAACGCTTAATCTTGATCCCAAAACAGGTTTTGCAGACTTTGGCGATAAAGTTAATTGGGACTTAGAGTTTAAACCAGGAAGTCAATTGAGTGGTTATGACCTGAGTTATTTTGTTACCAATTGGGATAATTATACACCGATTAATATGTCGGGGACAATGACTGGACCGCTTAATAAGATGCATTTGCAAAACTTCCAAGTGCGCTCACAGGATGTCAATTTACATTCTAAAAGTTTAAAAATATCTGAAGTTCTTAATAAGAAATTTCTTGTAGAAAGTGATCAACTCGACGCAGATATGACTTATAAAGGTCTTAAAGCGATGTTGCCGAGTTTTATTGCTAAAAGTTTAGGAAATATTGCTGACGATTTTGGACGTTTAAAATACAAAGGCGCAATAAGTGCAAAACCTGAAGAAATCTATGCTAATGGTGAAGCGATTACAGGAATTGGACAAGCGAAAATCAAGAATTTTTATTTAACAGATTATAGCACAAAAACACCTCGTTATAGTGGTTACTTCGATGTCAAAGATCTTAATGTTACAGCATTTACAAAGAATAAACAAGTTGGTTTAGTGACTGGGAAATTCAATGTGGATGGACGAAGTTTTGATATCAACACCATGCATTTGCGTACTAAATCCGAGATTGCTCGTATTGAGTTGATGGGGAAAAATATCACAAATGTTGTGCTGGACGGTGTTCTAGATCGTAAAACATACAACGGCTTGGTAAACGTTAATGATCCACATGCGAAAGCTAAAGTTAAAGGTCTAGTTGATTTTTCTACCAAACGGTTAAAAGCGGATATCATCGCAGATTTACAATATGTAGATCTTAAACATTTTGGTGTTGCGGCTGGTGATATGAATAGTGTCAGCGGTTATATCGATGGAAAAATTGCCATGACAGATCTTAATGATCTTAACCTAGATGCTAATGTTAAAAATTTGACTTTAGTATCATCAAAACAAAAATTGGTATTACCAACGTCGGATATCAAAGCCTTTTTCGAAAACGGGAATCGCATTGTCTCTGTGGATGCTCCAGGAGCTGTTAATGGTAGAGTAGAAGGGCGTTTCAACCTTGAGGATATTGGCAAGATGGTGACCAATAGTATTAATAAAATTTTGGTTGGTAATCCACCACGTAAGACTTACAACGGTCAATATTTTAATTTTGATTTCGATGTTAAACAAGGTTTGGTTGCATTCTTTATGCCCGAACTGAAAATTCCGCAAGGTGCTATAGTTAAAGGGAATTACCAAGGTTCAACTAATGATTTGGTATTGGATGCTGATGCGCCGTACATCAAATACATAATGACCAAGCAAGAAGAGCTTACCGAAGCTGAAAAATTCTTAGCTGAAACCGACGAACATTACAAACCCGAACTTAAAAAAACAATTGATAGCGCGATGGTCGACAGCCTTCGACTTCGAGTTAATACCGCAAATCTTGAACAACAAGTTTTGGCTTCTGTTAAAAGAGCTGAATACAATAAAAATGTTATTAAGGATTTACAATTAAAAGCCAATAACGAGAATAATCAAAAACTTCATATTGCAACTCATTTCAAGTTAGGGACTTTGGATGAAGAAGCAGATGATAAATTAAAGGAGTACGCAGTCAATCTTAACCAAACGACCAATCCTCGTGGCGATTATGTCTTTAGATTTGAGCCGACTGAGGTTAAAATTAATAATGTCGCTTGGAGTATTGATACCAGTCCAGAGTTAGACCATTCGATAACTTATCGATTGAAGGAGAAAGATTTTCAGGTTCATAATCTGAGGGTTTATTCCGATGACAGCTCGTTGTTGGTGAAAGATGCTATTTTTAGATCAGCTAAAGATTTCGATGCTGATGCTGAGGTTAGCAATTTTGACATTGGTAAAATTCTGGCGCTAACGTCATCTGGCGACAGCGATAATAATCTTGATATTAAAGGGACAGCTAACGGATCTATCAAGATCAAAATGAATGATAAAAACCTTGAGCCTTTAATAGATCTTAAAGTTGAAGATATCTTTATGAATGGTGAAGCGATGGGTAATTTCGTTATTAATGCGACCAAGAGCACTCGTCCTAATGTTTTGGATATCGATATACAAGCAAAATCTAGCGAATTGTTTGGTAGTAATAATTTACATGTAACAGGTACTGTAGACAATAATACCAAATCACCAACGCTAGATATGACTGCCGAGATGAACGACTTTGATCTTCGTTTTGCACAACAATTTGTAAAATCAATTTTTGGAAATTTCCGAGGAAAAGCGTCGGGAGATCTTAAAATTTCTGGGACTTTGGCAGATTTAGATTATAGTGGCGATATTGCTTTAAAAGGTTTCGGGCTTAAGCTTTTGTTTACTGGTGTAGATTATAAATTTGCGGATACAGTTATCAACCTATCGCGTGGACAAGCGCTTATCAACAGTGTTGAAGTTAACGATGGTCGCGCCAATTCTAAAGGACGTATCTCGGGGATGATCCAGTTTGAGACTTTATCTTCGATGGCGATCAACTTAATCTTGGAAGCAGATAATCTTTTAGTGTTAAATAGTACGCAAGATGATAACGATCTTTTCTGGGGAAGAGTCTATGCGCAAGGTGACTTGTATGTGTCAGGACCAGTTTCTGGCTTGGAGATTACAACACCAAGGATGAAAGCGCTTAACATGAGTAATTTTACATTTAATAGTAATTCTACTTCTCATGTTGAAGAATTCAAAATGTTAAGATTTTTGAAACGTGACGAAGCTGGGGTAATTGCCGTTGAAGAAAAGAAAAAAAGTGGCGCTAATATGCTAATCGATTTTAACCTTGTTGTAGATAAAGGCACAACAGTTAATGTGTTGGTTGGTGATGACGTTGGTGATATCAGCGTTCGTGGTGACGCAAATCCTTTACGTTTCCGAATGGAGCGTAACGGAAACGTAGGTATCAACGGAACCTACATCGTAGACAACGGAACTTTCGTATCAAAAGCGATTCTTAGTAGAACCTTCCAAATTGCAAAAGGTAGTAGCATCCGTTGGGATGGTAATCCGATGACGCCAGATTTAGGAATTACGGCCAATTATATGAGAACCGTGACCAATGCTGGTGAATATCTGGGATTAAGTCTTCAACCGATTAATGTACAGTTGACCGCCGATATCACAGGTACGCTAACCAAGCCACAAATTGCTTTCGGGGTTGGTGCGCCAGATGTTTCCTCGCAAGTTAAAGAAGCTTTAGCAAGCAAGATGTCTGACGAAAGCGAAAAGATTGTTCAGTTCGGATCTATCCTTGCTATGAATAGTTTTAACGTTTCTAATGCTGCAGGTTTTGATATCAATATAGGCAGAATAGGGGAAAATGCAGGTTACAATATGTTGTTCAAACAATTGGGTTCTGTACTTAACACCATTAGTAATGTCTACCAAATTGACTTAGGATACATCCAAGGTGATGCAGGATCTAATACTGGTGACCGTGTTAATACAAGTGTGAGTTTTGCACTTTCACCAAGGGTTAAAATAAAAACTGGTCTGGGGATTCCTGTGGCTAGATCAGACAATGCTTCTACCAATAACTTCCTTTCGGGGGAAGGTATTATCGAATATGACTGGAGTAAAAGTAATAACGGTTCGCGATTGTTAAGAGCCTATTCTAAACCATCAAATATTGGCGTTGGTGTCGCTTCGGCGGGACTTAACCAAAGTTATGGTGTTGGGGTAGTGTATAGTAAGAGTTTCGATTCTTTCAAATACTTATTTAAGAATGAAAGAAAAGAAAAAAATGCAAACAAAAAAGATGATAAAAATCAAGTCATTAAAATTGATTCTTTAAAAAAAGATACGATTAAATAAATTTTTAGTAGAAAAATTGTGAAAGTGCGTTAAATCTTGTTAATGTTATTTCGTGTTTTTTTTATTTTAATGATTTTTTATAAATTTGCAAAAGATTCTTAGAATTTTTAACAATACAATATTTAAATAGTTATGAATTACCAACTAGACGAGATCGATAAAAAAATATTAGATTTTTTGGTAGAAAACACGAGAATGCCGTTTACGGAAATTGCTAAGCAAATGGACGTTTCTGCGGGTACAATCCACGTGAGAGTGAAGAAGATGGAAGATGCAGGGATTATTTTGGGTTCGTCTCTTAATATCGATTACGGCAAATTAGATTACCACTTTACAGCTTTTATAGGTATCCTTTTAACAAAATCTAACAGAACGCAAGATGTTCTTAAAGAACTTTCTTTAATTCCGAATGTTGTTGAAGCAAGTGTTATCTCTGGAAAATACAATATCTTTTGTAAAGTAAGAGCAAAAAATACGGAAGATGCTAAGCGTATTATATATCAAATTGATGATATCCAAGATGTTATGAGAACTGAAAGTATGATTTCGATGGAAGAATACCTAAGTGACAAAAACAGATTGATCAACGCAGTATCGATATAATTTTTATCATCCAAAACTTAATGAAAAGGGCTTTGTTTATTCAAATGCCCTTTTTATCTTTATAGCATGAACGAGACGACGACAACATACGATAAAAGCTGGGCTTCAAACAGATTTTTTTACGGAATTTTAATATTCCTTGCGTTACATTTTTATTTGTCTATTAATACCGACTTAGCCGAGTTTACCCAACATAAAGACATTAATATCCCGACTTGGTATTTTTATATCGTTTTAGTTGTAGATGCATTGGTATTGCTTAGTCTGGTGCTTATCGCGATGTGGAAAAAGATTGGCGTTTATGCGTTTCCGATATTCATGGTTGCCCATTTTTTAATACACAATTACTTTTTGTCAACATTTTTATATTCGGATGTCAGTGTATTATTTTTCTTCGTTGGATTAGGATTATTAGCAATTATCCCACGTTGGAACACTTTTAAGTAAATTTTAGTCTTAAATTTTTCTATATTTTTTCTGAATTTTAAAAAACTTTTGTGGTTTTATTTTATTTTTTTTATTAAATCAAAACTTTTTTGGTTAAAAACAAGACTTATTCACTTTCTCCTCAATCGTATATTTCAGTTTTAAAAAAGTAATTCCCCAAATAGAAAATTGTTGTAAAGCGTCGATTTGCAGTTTGTCTTTATTAAATTTTAAATCTAATCGCTCGTGCATCGTCTTTACAAATAGTCCATAGAAATGGTCTTTTTTATCTTTTAAAACAAAATAAAAACCAGACTCTCCAAATTATTTTCCATTCGATTTTAAAACCAAACTTCCATCTTTTAAAATTTCTTTTTCCAAAAGAACACTTACATTACCATGCGGTAACGGAAAAATGATTTTGAAAAAATCCTTGTTTTTAATTTTACAAAACGTATAAATTCCAGAAAAAATTAACTTTTTGGTTTTTGCGGATTTACGATTCCAAATGGTCCAAACCGTTCTGTCGTCGGAATCGTTTTTAAGTTTCAAAATGCTACTAATAAAACTGGTGTTGAGGTCAGCAGATTTTGATGGCAAATTAAGCTGTTGCAATCGATTGCTAAAAAGCTGTTGAAGTAGATTCGAAAAGACTTTAAAAAAAGGATTCCAGCTAGCTTCGATTCCAAAATTATAATTGGATGTTTTTTGGTAAAAATCTAAAATCTTAGGATCAATTTTTAAATCAGATTCTGTTTTAAAAAAGAGATCATCTTCCAATAATCCTGATTCTAGACTGTTTTCGTCCAAATACAAATTGTCTTCTTTTGCCATTTTGTCAGCATAATTTATTTGGAACTCCGAATCGCCAGTCGGTCCAGGCAACCAATCATCTTCTGGAGAACTGAGTTGTCGACCAGTCGATTTAGCCCAAATTTGTGTGATAAAATCTTGAATGGCCAAGGTGTTTTATTTACGATTCAGATATTTTCTTCCAGGAATAAAACAAATCAAAAACCCAACAACAAACATGCAAATTCGCGACCACAAATCGCCTGTTCTCACATAGAAAGTTTCGCCTTCCAAAAGATTTGCTTGCGCAGTTAAAGCGCCTTGCGCACCATACGGAAGTTCGTCAACAATGTCACCGCGTGCGTTGATATGGGCACTAGTTCCGCTGTTTGCAGAACGGACAATCTCTCGACGTGTCTCAATAGCACGAAGTTTAGCATAAGCCAACAACTGCTTATGACCTTGTGAATAACCCCACCAAGAGTCGTTGGTAACGATGGCTAGTAGGTTTGCGCCTTTTTTAATGTAATCATTAGTGAATTCGCCATAGATGCTTTCATAACAAATAACAGGCCCTAATTTCGCTTTGTTAAAAGGATTTGCAAATACTTTTCGTTCTTTATCAATACCAAGAGAGCTAACAGTTCCACCCATATTTAACATCGCATTACCGAGAACTGGTTTTAAGACATTTATGTAAGGGAAAATCTCGACACCGGGCACTAATTTGCCTTTATGGTAGACTTCAACATTTTGATTTGGGATAATTTGCACCGCCGAATTATAATCATCAACCCAAAAATTACGTCCTTCAACGAAACTTGCAGTTTTCGATTTTTGATTTTTTTCTTCTTCGTTTTGATAAATATAATAAGTCGAAGCGCCTCCCATAAACAAAGTTTTGGGATGTTGTGCTAAAAATGATTTGATGTCATTAATCAACAAACTATTATGAAAGCCACGTTCGCTGATGCTTCCGTAGCCAGGAAATGACGTTTCGGGAGCGAGATAAATATCGATTTTATCTGGATCGCGACTATCCTTCAGCACCGAATGTTGTCCTGCAATACTCAACAATTCAGACACAATCGCAACGCTATCTTTTTCATA
The DNA here is from genome assembly GCF_032062245.1 of Soonwooa sp. NCBI lineage: Bacteria > Pseudomonadati > Bacteroidota > Flavobacteriia > Flavobacteriales > Weeksellaceae > Soonwooa > Soonwooa sp. Next base: position 55,693 of record NZ_DAMBQF010000004.1, read on the forward strand.
TTTTTCGTGGTACGGATCGAGGTCGGGCTGCAACATCGCTACATTAACGCTTCCGACAGGTTTTTCTTCGTAATTAATATACATCAAGTACGAAATCAACATCGGGAAAACCGTCAATCCAACAACCAAAGAACTATTAATAATTAAAGATTTTCGTTGTCTACCAGCTTCCCAAATTCTGATGGTGTAAAAGGCTAAAACGTTAATTAGCAAAATCCAAAGACTGCCGCCAGTTGCGCCTAAAGTGTCATACCATTGGATAAATTGATGTTGATCAGCAAAAACATTTCCGAGATTTAACCAAGGCCAAGTCAATTCCCAACTCAAATGGAATTTTTCAAAAACCATCCAAATCGCCACGAAAAATACCAATCCAAAATAAGTCCCTTGACTTTTTTTATACCAATGATAAAACTGAAACGTCAACGACATCAACAAAGAATTGACAACAACTGGGAAAACAACAGCCATCATAGAATGGCTCCCATCGGGATTTAGTGAGTTGTACAGCCAACCAGTTGTGACGATATTCCAAATGATGAATACCAAATAGGATAAGCCGAAAACTGCCCAAGATTTATGTTTTATTTTACTAAATTTTGAAATCTCATGTTCGACAAGAAGTAAAGGTACAAATGCGAAAAATATAAAATAAGGTACGCCGTAAGTTGGCCAAGATACACAAAATAATAACGCGGAAATTAAACTTAGGATGATATACTTCATTGCTAAAATTTGACTCAAAAATACGATAATATAATCTTCTAAACTTTATTTTTGCAATGATATTTAAACGTTTATGGGAAAAGTAATCTTAACAATTGGACTTTTGATTTTGTCCAACACTTTCATGACTTTGGCGTGGTACGGACATCTCAAATTTAAAGACATGAATTGGTCTCAAAACCTCGGTCTTATCAGCATTATTTTGATAAGTTGGGGCATTGCTTTTTTCGAATATGTTTTACAAGTTCCTGCAAACAGAATGGGTTTTAAAGAAAATGGCGGTCCTTTTAATCTTTGGCAACTGAAAGTAATACAGGAAGTTATCTCGTTAAGTGTTTTTACAGTATTTGCTATTTTCGTTTTTAAAAATGAAACACTTCGCACGAATCATCTTATCGGTTTTGGTTTTTTGATTCTCGCAGTTTATTTTATCTTTAAAAAGTAATGCTCAAACTTTTAAAAACAACTTATCGAATTCTCATCATTCCGTACACGATTTTGTTGTTGTACTTTATGTTTTTGGGCTTTGGTCGAGAAGTGATGTCGATTAACATTGTAAGATTAACACCGCTGGCGTCGACGATACAATTTGTTGAGAATTCATTTTTTTTAAAAGATATTCTCATCAACATCCTCGGGAATTTTTTGATGTTTTTACCCTTCGGATTTTTAGCTTGGATTTTCCCAAAATTTTACGATTTCAAAACCTTGATTCTTAGTTTTTTATTCGTTTTAATCATTGTTGAAGCCTTGCAATATTTTACAAGGCTCGGTGTTTTTGATATCGATGATATTATCCTTAACTCAATTGGGATGAGTCTTGGATTTTTATTAATGAATTTTCTTGAGCGGATTTTTGTTGTTAAGCATTAAGTTCTTTCGAGCGTTTTTTGGCGGCTAAAATTCCTTTTTCAATACTAGATTTTAATTCATTTTCGTTAAAGCTTTTGAGTGCAGCTTCTGTCGTACCGCCTTTGGATGCTACATCTTTTATTAAATCTTCCAAACTTCTGTCCGAAGTGTTGATAAGGTGATAAGCGCCCAACATCGTTTGTTTAACAAAAAGTTTCGAAAGATTTTCTTCGATGCCCATTTCCATTCCTGCTTTTATCATCGCATCGATAATGTAATAAAAATAAGCAGGTCCACTTCCTGAAAGCGCGGTCACAGCGTCCAATTGCTCTTCATCTTCCAAGTAAACCGAACGCCCAGTACTGTTGAGTAGTCGCTCGATATTGATAAGTTGACTAAAACTGATGCCGTCAGCAGCAGTGTAACCTGTAATGCCCATGCCGAGTAGCGTTGGCGAATTTGGCATCGCACGAACTACCAATTTATGATTAAATGCTTTCTGAATTTTTTCGATTTTGACACCAGCCATTATGGATAAAAGCATTTGATTTTCTTTTATTTTGAATGGAAGATGTTCTACAACATATTGAAAATCTTGCGGTTTTACGGCTAAAATGATGAGATCAGCCTCGATGTTTTCAACTTTATCAAAAGTGCTAACATGAGACTTCGGGAATTCTGATTGTAGTTTTTCGGCTTTGTTATCGCTTCTAACAATTAGTTCGAGGTCGGAAGCTTTGATAAGTTCATACTTTAAAAAAGATTTAGAAAAGGAGACGCCCATATTGCCAGCTCCGAGAACGCAGATTTTCATGTTTAAATAATAGTTTGGATAATTGTATTTTAATTTTTTTTAAAAATAGTTATTTTATCCTTTTGTTTTTAAATTATTAAGAAAACTATTCTAAAATCTATTTTCGGAATTTAATTTTAAAAGGTTTGCATTAAAGAATATTTACTTCGCGTTCAAGCTTAATTCCGAATTTTTCTTTAACCGAATTAATAATTTCTGTTGAAAAATCGAAAATCTCTTTGCCAGTCGCATTTCCTGTTTTATTGATAATCACCAAAGACTGAAGATGATGCGTCGCAACATTTCCAATTTGTTTGCCTTTCCAGCCACATTGTTCGATGAGCCAACCTGCAGGAACTTTTACCCAATCACCATTTGGATAACCTTGTATGTTCGGGAATTTATCTTTTAAAACCTCGAATTGACTTAACGGAATTGTTGGGTTTTTGAAAAAACTTCCGGCATTTCCAATTTCTTTAGGATTCGGGAGTTTGCTTTCTCTAATCGCAATCACAGCTTTAGAAACCTCTTGGATGCTCGGATGCTCTATATTCATTTTTTCGAGTTCAGCTTTTATAGCGCCGTATTCGGTTTTGATGTGATGTTGATGCGTTGTCAAACGAAAAGTAACATTCAAAATAACATATTTACCTTTTCCTTCTTGTTTAAAAATAGAATCGCGGTAACCAAATCTACATTTTTCTAAATCGAAAGTTTCAACTTCTAAAGAGTCAAGATTAAGAACGTCGCAAGATTCAAAAATATCTTTTATTTCGGTACCATAAGCGCCAATATTTTGCATCGGCGATGTGCCAACATTTCCAGGAATTAAAGATAAATTTTCTAAGCCGCCATAATTTTTTTCTAAACAATAAAGTACAAATTGATGCCAATTTTCACCAGCATTGGCGGTCACCAAAACATGATTATCGTCTAGTTTTTTTTCAGAAATTTCTTTTAAATCTAATTGAATTGTACAACCATCAAAATCTTTTGTTAAAAGAATATTGCTTCCGCCACCCAAAAACAATATATTTTCGTTTGGGATTTCGGGATGTTGAAGCACCTCGAGAAGCGCTTCAACAGATTTTATTGTTACAAAATATTTAGATTTCGCTTCAACACCAAAACTGTTGAAAGCTTTTAGGGAAAGATTTTTCTGAATCATTCTTAGAATTTGAAACTGCTAAATTATCAAAATTAAAAGAAATTGACTTCATAAAGCATCATAAAAAAAGCGGGAAAATTTTCCCGCTTCACTATTTATTTTATCTGTCGTTGTAGACTTTAAGAGCATCTCGAAGAATCTCTGCACTACGTTTTAGATCTTCAGATTTTAGAACGTAAGCAATTCTAACTTGTTTTTTTCCTAATTCTGGATTGCTATAAAAACCTCCAGCCGGCGCTACCATAATAGTTTCTCCATTGTTAGAGTAACTCTCCAAAAGCCATTGTGCAAACTCTTCAGTATCATCAACAGGAAGTTCTGCAACGCAATAGAAAGCACCTTTTGGTTTAGGACAAATAACACCTGGGATTTTGTTTAACAAGTCAACTAAAAGATTTCTACGTTTTGTATATTCTTCACGAACACCACGGATATAGGCGTCGTCGTTAACGTGTGCCGCAGCTGCAGCAATTTGTCCCAATAATACTGGACTTAGTCGCGCTTGTGCAAACAACATTGCGGCATCATGTATTTTTTTAGAACGAGTAATCATACAACCGATTCTTACACCACACATCGAGTAACGTTTTGATTCAGAATCAATTATGATGCAGTTTTCTGACAATTCTGGGAAAGCCAACATCGAAATTTGTTGCTTGCCATCGTAGACATATTCTCTGTAGACTTCATCCGAAATCACAACAATATCGTGTTTAAGAGCGATGTCCGCCAATTGTTGCAATTCTTCTTTGGTGTAAAGATATCCTGTTGGGTTACCAGGATTACAGATGATAATTGCCTTCGTTTTATCCGTGATTTTTTTCTCAAATTCTTCCATCGGCGGCAACGCAAAACCACTGTCAATACTTGATGGGATGGCCACAACATTCACATTAAATGTACTTGTGAAACCATTATAATTCGCATAATAAGGTTCAGGGATAATTACTTCGTCCCCGTCATCACAAAGCGTTGAGATTGCAAAGTTTAAAGCTTCTGATCCACCGTTAGTTACAATGAAGTTATCAGGTGTAATATCTTCGAAACCTAATGTATTGTAATATGTTGTTAAGGCTTTTCTATACTCAAGATTTCCCTCAGAAAGTGCATATTCTAGAACTTTTAAATCGATATTTTTAATAGCATCTATAGCTGTTTGAGGCGTTTCGATATCAGGTTGCCCAATGTTAAGATGGTATACTTTTGTACCTTTTTGTTTGGCTTGTAAAGCGAAAGGAACTAATTTTCTAACTGGCGAAGCAGGCATGTGCTTAGCGCGTTGTGATATTTTTGGCATAATTTCAAAAATTTGTATGGCAAAAATAAGATTTAATTTTCTAAATTTAAACTTCATTTTTTCCTTAAACTAAAATTTAGAACCAGTATGCAAATAGAAGCGACAACTGTTGAAGATTATATTTCTAAAATTCCTGAAGAACGTCAAGAGATTATTAGACAAATGATTGATGTCATCAATAAAAATCTTCCAAAAGGTTTTGAAAATATCACAAGCTACGGAATGCTAGGTTGGGCAGTGCCTTTAAAAGATTATCCCGCGGGTTATCATTGTGCGCCTGGGACACCTTTACCGTTTATTAATTTGGCATCGCAAAAGAATTTTATCGCTTTGTACCACATGGGAATTTATGCAAAACCTGATTTGTTAGATTGGTTTGTGGAAGAATATCCAAAGCATTCTAAACGAAAATTGGACATGGGAAAATCTTGCATTCGATTCAAAAAGATGGATGATATACCATTAGATTTAATCGCTGAACTTTGTCAAAAAATGACTGCTAAAGATTGGATTAACTGTTACGAATCAAACTATAAACGATAAATAAAAAACTCAGCTTTGCTGAGTTTTTTATTTTGAATTTATTTGTAAATCAAGACTTCAATTTCACCCTTGTCGGTTACCGCGCCACGATACATACCTTCTGTATTGAAAGGCATCGCTATATTTCCGTCTTTGTCCAAAGCGATAATTCCGCCGCTGCCGCCTAATCTTCCGATTTCATCGATGCTTGCTTGGCTGGCATCTTTAACATTTTCTTTTAAAAACTTCATACGATCGGCTGCAGTTTTGGATGCCACTGTACGGATGAAAAATTCGCCCCAACCTGTTGCTGAAAGTCCAACTTGGTCATTAGCATAAGTTCCGGCGCCGATAATTGGAGAATCGCCGATACGATTATACTTTTTGTTGGTCATACCACCAGTTGAAGTTCCTGCGGTGATGACGCCGTTTTTGTCCAAAGCGACAGCGCCAACGGTCCCGAATTTTTGATCGATTAAAAAGTAATCTGGTTGTTTTTGCTGCGTTGCCGAAATTTTCTTTTCAGATTCTTTAACTTTCATTTTTTGTAAACTATTCCAAGTTTTTTCGGTCCAAAAGTAGTTAGGATCAACAATTTCTAAACCTTGTAATTTTGCAAAATCTTCCGCGCCTTTGCCAGCCATCATTACATGTTCAGATTTTTCCATAACAGTTTTTGCCGCAAGAATAGGATTTTTAATCGTAGTTACACCAGCCACTGCGCCAGCTTTTAGATTGTTGCCTGTCATCACCGATGCATCCAACTCGTTTTTGCCTTCGTTGGTGAATACGGCGCCTTTTCCTGCATTAAATAAAGGCGAATCTTCCATCACCATAATTGCGGTTGTTACTGCGTCTAATGAAGATTTTCCGTTTTTGAGTTCAGAATAGCCTTTTTGCAACGCTTCAGTAAGTTTATCACGGTATTCCTTTTCTTTTTCGGGTGTTAGATTGGCTTTAGTTATTGTGCCAGCGCCACCGTGGATGACCATAACATATTTTTTTTGAGCCATTGTCATAGCACTAATCAGTAAAAAAGGAAGTAAGAGTTTTTTCATAAAAAAAGGATTTGCATCAAATTTAATAATATTTAAACGCTTAAAGCATCGGTTTTCAAAAGTTTTAAAATGCTTTTGTAAATTTGCAATCGTAAAAATGAAGCGGTATGAAACTGAAATTATTCTTTGTTGGACTATGTTTAATAATAGTAAGTTGTGCTTCTCATGTAAAATATAAAGGTGTGGAAAACGGAGATTTGCTTTTTGTAACGGCACAACAGGAGGGACTTTCTGGGGCAATTAATAATGTGACACAAAAAGAAGAAAGCGCCAATTATGATCATATCGGCTTGGTAGAAAAAGCTGGAAAAGATTATTTTGTATTGCATGCTGCGCCACGAGGCGGTTCTCAACGACAAGCGATGTCAGATTTTGTGAAAGAACAAAAGCAAAAAGGTCAACATATTGTAGTTTATCGTTTAAAAAATCCATTTCAGAAAAGTATTCCTTATGCGATAGAACAAGCAAATTCTTTGGTCGGAAAGCCTTATAATTTTGATTATATTTTAAGTGAAAACGCTTATTATTGCTCAGATTTTATCGAACGATCTTTTCGAAAAGATGATATTTTTATACTCGAACCTATGACGTTTGTCGATCCAAAAACTGGTGTAACAAATGTTTTCTGGAAAGATTTTTATCAAAAGAAAAATCTCGAAGTTCCAGAAGGTAAGTTGGGGTGTAATCCCAATGGATTGGCAGCTTCTGAAAAGCTAGAACGCATCAAAATTTTAGATTAAATTTTCACTTTTTCGCTCACATTTTTACCTGTTTCAAAATCTTTTCCGGTCAGAAGAATATAGTCTGCACTTGGTTTTAATCCTGAGTTTTTTAATTGGATAAACATCTTTTCAAGATAAATTTTTGCCTTATGCCATTGTTCTTGATGTTCAAGATATCTGGGGACAGCGCTTCAGAAGTTCATTAAAATCATCTTTGGTTGCTACAACCGAGTTTTCTGAATTTGCTTTTGATTCTACTTTTGCTTCGGCATTTTCGATGTCGGTTTTAGAGTCTAGTAATCCTCCTGCACCAGCGAGTTTTACGTCTTCCTCATCAGATTCGTCCTCATCTTCTAGATCCTCATCGTCGAGTTTTTATTCGGGAGGTTCTAGCTCTAGCGGTTCTAGGGGAAGTGGTTCATCTGGCGGCGGTGGCGGTGGCGGCGGATGGTAAGCTCTATTAATGCTATCTAATTTATAAACAAGATTATTTTATTTTCATTAATTTTTGAAAAAATACTGTCTTGACGTTGCTCTGTAATTGGATAAACTTCGGAGTTTTAAATAATCTCGTTGTCTTTCTTTTTGACTTTGAAAATTTTGGAAAGCCTGCTTTTTCTTTGGTTTTAATAAAATCAGAGATATCTACTTTTTGAGTTGCAAAACCCTCACCTCCCGAAAACTGAATTTCCGTCAAAAGATTTATCCGATATTTATAAATTTCTGTTATTAAAAAATCTTTATTTTCGAATTTTATAAAATTTATTTTTGGATAAATCGACAGGTACTGTGGGTTGTATTCTGCAATGAGAATCTTTTTCGGTTTCGAAAACGAAAATAAGCCTATCAGCAAAATAATTAATAGACTTAGTATTATTAAAACAAATTTGAAACGTTTCAAAAGATGTTTAATTCAGAGTTTATTTCCAAAAAATAGTGCACCAATCAACAAAAGCGGTCATAAATTTTTTAAGATATTCAGTTGTGTGTTCATCTAGTTTTCCATTTTCATCAAAAGCTTTTCCGATTTGGCTTAAATAAATCTCTGGCTGTTGCATCGTGTAGATATTAACCGATGTCAGAGTCTGACCTAGATGGTGATTAGCCCCGAAACCGCCCAACATGCCAGGAGAACTACTAATAACTGCGCCAGGTTTTTTGCCCCAAACGCCTTTTCCACCTGGTCGAGAAGCGACATCGATGGCATTTTTAAGAACTGCTGGTATGCCGCGATTGTATTCTGGCGTTACAAAAAGACAAGCATCCAATTTTTTTACGATTTCACGAAATTCTTTATAATTCTCTGGCGCTTCATCGTGGTCATCAAAATCCTGATTGTACAAAGCTAATTGTCCGATTGGGATAATTTCTAAAGTCAAATTTTTTGGAGATAAAGCAATTAGTTGTTCTGCAATTTTTTTTGAAAAAGCTTCTTTTCTAAGACTTCCTACAAAAATGTCAATATGTTTTTTGTCCATCATTTTATTTTTTTATTGATTTAAAATTAATGAATTTTCCTGGAACATATTTGTTTTAAAACAAAAAAGACATCCTTTTCAGAATGTCTTTTGTTTATTTTTTAGAATTAGATTCTCTTAATATCTGCGCCAAGCGCTTTAAGGCGACCATCAATGTTTTCGTAACCGCGATCGATTTGTTCGATATTGTGGATGGTTGATTTGCCTTCCGCCGAAAGCGCTGCAATTAGCAAGGCATTTCCTGCACGAATATCTGGCGAAATCATTGTTGTTCCTCGTAAAGGTGTTTCGTGGTTTAGTCCAACAACTGTGGCTCTGTGTGGATCACAAAGGATGATTTGCGCTCCCATATCAATCAATTTATCAACGAAGAATAATCTTGATTCAAACATTTTTTGATGTACCAAAACAGTACCTTTTGCTTGCGTCGCAACTACCAAAATAATTGACAACAAGTCTGGCGTAAAGCCTGGCCAAGGCGCATCAGAAATATTTAAAATCGATCCGTCAATAAACTTCTGAATTTTATAATGTTTTTGCGCTGGGATAAAAATATCGTCACCGCTTTTCTCTAATTGGATCCCAAGTTTTCTAAATGTATCAGGAATAATTCCTAGCTGATTCCAGTTAACATTTTTAATGGTGATTTCAGACTTAGTCATTGCAGCAAGACCAATCCAAGAACCGATTTCCACCATATCAGGTAGCATCGTATGTTCTGTCCCGCGAAGTGACGTCACACCTTCAATCGTTAAAAGATTAGATCCAACCCCCGAAATATTTGCGCCCATGCGATTCAACATTTTACAAAGTTGTTGCAGATAAGGCTCGCATGCTGCGTTGTAGATTCTTGTTTTTCCTTTTGCTAAAACCGCTGCCATAATGATATTGGCAGTTCCTGTAACGGAAGCTTCTTCTAAAAGGATGAATTTCCCTTGTAGTTCTTTCGCTTTTAAAGAATAATATTGTTCTTCCTCATCATAAGAAAATTCAGCGCCCAATTCAACAAAACCTTGGAAATGCGTATCCAGACGACGTCTTCCGATTTTGTCACCGCCAGGCGTAGGCATATAAGCCTCGCCATAACGCGCTAACATTGGACCTAACAACATAACAGAACCACGAAGTTTTGCACCATCTTTTTTAAACTCAGGAGATTTTATGTAATCAAAATTAACTTCGTCCGCTTTGAAGGTGTAATCACCATGACCATTTTTTGTGATTTTCACATTGAAGTCACCCAAAATTTCAATCAAACGGTTAACATCATGGATGTCAGGGATATTATTAATTCTAATTTCCTCGTCCGTTAACAATACAGCACAAAGAATCTGAAGCGCTTCATTCTTAGCACCTTGCGGTGTAATGTCGCCATGTAGTTGTTTTCCTCCTCGTATTTCAAAAGCTCCGTTCATTATTTTCTGTTATTTTTCTGATTGTTTTGATTATTTTGGTTGTTGTGGTGATGTCTTTTTTTCGCGTTGTTATTTGTGTTTTGGTTTCTGTTATTTTTGTTATTATTACGATTGTTATTGTAATAGATTTTACTCTTATCCAAAGAATCTATACCTGTCAAATCGAGTCTATTTTGTGATAAATCCTTTAAATGACGGATAATAACATCATCTTGTACATGTTCTTTATTATAAACATTGTAAGATTTTTTCATGTTATTTGCGATCACTTGTATTAAGGCATCTTTTTCGTCTCCATCTTCAAGAACAATAGCGCGTTCGATAAGTTGCAAAATACTTTTACCATAGAATTTGTATTCGTTATCATAAGACGGATACGGCATTTTTCTAGGTTTGGTCGTTAATTCTTCCGGTGTCAAAATCGGATATGGCGAATCTACATCGAGATCATGATTGGCTAAAATAAATAGATGATCCCAAAGTTTGTGTTTGTAATTTTCTTCGTCACGCAGATGCGGGTTGCGCTGTCCCATAAATTCTATAATGGATCTTGCGGCATCATTTCGCTCTTCTTTGGTTGGTAGTGTTCTACAGATTTCTACCATCTCTTGGATCATTCTGCCATATTGTGGCATCTGAAGCGCATTTCTTTGGGTGTTATATTCCATAACTGCAAATATAGGAAATAATAGAAATTTTTGATAGTTCAATATTCTATCAAGATGTTAAATTATCGGTCGTTTTTTTAACTAAAATTAGTCGGGAATAAATTTTTTTCGGTCTTTTTCTGACGGAATTCTGCAATGTTGAGACATCAAATTTTTGCGACGTTTTGCAACTTGGTCGTATAAAAAATCTCTGATAAAATAAGGAAGTAGTTTTCCAAGAATTGCGGTGTGATAGACTCCGCCTAATGTTCTTGCGATTTTTATAGCGGCATCCGATTTTTTAAGATAAAATGAATTCGGTTTCCAAAGGTAAATACTGTCAAAATCTTGGTGTTCGAGTTGTCTTTGTTTTAAAAAAGTTTGTCCAAAATTAGATTGTAAAGCAGCAAACAGAAATTGGTCTTTTTTATCTCTATCCAAAATCCATTGCACCCAAAAGTTGCAAAATCCACAATCACCATCATAAAAAACAATGTATTTATCGCGGTAATTGTCTGGTAATTTTTCCATTAAAAAATATTAGCTTCTTCGGTATCTTGTTTAACTTGTCGAAAATATTCGATAAGCAATTTCTTTGTTTCTGGCGTTAGTTTCGCTTCTGGATGACCGAGAAGATAAGATTCTAAAGGCATTTCGTCTTTCTCCAACATTTCTATCGATTCTTCCAATTTATGGGCTTGGCGTTTTGGTTCGTAAGTCGCCCAAGTTGAGAAGTTTAATTTAATTCTACCTTCGTCAATATGATTTTTTAAAAACCAAGATGCTGGCGCAATGTCTGCATACCACGGATATTTTGTCTCGTTAGAATGACAATCATAACAAGATGTTTTCAAAATTTTAGCAACTGTTATTGATGGTTTTTTCGTGTTTACAAAATCCATTTGCGGATTGATCTCAGGATTAATTTTATCAATTGGAAAAAACTGAATCATGATGAAAGCGACCAAAAGTACCGTAATTACTTTTTTCATTTCCGAAAGCTTTTTTAAAAAAGTGAATTTAAGAAAATTTCAACTAATAGTTTTATTTCTTTTTTATTAATCATTTTCAAAATTTACTTTGAATTAAATTTAAAATAAATGCTTAAACTATTAATATTCTAGCACTTAATTGATAATTAATATGTAGCGCAAAATTTTTTATTTGAAAAAGTTTATCTTTGCAAAAAAAAATTGGGCTCCGAAAGTCGGAGAGACTCATTAATAATCAAGTCCTAATGCAAATACTACACAGCTAAGGATTATTAAACATTTTTTTATGTCAAATATTGTTGCCATTGTTGGCCGCCCTAATGTTGGGAAATCTACCTTATTCAACCGTTTATTAGAAAGAAGAGAAGCTATTGTTGACTCGACTGCTGGTGTTACCAGAGACCGTCATTACGGAAAATCTGACTGGAACGGTGTAGAATTTACGGTGATCGATACAGGAGGTTATGATGTTAATAATGATGATATCTTTCAAGAAGAGATTTCAAAACAAGTACAATTAGCGATTGACGAAGCGACTTCTGTCATATTTATGCTAAATGTTGAGGAAGGTCTTACAGAGACTGATCAAGAGATTTACGAAATGCTTCGTAGAGCGAACAAGCCAATATACATCGTTATTAACAAGGTTGATTCTTCAAAAGAAGAATTGGCTGCAACTGAATTTTATCAATTAGGAATCGATAAATACTATACTTTATCTTCTGCAACTGGTTCTGGTACGGGAGAATTGCTAGATGATGTTGTAAAGGATTTTCCTACGACAGAGTACAATGATCCTTTCGAAGGACTTCCAAAAATTACGATTGTAGGTCGTCCGAATGTTGGTAAATCGACATTGACAAACGCTTTACTTGACAACGAAAGAAATATTGTAACCAATATTGCTGGTACCACGAGAGATTCTGTGCAGAGTTTATATAAAAAATTCGGTCACGAGTTTGTGTTGGTTGACACAGCTGGTATGCGTAAGAAGAATAAAGTTTCTGAAGATTTAGAGTTTTATTCGGTGATGCGTTCTGTTCGTGCTATCGAAAATTCGGATGTTGTCATCATCATGGTGGACGCAACTTTAGGTTGGGAAGCACAAGATATGAGCATCTTCGGGATTGCACAAAGAAACCGTAAAGGTATCGTGATCGTTATCAACAAATGGGATTTGGTTGAGGATAAAAAAACGAATACAATGCGTGATTTCGAAGCAGCAATTCGTCACAAGATCGGTCAGTTTAGCGATGTTCCAATTTTGTTTACGTCAGCTTTAACCAAGCAACGTATTTTAAAAGCTGTTGATACAGCAATGGAAGTTTATGAAAATCGTAAACAAAAAATCAAAACGTCTAAGCTTAACGAAGTAATGTTGCCGATTTTTGAAAATACGCCACCGCCAGCTATTAAAGGAAAATATGTGAAAATCAAATATTGTGTTCAATTGCCGACGCCGTCGCCACAGTTTGTGTTTTTCTGTAATCTTCCGCAGTATGTTAAAGAGCCTTACAAAAGGTTTACTGAAAACCAATTGCGTAAGGAATTTGGATTTTCGGGTGTTCCGATTGAAGTTTATTTCAGACAAAAATAAAATATCAGCCTTTCGGTTTTTCGGAAGGCTTTTTATTTCTTAACTTTAAAGCTCATTTATATTTTTAAAAAGAATTCCTCTTTTATGATAACAGAATTGTCCCAAGAATTTTCTTTAGTCAACTCATGGATTAATGACTTGCGAAATGTTGATGTACAACAAGATCGCATGAAGTTCCGTCGAAATCTTGAACGGATTGGTGAGATTGCAGCCTTCGAAATTAGTAAAGGTATGGCGCAAGTCGATGTCGAAATTACCACGCCTTTGGATAAAGTTGCAGCTAAAGAAATTGCAGTACAACCCGTTATTACCACTATTCTAAGAGCGGGAGTTCCGTTATTTCAAGGAGTTCTTAACTATTTTGATAAAGCAGATTGTGGATTTGTAGCCGCTTACAGAAAACATGATGCTAACGATTATTTTTCCATTAAACAAGATTATTTAACTTGTCCTAATCTAGATGGTCGTCCGTTGATTGTGGCGGATCCGATGTTAGCAACGGGTGCATCGTTGATTGAAGCGATTAAAGATTTATTAACCAACGGAACGCCAACAGAAATGCATATTGTTGCAGCAATCGCAAGCCAACAAGGTGTTGATGCTATTCAAGCAGCTTTTCCAAATGCTAAAATTTGGGTTGGTGTTATCGATGCATCTTTGACTTCGAAAGGTTATATCACGCCAGGATTGGGAGACGCAGGTGATTTATCTTACGGCGAAAAATTACAACGTTAATTTTAGAATCGTAAATCGTAAATTTTTTTAATCCATTGCAACTACCAAAATACTAACTTTTGTATTCGGGTGTTTTAGGATTTCCCATGCAATGCTTGCAAGAGTATTTCCAGTTGTGTAAACGTCGTCTATTAAAAGAATATGTTTATTTTCGGGATTTCCAATAACTGAGAAAAGACTTTCGGTTTCAGTACGATGTTGTTTGTCTTTTTGAGCTTGTGCTTTGTTGTGGAAATTTCTTTCTAGAAGTTGATGATTTATCGGAATCTTATAAAGTTTTGATAACTCATTTCCTAATAAAGTCAATTGATTGTAACCGCGCTTTTTCAACTTTTTTGGATGAAGCGGAACGCTGATAATTTCGTCAATATTTGTAATTTCAATTTTGTCAAAAATCCAATGTGCAAAATGTTTTCCAATAAATTCTTGATCGCCATATTTTAGTCGATGAAGAAGATTTTGTGCTAAATTTTCTTCTTTAAAAATAAATAAAGCATAAGCCTTTTCGATGGGGAAAAGGAGTTTTGCTTTTTGAGCTAAAGGATTTTCGGAATCAAATTTAAAATGGCTAAAACTCAGTTTTTCTTCACAAATATCACAAAGAATTGTATTTGCTGAGATTATTTCTTCGCAAGCCAAACATCGATTTGGGAAAAGTAAATCCAAAAACATGGCAAAATTCTTTACTTAAATATAAGAATTTTTAGTAGAGATTTTTTTTAATTTAAAATTTTGTGTTTTAATAATGAAGTAAGCTGAGAATTTTCTAAAAAATTATTTTCCTAAAATTAGATTTCTAATTTTATCAATCGACTTTTTCATATCGTTGTTGAAAAGTTCTTTATCAAGACGTGTAGCGGGCGCTTGTCTCACGTCGCAGTTGCTAATGCTGCAATGTTCGCAGGTAACACCGACTTCAACAGTCTGTAGATTGGCGCTTTTTGCGAAATTAATTTTTTTGAGAGAGTTGGTGTTTAATAAAATTCCGAGGCAATAGCTGCGGTTGCTACCATCAGAAAATGGATTTTTTTGCGACGTCGAAATCACCAAATAGCTCAATCCAAAATCTTTGTAATGTGAGATTTGTGCGTTGGTTAATTGCGCATCACTGCTTTCGAGTTGCTCCATATTTTTAAGCGCAACCCAACGACGACAATAATGCTCGTTCATCGCATTAGAGCGCGGCGCTTGTTGTTGATTGAGGTGCAATTCTTTAAGAATCTGAACTTTTGGACTGTTTTTCTTTTGCACAAAACATAAATAAAATAAATCTTTAATTCCAAATTCGGATGCCAAAATATTGGTTAATCGATAATATAAAGTCTCGGGCGAGTTGGTAAAATGTTGAATTAAATCCTCAAAATGGGTTGGATTCCATTCTTTATGATCGAAGAAATCTGCTGTTTTTCTAACCAATTCTTTTTTAGGAATAAGTAGTCCACCGGCAAAATAAGAGGCGTAATAATTATTCAATATTTCTTCGAAACTATTGATGTCCACCCAAGAATAAGTATTGGGACGCGCTTTTAAATCCAAAACCTGAAACCCAATTTCCTTTGCTAGAATAAAGGTTTTTTGATTTTCATCTAATCTTTGGTTGAGTAAAAGATTTTTCTTTTCAGGAATGTAAAGCGAGCGAAGATGTTGCAAAGTCCCGAATTTATCAAAATCTACAGAATGGATTTGATAACCGAAATTCTCTATTAAAATCTTTTCTAATTCGCCGGATTTTAATTCACGTGGATTGAGGTTGTATTGCTGATAAAAAGCTTCTGCTTTTTCTTCAATTTCAGGAAAATGATTGTTGTATAATTCCTGAAATGATCGAAGTACAGCAAAGAAAAAACGTTCTTTTCCTAGATTGTAATTTTGCGAAATTTCGATAAGCGTTGTAATGAAAGCGGTCACTTTTTTGGGTGCCTCACTTATCATCCCGATAAGGTTGTTACGATTGATTCCGAAAAGATCTAAGGGGATTTCTTTGAAAACATCCGATTGCAAAATTTCATTAATAGGTGCTAAACTTCGATCAAGTTTTGTCGATACCAAATCATCAAAACTGCATCCTAAAGTTTCGGCAATTTGGATGATTTTATCGTGTTTAGGATATTTTTTTCCGTTTTCGATTTCGTTAAGATAGGATTTTGACAAGCCAGTTTGGTTTGCTAGATCTTGCAACGACCAATTTTTTTTTTGTCGTTGTTGTCTTAATTTGAGTCCAAAAATTACACGGATGTAGTCGCTATCGGCATTCATGTAACAAATATAAAATAATTGCGATTGTCGGCATAATATTTTTTTAAAAAAATTAGCGAACGTTCGCTAATTGTGAAAGTTTTTTTATTAGATTTGTCAAATCAATCACAAATAAAAAGTACGAATGACAAGTTTAGAAAGTTTAACTATAGAAATGCAAGATTCTTACCGACAATTGTTTACTGAAGAATTAAAAGCTTTCCTTTTGGCTTTGCATCACAAGTTTAATCCAGAACGTTTGCGTCTTCTAAAACAGAGAGAAGCGATTCAAAAAGAATTTGATAATGGAAAATTACCAAGCTTTTTGGAAGCAACCAAAGACGTTCGCGAATCTGCGTGGGTGTGCGCACCACTTCCGCGCGACTTGCATGACAGACGCGTAGAGATTACTGGACCAGTTGATCGAAAAATGGTCATTAATGCACTTAATTCGGGTGCGAAAATTTTTATGGCGGATTTTGAAGATAGCAATTCGCCCACGTGGGACAATTGTATGCAAGGTCAAATTAATCTTTCGGATGCAATTAACAGAACAATCGATTTCGAAACCAACGGCAAACACTATCAATTAAAAGAAAAAACGGCAGTTTTGTTGGTTAGACCTCGAGGATTGCATTTGGATGAAAAACATATTTTGGTGGATGGCGAGCCGATGCCAGCTTCGTTGGTGGATTTTGGTATTTACTTCTTTAGAAATGCTAAAAAACTTTTAACAACGGGAAGTGGACCATTTTTTTATCTTCCGAAACTTGAACATTACGAAGAAGCACGTTGGTGGAATGATGTATTTTTGTTTGCTCAAGATTATCTTAAAATCCTTTCTGGAAGCATCAAAGCGACGGTTCTTATCGAAACGATTACGGCATCTTTTCAGCTTGATGAGATTTTATTTGAACTAAAAGAACACAGCGCTGGACTTAACTGTGGACGTTGGGATTATATTTTTTCGTACATCAAAAAGTTTAGAAATCTTCCACATTTTTTAGTGCCCGATCGCGATCAAGTGACGATGACTTCGCCTTTTATGGACGCTTATACCAGAAGAGTTGTTGAGATTTGTCACAAGCGTCGTGTGCCTGCAATTGGCGGAATGGCAGCGCAAATCCCAGTGAAAGATAATCCACAAGCCAACAAAGAAGCGTTTGAGAAAGTACGTACAGACAAAGAGCGTGAAGTGCGAAATGGTCACGACGGAACTTGGGTTGCTCATCCTGCTTTGGTGCCAGTTGCGATGGAGGTTTTTGACCAATATATGCCGACTGCTAATCAGATTCATAAGTTGTTTGATTACGGAATTTCTGAAAGTCAATTGTTGGAAGTTCCTGTTGGGACGATTACAGAGAAAGGACTTCGCAAAAATATTAATGTCGGAATTCTGTACATCGAATCTTGGTTGATGGGCGTTGGCGCCGCGGCGATTTACAATTTGATGGAAGATGCGGCAACTGCGGAGATTTCGCGATCGCAAGTTTGGCAATGGTTAAAACATTCGGTGAAGTTGGAGAGTGGAGAAATTGTAACTAAAGATTTTATTTTAAAACTTCAAAAAGAAGAATTAGATAATATCAAAACTTATGTTGGCGAAACTCGATTTGAAAATGGAAAATTTAATTTGGCGGTGGAATTATTTAATGACATGATTTTCTCCAATGGCTTCGACGAATTTTTAACCTTAAAAGCCTATCCATATTTAGCTTAAATTTTTAATTAAACTTTTTCTTAGCAAGGAAAAACAAACAATTTCTAAAGACAATTTTTTAAAAGTCACTTAATGTAAAAATGAGTGACAAAGGAGATTTTATTCAAAATTTAAAACAAAGCACTAAACATTTTAATCACATTAAATCACAAAATATTATGAAAACAAAACAAGAACAAATCCAGATTTTAGAACAAGAATGGTTAAACAATCCACGTTGGAAAGGTATCACAAGACCTTATTCTGCGGAGGAAGTTTTAAAACTGAGAGGGAAGTACAAACTCGATTATACGATCGCTACGCAAATGTCGGAGTTACTTTGGGAAAAATTGAATACTCAGGATTTTGTTGCTGGATTGGGCGCTTTAACAGGAAACCAAGCCGTGCAGGAAGTTGACGCTGGTCTAGAAGCGATTTATCTTTCTGGTTGGCAAGTGGCGGCGGATGCGAATCTTTCTGGCGAAATGTATCCTGATCAATCTTTGTATCCAGCGAATTCGGTTCCGGCGGTTGTAAAGAAAATTAATAATGCGTTGTTGCGTGCAGATCAAATTCAGTCGGTTAATGGTGGTGGCGACAAAGATTATTTGGTGCCGATTGTTGCGGATGCAGAAGCAGGTTTTGGAGGAAACCTTAACGCTTTCGAATTGATGAAACAAATGATAGAAGCAGGCGCTGCGGGCGTTCACTTCGAAGATCAATTGTCGTCAGCGAAAAAGTGCGGACATCTTGGTGGAAAAGTTTTGGTGCCGACGCAAGAAGCGATTAATAAGTTAATTGCAGCACGTTTAGCAGCAGATGTATTGGGTGTTCCGAGTTTGATTATTGCAAGAACAGACGCAGATGCTGCTGATCTTTTAACGTCGGATATTGATGATAGAGACAAGAAATTTGTTACAGGAGAAAGAACTTCGGAAGGTTTTTATGTTGTTAAAAATGGCGTAGAGCAAGGTATTGATCGTGGTTTGTCTTATGCGCCTTATGCTGATTTGATTTGGATGGAAACTTCGAATCCAGATTTGGAGCAAGCAAGACAATTTGCGGAGGGCATCCATGCAAAGTTTCCAAATAAAATGTTAGCTTACAATTGCTCGCCATCATTTAATTGGGCAGCACGATTAAGTGTTGAAGAAATGGAAAGTTTCCGTGAAGAGTTAGCGAAAATGGGATATAAATTCCAGTTTATCACCTTGGCAGGATTCCATGCGTTGAACACCGCGATGTTTGAGTTGGCGTTGGCTTACAAAGAGCGCGGTATGGCGGGTTATTCGGAGTTGCAAGAAAGAGAATTTGCTTTGCAGGCGAAAGGTTTCCGCGCGGTGAAACACCAAAGTTTTGTGGGAACTGGATATTTTGATGAAGTACAAAATGTTGTGACCAACGGAATGGCAGCGACAGTTGCGATGAAAGATTCTACAGAAGCAGCGCAGTTTTAGACTTAAAAAGTTTCTAGGACTGACGTATAGAAGCCTTTCAGTTTCAAACTCTAAAAGGCTTTTTAGTCTTGAAATAAAAAAAGCTAGCAGTTGTCAAATTCTGCTAGCTTTATATTTATGTTTAAAATTTAATTGTTGTAAAGCAATTTGTAATATTCGTCTGCCATACGATCGCTATTAAATTGGAATCGTACGTCGTCCATGGCGTTAGTTACAATTTTGCGCCATTTATTTTTGTCGTTGTAATAAGTCGGAATGATTTCATTTTCCAAAATATCATAAAGCTTATGCAGGTCGTATTGATCTTGCTCCAAAGTTGTCATGTTGTCGTAATCTGCTTTTGGAACGACAAAAGAGTTTTCGCCATGTCTTGCAAACTCAGGAATCCAACCATCGTCTGTAGAAAGGTTGACAGAACCGTTCATTGCGGCTGTCATGCCAGAAGTTCCCGAAGCTTCACGAGGAACGCGAGGATTATTTAACCAAAGATCAGAACCTTGTTTCAGAGATTTACTTAATGATAATTCGTAACCTGTAAGAACTGCCATGTTTTTGTAATTCTTGCTTTCTTCTACTAAATTATTAAAAGTCGAGATCGCAGAATAGTCCATCGGGTAAGGTTTTCCTGCCCAAATAATCTGAACCGGGAATTCTTTATTCTCTAATAAACGACGGAAACGCTCTTTGTCTTCTAGTAACAAATCGGCTCTTTTGTAACCTGCAAAACGTCTTGCCCAAACAATTGTAAAAACATTAGGATCAAATAATTTACCACATTGATCGGCAACATTGCGGAACATTCTTTTCTTTAAATAATGTTTTCTAAAATCGAAAGCTGCCGTATCACCATCATCTTTGGAAATGTATAATAATTTGTCCGCCCAATATTTGAATTCTTGAGCGTTGGTAATAGATTTTATTTCGCAGATGTTAGGGTATTTATTCCACATTGCGCGAGAAACCACACCGTGCAGTTGAGAAACACCATTAGCAACTCTCGCCATCTTTAGCGCACAAAGCGAGTGGTTGAATCTTTCGTCCTCACTACCTTCAATTTGTTTAACTTCTTCTTTGCTCAATCCACAGAAATACGACATATTGTGACAAAGTCCAAGGTCGTGTTTTTCGTTACCAGCTTCTTCTGGCGTATGCGTTGTGAAAACTAATTTTTCTTTAACTTTAGAAAGATCGCCGCCATATTTTCTTAAAAGATAAAATGCTGCAGGAAGTCCGTGCGCTTCGTTAAGATGATAAACATCGCGCTCGCAATTAATTTCGTCTAAAAGTTTTGCACCACCTTTTCCTAATAAAATATACTGTGCTAATTTTGTAGACTCGTTGGCGTCGTACAGTTTGTGACAAATGGTTTTAGAAATGTGATCATTTTCTGGTACGTCGGTACTCAAAAAGAACATTGGGCAAGTCTTAAAAGTTTCGGGATTAAGATACCAAACCTTTACCCAAACTGGCGCGTTGTGGATTTCGATTTGGAACTGGATGCCAGTATCTTCAAGATAAGAGTACATTTTTTTAGTCCAAACGGGATTAAGCGTTTGATCCGGATTACGAGCTTGATCATAATAACCAAACTTCCAAAGGATGCCAATACCGACTAAATCTTGTTTTAAATTATAGGCGCTTCGCATGTGCGAACCTGCTAAAAAGCCAAGTCCACCACTGTATATCTTAAGCGATTGATCGATCGCAAACTCCATCGAGAAGTAAGCTGTTCTTTTAGAATATTGAGGATTGATGCTGTATGGCATCTTAAAGTTTCTAAAATCCATTAAGTTATCATTTGTTTAGAGTGGACAAATTTAAGAATTTAGAATAAAAATAGTTTTAGAAAAAGCATTGTATTTCATTTAAATAGGATTAAATGTTATGCGAGTCTTGGTATTAAATTTTATTAATAATCAATTACATAGCAGAAATAATGCTTAGCTTTAAGATGTGATTAATTGTAAACTAGGTTGTTATGTTGTTCACCGAAGATCTTAGAAAATCTCTAGCTTTATGTATGTTGCGACATAAAAATGCTGCCGAAAAGTTGAGCTATTGGTGGCGCGAGATTGACCGCGAGCGGCTATCGGAGCGCGAAGCTTATCAAAAGAAAACCGAAGTGCTTCTCCTAAGTACTTTGTTGCAACATTATCCCGATATCGAAATCGAAAATCTAACTGGTGAAAGTCCTGATTTTATTGTAAGAATTAATGGTAAACGCATTGGTTTGGAGATTTCGGAAGTTATTAATCATTTTGAACTAAAGAAGCGAGAGGCGCTTATCAATCAGCTTTTCAGATATGTTGAAGATTGGTTGTCGACCTCGGATAAGGCTTCAGGAATTTACCACATCGGTCTGGACTCTCGACTTGTGACGACCAACCATCAAGAAAAAGTAGTAAAGGATATTTGTAAAGCTGTGATGCAACAAAAAACGACTAAATACGTGACATCGATTAGAAGAACGCCTTATGACAAGGGCGTTCTTTTGGTTTTAGACTATAACTTGTCTTTGTTCGATGAGTTGCACGCAAATAAAATCTTAAACATTATAGAAAAGAAAAATGTTAAATATCCTCTCTATAAAAGCAAGATTGATGAGTGTTGGTTAATCCTCGTATCGAATATGCATAATATGTCCTCGCGATATAGCTACATCCAGAGACCTGAAGTGTTGAAAGCTATTAAAAGTCCTTTCCAACGGATATTGCATTTGGAGAATCTTTTTAGTGAGATTTTGATGATAAAGTAGTGCTTCGGCTTTGCTAGCTGCAAGTATATTGCGGAGACCACAAATGTCGATCAATTATGCTAGTTATAAGCCGGGCCATAGTCTTAGGGTTTATTAATTTGTCGAAAATTTTTGAATGACATATTATTTTAGTACTAAAAACAGGAGCACCAAATATTAAAAAATAGAATATTATTTGTTTTGAAATAATTAAATAGAGTTATGTTAAGGCTTCGTTTTATTATGATTTCTTAAATTATTATTAAGTTTTTGATAAGTATAATAAATGATTGTTAAAATATTTTATATTTACCGCCCATTTTAATTACAAACGATTATGGAAAAAAATATATCTTTTTTAAGGCTTTTAGTTGTTGTGTTTTTTAGTGTGTTGTCAGGGAAAGTTTGGGGTCAGACAATCATTGATAATACAGCAACAGGAGTCAGTATTCCTACTGGTTGGACATCAAGTAATAATGTTACTACTCAATCGATACAACAGGGTGGCTATTATTTAGTTGAAAGAACAACCTCGAATCTTGATTATGTCACTTCTAATGTATACTCTTCAATAAATGGAGCAAATTCCGTAAGCATATTCTTTGATATTGCAACTTATGGATCGGCTAGTACAACTGCATTAAATGTAGATATGTCACTGGATGGAGGTGTTAGTTGGAATTCTACACAAACCTCAAATCCTACGGTTAGTAGTACGACTTACGTTAGATCTAGTGTGACCTTTTCAGGATCTATTATTTCTTCTAACGTGAAATTTAGATTTTATGATCCAGTTGCAGGTGTTCCGAGTGTTAGGATAAAAAATATAGTAATTTCAATTCCGCTGGTAGCTGGTAAAACAGTTACTTTCAATAGTAATTATGGAACAACACCTATAACAAAGACCCAAACCTCTTCTACAGCGGCTAACTTGACAGCCAATACTTTTACAAGAACAGGTTATTCTTTTGATAAATGGAATACTGTATCGACAGGTGGCGGTGTAGATTATGCTAATGGAGCTAGTTATGATTTTAGTGCAGATATGACTCTATTTGCGCAATGGTTGATTAATCAATATAATGTCACATATGACGCTAATGGAGGTACAGGTACTGCACCAACGACACAAAGCGCAAATTATAATACCAATGTCACAGTAAGTAATAATACTTTTACAAGAACTGCATATACTTTTACTGGTTGGAATACTGCTGCCAATGGATCTGGAGCTAGCTATGCCGAAGGATCTAATTATACAATCCCAGCTAGCAATACAACAATGTATGCGCAATGGGTATTAGCTTCTCCTCTGTTGAGTCACACAGGTAGTAATATTACCAATCACGGTACGATATGTCCAAGTGTAGCTGCTGCTAAACAGACTTATACTGTTAGTAATACGGGAGGTGTTGCGGCAACTGGAGTGACGATAACTTCTAGTAATCCAGAGTTTTCAATTAGTAATATTTCTAATACAACTATTGGAGCTAATGGAGGAAAGATTACATATGATGTAATTTTTACCCCGACTTCAGGAGGGTCAAAATCCGCCCAAATTACGGTTAATAGCACTGAAGCTGCAACGACTAGTAACTCCCTTATTGGTATAGGAATAACACCTGTATTGCCTGTTGTAACTACTAATGTAGCAAGTAATGTAGCTAATACTGCAGCAAGGCTTAATGCTAACTATAGTGTATCAGGACAATGTCCTAGTGTTATAGAAAAGGGTTTTGTATATTCTTTAAGTTCTAATAATAACGATCCTCTCATAGGAGGTGTCGGCGTAACAAAATCTTCTGTATCTGGTGTTGGTACTGGTAGCTATAGTATAGACTTGCCGTCGTTGAGTTCAAATAGCGAATATTCTTATAAAGCTTATGTGTATAATGGTACATCCTATATATATGGTTATGTACAGACTGTTACGACTTTAGCTAGAGCGAGTCAATTGGTGTTTAATCCGGGGCCTCCTGCGAATGGTACATCTGGTGTTAGTTTAACTACTTTCAAAGTTGAGGCAAGACGTCCTAACAATAGTGTTGATACGGAATATACAGGTGCTGTAACTTTGAGTAAAATAAATGTATCTGGTTCTGGGAATTTGACAGGAACATTAACAACAAATGCTATTGCAGGCGTCGCGACATTTAATAACATCCAAATAGATGCGGCGGGTACTTATAAAATAGTAGCCATATCTACGAATATTGGAGGTGTTACAAGTAATGATGTTGTAATAGCTGCTAATCCTGCAAATGGTTATTATAGAAGTAAGCAAAGTGGCTCATGGACTAATATATCTACATGGGAAGCGTCTGTAGATGGTGTTAGTTATGTAGCGGCAACGACTACGCCTACTAGTGTTGCAAAAACTATTAGCATAAGAAACGGACATAATGTGTCTATTGATAGCAATATTAATATAGATCAAGTTGTAATAGAAGATGGTGGTGTCTTAGCGTCATCAAATACATTTACACTTAATGACGGTGTTGGTGATGACATTATTATACAGTCTGGAGGGACTTTGGAACATACCGCTTCAAATGCTGCAGCATCATTTAGTGGCTCATCAACGATATCTGTAGAGACGGGTGGACGCATATTGATGACAGGAGGGAGTGTAAGTCAAATCACGAGTAGTGCATCCAATTATATTTTTAAAAATGCTTCTGTGTTAGAATGGCCGCAGAGTAGTGCTTTTGGTAATACTATTTATTTTCCAAATGTAGATGATGTGACTATTCCTATTTTGAGAATCTCAGGAGATGCTAGTGCAGGAGCGGGAATAAATTCGCCTTTAGTTGTCAATGGTGTCCTTGAGGTAACAGGAAGTACATCATTCACAAATAGCAATAAAAAAACCTTTAGAAATGGTATACGAGGTTCAGGTACTGTAACGCAAACAGGATCGCATGAAATAGTGATTGATGGAAAGACTGCTGAGTTAGGTGGAGGTAGTTTAACTTTAGCAACAGGAGGGCTTAGCATTAATACTGCAACTGTCTTGACGTTGATTTCTAACAAAGTTATTAATAGTGGGAGAGTTACGAATAATGGGACCATGAAGTTTGCCCAGTATGTGTTGTCGGGTACAGGTAGTTTTACACAAGCGGCTACAGGACATATTATGACCTCTAATTCGGGAGGAGTTGGCGGCTCTGTAGCTTTGTCAGGGACAAATAGTTTCTCGGCTAATGGGGCTGGTTATACTTTTGACGGTAATACAACTACACCTTTTGTGTTAGGAGGTTCTACAAATTTTAAAGTTTTAAATATAAATGCCAATGTAGATAATAATATTGCGGGAGCGTCAACCATAGTTACCGAAGCATTAAATGTTAATAATAATGGTTATTTTGCATTGAATTCAGCTGTTGGTAGTGATCTAAATCTAAGTAATGCAAATGGAGAATTAAATGTTGCTGAAGGGGGTGCTTTTGATAACGGTGGTGAAAATAAAATAACTTCGTCTGGAGGTTCGCCGAGGGTTATTATTAATGGAAACTTTGTTAATAGAGATAAAGATGGATTTACAGGAACAAATACAGTTTTGCCATCTATAGTGCCTACATTGGGGGATAACTCGACTATCATCTATGGATTGGAAGGTAATCAGGATGTTACTGCTTTTGCGTATAAGAATTTGACTTTTAGTAATGGTGGGACAAAAACTTTGGTTGCGCCAATTAATAATGTGAAATTTGTTTTAATTAAGGATAATACAATTGTCGATACAGGTACCAGAACTTTTGGAGGTACAGCAACTAGCCTTACCATGCAAGATACATCTTGGCTGAAAACTGGAGGCTCTGACACTAAACCAGATATTGGGGGTATCTACACATTGTCGCCAACTTCTACTATAGAATTTGTTGGTGCATCTGCTACTAATATTCGTCTTGCACCACTATATAGTAATGTTGTAATTTCTGGAAGTAATGTTGGAATAAGTACTGCGACGGGAGGATTAACATTACAATCAGGCAGTAACTTCCATGTAACCAATACAGGTGTGTTTAAAGTCATAAACACTAACGGATTTAGCGGTGGTACAAATACAGCAATTAAAAATACCAATACACCAAGTATTGTTTTGGATCCGTTGGCAACAATCGATTATGCAGGAGCGAGCCAGATTATTACAACTGCACAACCAAGTACGCCTAGCGATGCACATTATCAGAACCTAAGAATTTCTGGCTCTGGTGTTAAAACTGCATCTGGAACTACGAAAGTCAATAATATTGTAAGTGTTGTATCAGGTGAGCTAAAAGTGGCTGAAACTGTTGATAATGCTGCGCCAAATGCTTTGTATGCTAAAAAGGGTTTACAAAATAATGGTGGTGTCATTACTTTAGCAAATAACGCCGTGTTGATGCAGGATGTAGACGCTAGTAATATTGGAAGCATTGGTGTTGAGCGTCAAGCTCATATGAGAAAAATGGATTATACCTATTGGTCTAGTCCGGTTGCTGGTCAAAAGTTGTTAAATAATGCAGCCGTAAATGATGGCTTCTCAGTAGGAACACCCAACAACAGAATTTATTATTATGAGGAAGCAACTGATTATCTAAAAGCAATTCCTACCTCAGAAACGCATTTTGTTCCAGGTAAGGGTTATGCTATTAGAGGAAAAGATGGATTTGATCCTGATACGGAGACTGCTAATTTGTTTAAATTCGGAGGTGTGCCAAATAATGGAGATGCATTTACAGTAACAGTACAGAAGAAAACGGCGACGACTGGCGGATATAATTTAATTGGTAACCCTTATCCTTCCAATTTGGATTTTGTTAAATTCTTTAATGCAAACAGTGGTAAAATATCTGGTAAGGCTTGGTTTTGGACTAATGTGCCAGGAGCTCCTGTGCAGCAACAAGGTGCAGGGTATTATGATAATTTTTATGCAACGATAACATTGACGGGTGGTACTCCGCCAACGCAATATAGTGGTGCGGTTGTACAAAATACACCAACACAATATGTTAAGTTGGGGCAAGGTTTCATTGTGGAGGTTAACAATGTGGGACTTAACCAAACACTTAATTTTTCAAATGATATGAGAAGTGCAGAAGCGGGAGTATTTTTTAATGATAAGAATAATCAAAGCGATCGCTTTTGGTTAGAGATGGAAGCTCCTAATGCGTCTATTAATACAATATTATTGGGTTATGTGCAAGGTGCTACTAATGCCTACGATAGAAATTATGATGCAGAATTATTTGGAGAACCAACTAACGCTTTTTATAGCTTTGTAGATCAATCTAAAATGCAGATACAAGGTCGCCAATATCCATTGGATCTAGAAGATCGAGTGCGTGTAGGGGTTAGACAGGGACACGTGGGGCAGTATATTATTAGATTAGGTAATAGAGAAGGTGCTTTTGGTACACAATCAATTTACTTACGAGATAAACTGCTACATAAAGAAATTGACCTAACGAAAGAGCAATATATATATACATCGCAGGTTGGCGAATTTAATGATCGTTTTGAAATTGCTTATCAAGAATCAAAAATTTTGGATACAGATAATGTCAAAGCACTAGGTTTGAAAGTGTATAGAAATAATAATGATTTTGTTGGTGTGACAGACTCTATAATTGAAGACATTGAATTGTATGATATGGGAGGTAAATTATTATTGGCAAAAAAGCTTAATGATAAAACATTTAAAGTTTCTAGCGAAGTATTAGCGAATGGAGTTTATATAATTAAGACAAAAACTAAAACTCAAGTTTATATTAATAAAATCAGGAAATAATATAGAAGTAAAACTATATAAAGAGAGCCTCAATATGAGGTTCTTTTTTTGGAATTATAAATTCTTATTATGTATTATATAGAAATACATAATCAAATTAATCTTAAAATTTATTATTCAAAGCATGTTAATATATGCTGTGTTGCTTATAGATGGTATATTCTTACAAAAACCTTGATTCTTAAATTTTTATTTTTTTTATAAAATGATGAAAGATTTGATAAATTGTTATATCTTTACCCACATTTAATGATGATAATTATGATTAAAAATATACTATCTAAAAAAGCTGTTTCTGCTTTGTTAATTGCTATTTCAAGCATTGTTTTTGGACAAACTCAAAACAATAATGTTGTTAATAAAGCAACACAGGTTATCTTCGGATGGGATTTTAGCACTTTAAAAGGAGGTGCAAAAAACTTTGGACCATCTCCATATCCTGCCTCTTTCTCTAATCCAAATCTGGAGGTTTCTGGATTGACTCGAGGTTCGGGGGTTATTACTAATACCTTGTCTGGATCAAGTCGCGGATTAGGCGGCGTTGGATGGATGTCCAATACAAAAGAGGAAGCTATTGCTAATAAGGAATATTTTACATTTACTGTAAATTCTAAATTAAACTATAAATTAAACTTAAGTAGCCTATCTCTTTTTGGATATAAAAGAGTAGGTTTCAGACCTAGGTTTGGGATGTTACAATATTCTACTGATGGTGGAGTGACTTTTAGTGATATTCAAGCAATTAATTATGCTTATGGTGGATGGATTCCTGCAATAGACTTATCAACAAATCCAGATTTACAGAACTTACAAAATGCTAATCAGATTACCTTCCGTATCGTTAACTGGGGCGGAATTGCTGGACAAAATGGTCAAGGTGTTTGGTATTTTTATGATCAAAATAATAGTCCAGACTTAGATTTTGCATTTACAGGAGAAGTTGAGCAATTACCACATTTATTATTTGGTTGGGATTTTAGCACATTGAAAGGAGGTGTTAAAAACTATGGACCCTCGCCGTATGCTGCAACTTATGCAGATGCAAACGTGGTTGTGTCTGGTTTAGAGAGAGGGGCTGGTGTTCTTACTAATTCTTTATCTGGATCTAGCCGTGGTTTGGGTGGTTTAGGTTGGATGTCCAATTCAAAAGAAGAAGCTATTGCTAATAAGGAGTATTTTTCATTCACTGTTGGCGCAGGGACTTATTATAAATTAGAATTGACAAGTTTGTCTGTATTTGGCTATAAAAGAGTAGGTTTCAGACCTAGGTTTGGGATGTTGCAATATTCTATTGATGGAGGTAATACATTTATAGATATTCAAGCAATTAATTATGCTTATTCAGGATACATTTCACCCATAAATTTAGCAGGAATTCCAGATCTTCAGAATATTTATGATGATAACCAAGTTACTTTCCGTGTTGTAAATTGGGGAGGTGTTGCTGGACAAACAGGACAAGGTGTTTGGTATTTTTATGATCAAAATAATAGCTCAGATTTGGACTTTGCATTTACAGGTATGATTAAGCCAGGTTCTGTTGTTTGGAATGGGGCAAGTTGGTCTAACGGTGTTGGACCAGATCAAAGTCTTAATGCTATTATCGAAGGTCCTTATCAACAGAATGTAGATTTTTCGGCAAGAAATTTAAGACTTACAACCGGTAGTTTAAACATACAGTCAGGTCATTCAGTGACTGTACACGAAGGGATCTATCAGAATAGTGATAATCAAATTACTGTGGAATCAGATGCCAATTTGATTCAAGTTTCAAATAATAATACTAATGATGGTAAAGCGATTTTGGTGAAACGAAATGCTTATGTTCCTACTAAAGAATATGCCTATTGGTCGTCACCAGTTGTGGGTCAAAATTTATATAATTTGTATTCAGGTATACCGAACAATTTAATTTTGAGATACAATACGGCTAATGATAAATTAGTGTCTGTTCCAGCAGGTACACTATCAGAATTTGGAAAAGGTTATTCTATTAAAGGTTCAACCACAATTCAACCTAATGTAACTGGATTATTTGCTGGTGCACCTAACAATGGAACTGGACTTGGGATTGTGTCAAATGCAGGAAATCGCTATAATTTAATTGGAAATCCATATCCGTCTAACCTTAATTTGGATGTCTGGTATCAAGATAATGTTTCAAACTTAGATCCTAGTGCTGATGGTGCTACTGCCTATTTCTGGGATAATACGAATAATTCTGTTTATACGCAGATGGGAAGTTCTTATTCTGGATTAAATTATGCAGTATATAATTTTGAAAGCCAAACAGGTGTAGCTGCGCCACAAGTTGGAGCTGTAAAGACTCCAACAAGTAATCTTAAAGTTGGACAAGGTTTCATTGTTATGGTTGCACCAACTGCTACCTCTATTGTATATAAAAATGCACAGAGAACGGGTAATCAAAATTCTGTGTTTTTTAAAGGTGGTCAAAAAGATCGTTTTTGGCTACAATTAACTACACCAAAAGGACTTTTAGTAAATACCGCTATTGCATATTTTGCGCAAAGATCAAATAACAATCTTGATAAATTTGACTCGTATTTACCTAATGAATCTGCTTCAGATTTATTATATAGCAAAAGTGATGATGGAGCAAAATTGACGATACAAGGACGTAGTACTTTTGTTGATAATGATCGTGTTAAATTAGGAATGCGCGCTTTTGTTGCAGGTACATACAAGTTAAGTATTTCTCAATCTGAAGGTTTGTTTACTAGTCAGTCTGTTTATCTTTTTGATAAAAAGTTAAATAAGGTAATCGATCTGAAAAAAGGAGATTATATTTTTACAGAAGTGAAAGGCTTAATAGATAATCGCTTTGAGATTATTTATAAAGATGACGTTGTTTTACCTGTGAGAACACAGAAAGAAGTTAACTTACAAGTAATTTATGAAAGTACATCATATGATATAAAATCTGATAAAACAATTCATAAGGCAGAATTGTATGATATGAATGGCGTTTTAAAAAGTACAGTAAGTACTAATAATGAAACTGTTAATATAGACAGAAGTACTTTGGGTAATGGTGTTTATATAATTAAAATTTATTATAAGAATGGTGAAGTTGCTTCATCTTTAGTAAGAAATTAATGATTTTAAATACTTTTTTTATATTTGCAAAAAAGAAAATTGATGAAAAAAATATTGCTTTTTATATGTATGATACTTATGTGTTACGGATACTCACAAGCATCTGATAATCGTTTTAATAATGAAGGTAATGCGGAGCAATATCATGACACTAGTACAAGCACTTATGAAGAAGGAGGTGATGTTGCACAAAAAGTGCCATCAAACCCTGGTGATCCAACTCCAATTGATGGAGGTATAGTAGGATTGTTGTTAGTGGGAGTAACACTAATTAGTTATTTTATATTGAAAAAAAGAATAAATCATGTGAAATAAAAAAAAAACTCCGAATATGTTTCGGAGTTTTTTTATTTTGAAATTTATTTTATTTGAAATTAAATAAAGTTTTTTGTTTTATTTAATGTATTTTTGTTGCAAATCACGTTTGTTGAATTTTATGAATGATTTAGTGAATAATATTTAAGTGAAAGAAAAAATATGGTTATCCTCGCCACATATGGGAGGCGCCGAATTAAAGTACATAAATCAGGCATTTGAAGAAAACTGGATTAGTCCATTAGGACCAAATGTTAATGGTTTTGAAAATGATCTGGAATTGTTTTTAGGGGAGAATGTTCACGTTGCTGCTTTAATGTCTGGTACATCTGCAATACATATTGCACTTATTTTATTAAATGTGAAGCCTGGGGATGAAGTTCTTTGTCAAAGTTTAACTTTTTCTGCCTCTGCTAACCCTATCGTTTATATGGGTGCATTGCCTGTATTTATTGATAGTGAGGACGAAACATGGAATATCAGTCCTGTTGCTCTTGAAGAAGCAATTGTAGATGGTATTAAGAGAGGGAAAAAGCCAAAGGCTATTATAGCAGTTTGTATATATGGTATGCCTTATAAGGTAGATGAGATTAGGGCAATTGCAGATAAATATCAAATTCCATTAATAGACGATAGTGCTGAAGCTTTAGGTAGTATGTATAAAGGTATCAAATGTGGTACATTTGGTGATTTGTCAATTCTGAGTTTTAACGGAAATAAAATTATTACATCCTCTGGAGGTGGTGCTCTTGTTGTCAAAAATAGGAAGTATAAAGATAAAGCTGTTTTCCTTTCAACACAAGCGAAAGATGCAGCTCCGCATTATCAACATTCAGAGTTAGGTTATAATTATAGGCTGAGTAATATTTGTGCAGGAATTGGGAGAGGACAAATGGAAGTATTAAATGATAGAGTAATTCAAAGAAGACAAAATCACGAATTTTATGCTTCTTTTTTAAGTGAATTGCCAGGGGTTACTTTATTTTCAGAACCTAACGAAGATTATTTTTGTAATTATTGGCTTTCGGTTATTTTAATTGATCCTAGTAAAGCAAAGCGAGACAGAGATAGTGTAAGAGAGGGAATGCTCAAAGAGAACATAGAAGTGAGACCTTTATGGAAACCATTACATTTGCAACCTGTATTTAAAACTAGTAGGTTTTATGGTACTGGTGTTTCTGAAAAACTTTTTACTCAAGGATTGTGTTTGCCTTCAGGCTCTAATTTGACGGAAAATGAAAAAATACATATAAAAAATGTTTTATTGAATTTATTGTAAAGAAATGTTACAAGTGTGTGTGTTTATGTAATATAAAAAAAAACAATAACCAAATAAAATTGACGAGAAATCGTATATTATGTTTAAATCGATATTAGATAATAAAATTTACAATGGTGATAATGTTATCGGCATTACAGATATTAAGTATCTCCCACGATGGGTTGTATTAATTATAGATGTATTATTTTTAATAATATCAATACTATTGACATTTTTTGTTGTTTTTAAATTAAAAGCAAAGCCGTATGATGTCATCAATTCTTTTCAAGCTTCATCTATAGCAATTATAGTTAATGTTTTTTTCATGTATGTGTTTAAGACATATGCAGGTGTAATTCGACATTCCACCTTTGTTGATTTATTGAAGATATTGCTAGCAAGCTTCTGTACACTGGCTGTATTATTTTTAATTAATTCTGCATTTTTAATTATTGATAATGAAAAGGCATTCCTTAATTCTTTTATCATTCTCTATTTTCTATTTTCTTCTATGTTTCTTTTTACTTTTAGATTAGTTGTGAAAGAAATATTTCATTATGCGAGAGAGATTTCTAGGAGTGGAATGAAAAAAAGAATCATGGTACTCGGCGTCGATGAACAATCTGTAGCTATTGCAAGAGCAATACTTGATAACCCAAAACTTCCATATCAGATTACTAATTTTATCTCTTTTAATGAGAAGCTAGGAAATGTTAGTGCTAAAATTTTGGGAAAAACTATTCTTAGTAAATCAAAATTTATTAAGAAAGATAAGTCTGAATTGGATATAGAAGGTGTTATTCTAATAAAGGAGTCTTTAACTAAAGAAGAGTTAGATGAATGGATTGGAATATTGTTGGAAAAAGACATAAAAATATTAAAAGCACCATCTGTACAAAAATTAAGAAGTACGGACAATGCTAATTTTATTAAAGCTGTTCAAATAGAAGATTTACTTAACAGAAAGCCTATTAAGTTAAATGATGAAGAAGTAAAAAAACGACACTTTAATAAAGAGGTTTTGATTACTGGAGGAGCTGGTTCTATCGGTTCGGAGATTATTAATCAAGTTTCAAAATTTAATCCATCTTTAGTTGTTGTTGTTGATCAAGCAGAAACACCTTTATATGAGGTGGAATTGAGCTTAAGGGAAAGATTTCCTCATGTTAATTTTAAATTCGTTCTTGCAGATGTTTCTAATGTCAAGAGAATCGAGCCACTATTTAAAAAACACAGTTTTTCAATGGTGTATCATGCAGCAGCATACAAACATGTCCCATTAGTTGAAGGTAATCCACAAGAAGCTGTACGTGTTAATATAATGGGATCAAAAAATTTAGCGACTCTTTCTAGTAAGTATGAGGTTAATAGATTTGTAATGGTTTCAACAGATAAAGCTGTTAATCCTACTAATGTTATGGGTGCTACTAAACGGGTTGCTGAACTTTTTGTCCAATCATTACAAGGGCTGCCAGAGAATAAAACAAAATTTATTACAACACGTTTCGGTAATGTTTTAGGGTCTAATGGATCGGTTATACCTCACTTTAAAAAGCAGATAGAAAAAGGCGGTCCTATTACAATAACTCACCCAGATATTGTACGATATTTTATGACAATTCCTGAAGCTTGTGAATTAGTTTTACATGCTGGCACAATGGGAAATGGAGGAGAGATTTATGTTTTTGATATGGGAGAACCTGTTAAAATATTAGATCTAGCGACTAGAATGATTAAACTTTCAGGTTTTGAACCCGAAACAGATATTAAAATAATATATACAGGATTACGTCCTGGAGAAAAGTTGTATGAAGAATTGTTAAGTGATGATACAAAGACTTTACCAACAGATCATGACAAAATCTTAATTTCTAAAGATCCAGTGATGAAATTTGAAGAAATTAATGAATTACTTCAAGTCATGTTAAAATCTTTAGAGACAGATACTAAGTTCGAAATTGTAGGCAGAATAAAGCAAATAGTAAAGGAGTTTAAAAGTAATAATTCAGAATATGAATCGTTAGATAAATAAGTTTATATTATATTTGCAAAATTGTACATTTAATAAGGGGTATGAATAAAAAAATAAAGCTTTTGTTGCTTTCTTCTTTTATTGTATTTACATCATGTAAAACAAAGGAAAAGGCAAGTGAAATAAATTATATGCAAAATGTAGAAAAAATTGCTACCGAGGTTGCAATGCAGAATGCAGTTTCTACAATCCAAAAGGGAGATCAATTGGGAATACGCATTGTCGCAAAGGATATGAGTGTTCTAAGAGCATTTGTACCTAATTCGCAATATTTAGATAGTTCAACAAGTCCATATTATTTGGTAGATTCTAATGGGGATATTGATTTTCCTGTTTTAGGAAAATTAAATACAACAGGAAAAACATTAACGGAGTTTCAAAATGAGCTTCGTACTAGTTTGACAAAGTATATTATTAATCCAACAGTATATATTAACATCACGAATTATAAAGTTACAATTTTAGGTGAAGTTAATAGACCTGGACAATACACTTTACCGGAGGGACAGAACTCTACTGTTTTTAACGCACTTGGCCTTGCAGGCGATTTAACAATTTACGCAAAAAGAGATGACGTACTTCTTGTACGAACGGTTAATGGTGAAATTGTGAAAGAGCGAATTAATCTAATGGATGCTTCTTTTTTCAATTCTCCAGCATTTCAATTGAGACAGAATGATGTTATTTATGTTTCAGCTAATCAAACAAAAGAGAAAATTGCAAGACAAGATCCGAATACAGGCATTTATATGGCTGTAGCAGGTATGGTAATAGGATTGGCAGGTATCTTTATTACTATTTTTAAAAATTAATAACATTAATCTATATTGATGAGTTCTTCTTCTAAAACTGAAATAACTTCTTCTGACGAAATTAATCTTCGCGAAATTGCTAAACCATATATTAATAAATGGAGATGGTTTTTTATTTCATTACTATGTACACTAGCTCTTGCTTTTTTCTATATCAAAACAACGCCATCTGTTTATGAAATCCAATCAACGGTTTTAATTCGTGACGTTAAAAAATCTGCATTAGACTTTGGTGCTATTGCTGACTTATCGAGCTTTGGAGGTAAGACGTCAAGTGCAATTAATAATGAGCTTGAAATATTCAAATCAAAAAAATTAATTAAAGATGTTGTGGAAAATCTCAATTTGCAGATTAGAGTATTTTCCAAAAAAGATTTATTAAAACAAGAAATTTACGGTGAATCTTCTCCGATTATAGTGAAATTGGTTTCAGAAAGGAATACAAAAGAATATGCCCTTTCAAAAAAGAAAATTAAACCTGTTGATATTGATATTAAAGGTGATAGATTAGAGTTAAGCGGGGATAATTTACCTCAGCCTATTATTACAACATATAATAAAACGATTAATTTACCTTACGCAACTATAATTATATTAAAAAATCCAAAGTTTAATAATCTTTATAAAAAGACGCTAGGAGAATTATCTTTTGAGTACACAAGCATTAGCAAGACCATCACTGCACTTCAGAAAGAGTCGGATGTTAAACTTGTTGATAAAGAAGCAACAGTTGTTGGTTTAAGTATTGAAGAATCAAATATTGAAAAAGGTGAAGCCTATATTAATAGGCTAGTTGATGCATTTAATCAAGATGCTATTATCGATAAAAATTCTGAATCACAGAAGACAATTGAATTTATTGATTCTCGAATTGGTATTATTGCAAAAGAATTAGGTGAGGTTGAAGATCAAAAGGAAAGATTCAAAAAAGAAAATAAGATAACTGACATTGTCGAGGAAGCCAAACTAAATCTTGAGACATCAACTAAGACTAGATTGGATTTGGTTGGCGTTGATACCCAGTTGGAATTGAACAACAGTTTAATTAATTATCTCCAAAAGCAGGGTAGTAACCAAGTACTTCCTTCTGCAATTGGGTTAAATAATCCCACAGCATCAGCAAATATCAGCATCTACAATGACTTAATAATGCAGCGAAATAGACTTTTAGAAAATGCAACACCGCAAAACCCTGCTGTTGTAGATTTAACTAAACAAATTTCGAATGTAAAAAATGCGGTTATTGATAACTTATATAAGAACAAAGCAAATATAGAAGCTTTACGCAATCAGTTACAGTCTGAGTTACAAAATACTAGTTCTAAAATAAGCAGAGTGCCTACTCAAGAAAAAATGTTTAGAAGTATAGAGAGACAACAATCTATTAAGGAAAGTCTTTATTTAATTTTATTACAAAAAAGAGAAGAGTCGGCGATTGCTTTAGCGAATACAACACCAAAGGCTAAAATTGTTGATTATGCTTATCCTAGTGAGAAACCTGTTGCTCCTAAAAAGCTAATTGTTTTATTGCTTGCTATGGTTGGTGGCTTTGCAATACCTTTTGCACTTATTTATATTAAAGAATTATTAAATGATAAAATTAGATCTAAGCACGATTTAGAAAAATATACAAATACAAGTATAATTGGCGAGTTACCAAGTGTTGTAAAAGGAGGCGCGGAAGTAGTTCAGCCTAATGATTTGTCGCCTTTAGCTGAAGCATTTAGAATTTTAATTACTAATTTGAATTTTATGCTTCCTAGAAAAGACAAAGGGAAGGTTGTTTTTGTAACTTCTTCTGTTAAAGGTGAAGGTAAAACTTTTACTTCTGTTAATTTAGCTTTAACTCTTGCCTCACCAAAAGTTAAAGTAATAATTATTGGAGCAGACATTAGAAATCCACAGTTGCAGAGATATAATACCAGTCGTAAAGGTTTCGAAGGTTTGACGGAGTATTTATACGACAGTAGTAAAAATACTAAGGATATAACTCATGTTTCGACATTTAATCCAGATCTGGACGTTATTTATTCGGGTAGTATTCCTCCTAATCCTACAGAATTGTTAAGTAATGGTAGAATCGAGCAACTTATAGAAAGTCTTAAACCTCATTATGAGTACATAATTGTTGATACCGCGCCGTTAATGTTAGTTACAGATTCATTATTGTTCTCTTATCTTTCAGATGTAACTCTATATGTGACTAGATCAGGATATACGGAGAAGAATATAATAAGTTTTGCAAATGACACAATTGCGACAGGTAAAATTAATAATGTTGCTTTTGTTGTAAATGACGTATCAAAAGATCACTTTGGTTATGGGAATAAGTATGGTTATGGTTATAATCAAACTGAAGAAAAATCTTGGTGGAAAAAACTATTTGGTAAGTAATAATGAAACAAATTCTTGATAAAGTTTTTCAAAATAGTTTTTTTAGAGACAGCTTTTGGGCATTATTAGGAAGTGTCATTTTGAGAGGCTCGGCATTGGTGTCATCAATTATGCTTGCGCATATTTTATTGAAGACAACTTTTGGTGAGTTCAACTCCTTGAAAAATACACTTACTACTTTGGCTGTTTTTACAACTTTTGGACTGGGATATACCTCTACAAAATTTGTTGCTGATTTCTTACATTCAAAAAAAACGAATTTAAGAAAGCTTGTTAATCAAATATATCGTATAACTATAACATTTAGTGGCGTTATTTCATTGTTATTATTTGTTTTTTCAACTAACGTTTCGTCATTTTATTATAAAAATAGTGAGTTTTCTAATGAAATTAAGTTGTTGGCAGTTTGGGTAGTACTTACGGCTATATCAACATCGCAAAACGGGATTATTGGTGGACTAGGTATTTTTAAAAAACTTTCATTAATTAATGTAGTAATGGGAATTATTACAATAATTCTACTCCCAGTTCTATCGTATACTAATGGATTAATTGGTGCATGTATCGCTTTGCTTCTAATACAATTTGTTAATAGTATTTTGAACTATATTCTTATACAAAAAGAACTCAAAATTATAGAATCCAATTCTGAATCAGCAAATGCAGTAGATATTGAGTATAAAGATATTTTGTTATTTTCTGTTCCCTTAACGTTAATAGAAGCTTTTTTTTCGATCTTTTTATGGTTAAATTATTTCTTGCTTCAAAATTATCAAAACTATGACGAGGTCGCGATTTATTCCGCAGCTATGCAATGGTATGTCGTTTTGTTGTTTATTCCTACGGTTTTGCGGAATGTTATTTTATCATATTTCTCAAGAAATGAATCTGGTTCGAGATCATCGGTTCTTAAAAATGCTGTTTTAATTTCTATAATTACCACTCTCATACCTGCTGCTATTATTTTTTTTATGGCTCCTTGGGTATCGCAGATGTATGGGAATTCATTTTCTGAGTTAACTTTAGTGTTAAGAATTATTGTTTTTATTCCTGTTTTTTCTAGTATTATTAATGTTCTTGAACAGTTTTTATTTTCCGTTTCCAAAAATTGGTTGGTATTCATTATTTGTTTTATTAAAGATTCTTTTACTTTTTTAATTTTTGCTTACTTAGTATTTTTTTGGAATATTAAAGAGGGAGCAATATATTTGACTTCTTCTTATTTGTTTATGAATTTTTTAGCTGCTGTAGTTTATTTAGTTATTTATTTAAGAACAGATATCTTTACGCAATACATGAAACTTAAGAACATATAGAGTAACATGGATAAAATATTTGCATTTCTTATTCTACTAGCAGGTGTATTAGTAAGTTATTTTGCACCAAGTAAATATGACTATTCATACAGTATAATTTGTGGGATAGTTTATTTGGCTGTAATCATTGTATATTATTTAGTTAGAAAAAAGGATAATTACTTCGATTTTGATTCGCTTTTCTTTTTTACCCTTTTTTTTGTGACTTTGTATTATCCGATTTTTATGTACGAAACGGATGCCACGAGATATGTTTTCTTTTTGTTTCCCTATGATTATCATGTAATTCCGAAGTCCTCCTCTATAGCGGTTCTTGGTGTAGCATGTTATATTTTTGGTGCTTTAATGTTTGTGAAAAAACCAAGACCTATTACCCAACCAAATGAAGTGCAGCAATTAACGAGAATAATAAAAACTAAGAAATTCTATTTCATTGCATTAACATTATTTGTTTTATATATTTTAACAGGTGGATATCAAGAATTACGCGCAGTTTATTCTGGTGGTAATTATGAAGCAAATGCTGTATCAAAATATATTAATCTGTTTTGTGCTCCATTTTTATTTGCAGGTATTATTTGTGACTTCTCAAATATGAAACGGCTTTCGCCCGATAAGTTTTTATTTAGAAAAATTAACGTAATTGCATATATTTCAACAGGTGTCATTGTTGGAGGATTAATTTTAGCAGGTAGTAGGACTATTCCTTTACAAGTCATATTGATGGTATTTGGTTTATATTCATTATTGTATAAGAAAATTTCTTTACTCAAATTTTTTTCTTTCATTATTCTAGGTCTCGGTATAATGTTTACAATTGTTGTAACGAGAGGATATAAGCAGGATAGCAAATTTTCGGGTGCCGATATTGTGATGGACTTGATTATTAATAATCGAAATAATTTTCTTGCTATTGAAGAAGTGAAAAATAATGGACTCACTTATGGAACATCTTTGTTATCACAATTTGTAGCACCAATTCCTTTTTTTCAAAATTTACTGCTTGAGATGGGGCTCGAAGAGCAAGATATTACGTCTCAAAAACTTTTCACATATTTGACATATGAAGAATTAGCGAAGTTTTATGGAGTAGGTACAACGATAGTTGCAGACGTTTATATTGCATATGGAGATTTCGGAATATTTATCTTCATGGCATTTTTAGGATATTTTATTAATAAAAATAGAGAAAATGCTCAGTATAATATTTTTTCCATGACTGTATATGGGGTTCTTATTTCTTATGCAGTATATTTAGCACGAGCGGAGTATTTCTTCTTTATGAGATATTTGATTTGGACTTTAGTCGTGGTTTTCTTTGCAACTAAAAAAATTAGATTTAGTTAATGATAACTATGGTTTTATTTTATATATTTTAACATCAATAGATTAATATGAAACTTTTGTATTGTATCCCATCCTTATCAACAAGTGGAGGAACTGAAAGAATTCTAATCGAGAAGATTAATTTTTTAGTTAATAATAATATTGATGTTATTGTTGTAACAACAGAGGGTATTAATGCAAAACCTTTCTTTTCTATTGATACTAGAATTAAAATTGTTGAATTTAATATTAATTTTAACGATCATTTCAACGATAAATTACACCGTAAGTACATCAATACACATAAAAAACTTAAAACTTATAAAGCTAGACTTGAGGAACTTTTAATTTCGGAATCTATAGATATTTGTATTTCAACAGGCGCAAAAGAAATAGAGTTTTTGTATAAACTTAAGGCAAATTGCAAAAAAGTGTGTGAATTACATTTTTCAAAAGAATATAGGAAACAGGCTTATTTATCTCGTAATCTTAGTTTCTTTTGGGAATTAATTGGTGATTATAGAACCAAGCAATTTATTAAACAATGTCAAGGCTTAGATAGACTTGTTGTTTTAACAAAAGAAGACGAAAAAAGCTGGAAACTTACAAATTCTAACGTAGATCAGATATACAACTTTAGCGCAATTGAGTCGGATCAGGTTTCTCAACTTGATAATAACGTGGTTATTGCTGTCGGTCGCTTAACAGAACAAAAAGGATTCGATCGACTTATCCAAGCATGGTCTATTGTTTCTCAAAAACATCGTGATTGGACTTTAAAGATTTATGGAACTGGTGAGCTTGAAGAAAGCTTGAAAGATCAAACAGAAAGACTTAATCTTTCTGATTCAATTTATTTCGAAGGTCAA
Organism: Soonwooa sp.; assembly: GCF_032062245.1. Lineage (NCBI taxonomy): Bacteria > Pseudomonadati > Bacteroidota > Flavobacteriia > Flavobacteriales > Weeksellaceae > Soonwooa > Soonwooa sp. The sequence goes on from NZ_DAMBQF010000004.1 coordinate 97,035, forward strand.
ACTAAGAATGTGACTGAAAAAATTCTCGGTAGTTCTATTTTTGCTCTATCTTCTCGATATGAAGGATTTCCATTAGTCCTTTTAGAAAGTATTACATGTGGGGTTCCTGTTGTTAGTTTTGACTGTAAAACAGGTCCAAATGAGATAATTATTAATAACGATTGTGGTATTTTGGTAGAAGATTCTAATATTGATAAGTTTGCAGAAGCTTTAGGTGTTTTAATGAATGATTTTGAATTAAGAAGAGCGAAAGGAAAGGCAGCGAAAGAAACTTCTGAAAAGTTTTCAAAACCATTTATTATGAATCAGTGGATTGAATTGTTTAACAAATTAAGTGACAGATAATAATGCTACTAATAGACGCTATTTTCATTAATAACGGAGGAGGGAAAATTTTACTCGATTATCTGTATGACGTTTTAGATAAAACGTCATTAAATATAGTCATGCTTATTGACGAACGTATTAAGGATGAGTACGAAGCCAAAAAAAGCACGCACATCAATTGTGTTTTTCTCAAAACATTTTCTGAAAGGAATAAATATTTAAAAGAAAATAGAAATAAGTTTGAAAAAGTTTTATGTTTTGGAAACATACCTCCAAATATAAAAATGAATGCTACAACTTATACATATTTTCATCAACCAATGTATTTAAGTATACCTAGAGAATTTAGCTTAATGGAAAAAATTAAGTTTAATATGAAGATTTTTATTCTGAAAAAATTTGATAAAAACACCAATTTTTGGATTGTTCAGAATAGATTTATTAAAAAAGGACTAGGCGAAAAATTTAAGATTAACAGCGACAGGATATTAGAAATTCCCTTCTATCCACCTTTTTCAACACAAGATACTGTAGAAAGAGAAAAAAATACTTTTATATTTGTCAGTAATGCGACTCCTAACAAAAATCATATTAGATTAATCAACTCTTTTTGTAATTTTTATGATAAATTTGGAATAGGAAGACTTATCTTAACCGTTAGTGATAGTTTTCCAGAAGTTAAAGGTATTATTGCAGATAAAGTGAAGCTAGGCTACCCAATTCAAAATTTGGGATTTATAACACATGAAGAATTGTGTCTGTATTATCGAAAATCTGAGTATTTGATATTCCCATCATTAGCAGAAAGCTTTGGATTAGGAATTGTTGAAGCTATTGAAAATGGATGTAAAGTTATTGGGGCTGATCTTGCATATATGTACGAAGCTTGTGAACCGAGCTTAACTTTTGATCCAACTGATGAAAATAGCATTTATAATAGTTTTTGTATAGCCACTAGCCAAAACCTACCTGATAGTAAACAAAATGTTTATAACAATATTGATGAACTTATAAAATTATTGAAAGATTAACCAAATGCAAATAAAAAATAAAACACTTCTGATAACAGGTGGGACAGGTTCTTTTGGAACAGCTGTCCTTAATCGTTTTTTAGCAACAGATCATTTTAAAGAAATTCGCATTTTTTCTCGTGATGAGAAGAAGCAAGATGACATGCGCAATCTTTATAAAAATGAAAAAATAAAATATTACATCGGAGATGTTCGCGATTACAGTTCGGTAGAGCCAGCAACACGAGGAGTAGATTATATTTTCCATGCAGCAGCATTGAAGCAAGTACCATCTTGTGAGTTTTTTCCAATGCAAGCCGTGAAAACCAATGTTGAAGGGACACAGAATGTTATTCGTGCGGCTGCAGTTAATAAAGTACAAAAGGTAATTTGCCTTTCTACCGACAAAGCAGCTTATCCAATCAATGCCATGGGTATTTCTAAAGCAATGATGGAAAAAGTAGCGGTTGCAGAAGCAAGAAACTTGACTGATACTGTTGTGTGTTTAACACGTTATGGTAACGTTATGGCATCTCGCGGTTCGGTAATTCCTTTATTTTTGAACCAAATTCAGAAGGGAGAACCTATCACGATTACAGATCCAAATATGTCTCGTTTTTTCATGTCATTGGAAGATGCGGTAGATTTGGTATTATTTGCGTTCGAAAATGCTAATCCAGGTGATTTATTTGTAAACAAAGCTCCTGCAGGAAGTATCGGAGACTTGGCTAAAGCATTAATCGAAATGACAGGTAAAGAAGTTCCTGTTAAAATAATTGGAACACGTCATGGCGAAAAATTGTATGAAACCCTTTGTACAAGAGAGGAAATGATGAAAGCCGAAGATATGGGTGACTTTTATCGTATTCCAGCTGACAACCGTGATCTCAATTATGCTAAATATTTTTCCGAAGGAGAAGAAGATGTTTCTAAAATTGAAGATTATCATTCTCACAATACGGAGCAACAAGGTGTTGAGGGTCTTAAAAAACTAATTTCAACTCTACCGTTAATCCGTAAAGAGATTTTTGGTGAAGATGTAATGCAGTATCCTTATTAATTTTAAATTCGAAATTTCAAGAATATGATTTTTGAAGGTAAAAAGCATCAAGACGAAAGAGGAATCATCACATTTAATAATGAATTTGATACTTCTGAAATCAAACGTATTTACACCATAGAGAATCATTCCTTAGATTTTATTCGAGGTTGGCAAGGGCATAAAGTTGAACAGCGTTGGTTTGCCGCAATAGAAGGTGAATTTGAAATTTCTGTCATTGAAATTGATGATTTTAATCAACCTTCGAAAGATTTGAAGATTTCGAAATATCATTTAAATGATGAATGTTTAACTTACCTGCATGTTCCTTCTGGACACATTACCGCAATCCAGGCAAAGAAGGAAGGTAGTAAATTGTTGGTTCTAGCAGATTATGCCTTGGGCGAAATTCAAGATGAATATAGGTTTGCATTAGATTATTTTAAAAGCTAATAATGAAAAAAATAGGAATTACAGGACAAAATGGTTTCGTAGGAAAGCATTTGTACAATACTTTAGGTTTATTCCCAGAAGAATTTGAAAGAGTAGATTTTCAAAAAGAATTCTTTGAAGATGAAACCAAATTGGATGAATTTACAGCAAAATGTGACGTAATTGTTCATTTAGCAGCAATGAATCGTCACGAGTCAGAACAGTTTATTTACGAAACCAATGTCGGTTTAGCTCAACAATTGGTTGAATCTTTAAAAAGAACAAATTCCAAAGCGCATGTTTTAATTTCTTCTTCAACACAAGAAGAACGTGATAATCTTTATGGGAAATCAAAACGTGAAGGTCGCGAAGCCATTGTAAATTGGGCAAATGAAGCTAGCGGAAAAGTTACAGGCCTTATTATTCCTAATGTTTTTGGAGCATACGGTAAGCCTTTTTATAATTCATTTATCGCAACGTTTTGTCATCAATTAACGCATGGAGAAACGCCAACAATCGCCAACGATGGAGAAGTTAAACTTATCTACGTTCAAGAATTGGTGATGACGATTATTAATGAAATTCGTTCAGAGAAAAGTCAACCAGAATTATCTGTAGAGCCAACTGCAACTAAAAAAGTTTCTGAAGTTTTAGCTTTATTAAACGATTACAAAACTAAATATTTTGACGGTGGCGAAATCCCAGTTTTGACTGATAAATTCCAACATAATTTATTCAATACCTATCGTTCTTACATCGATTATAAAACGCATTTCCCAGTTAAATTTACACAACATACGGATCCAAGAGGAGCTTTTGTTGAAGTTATTCGTTTGGGAATTGGCGGTCAATGTTCATTCTCAACAACGGTTCCAGATATTACAAGAGGAAACCATTACCACACACGTAAAATCGAACGATTTGCTGTGATTAAAGGAAAAGCTTTAATTCAATTAAGAAAAATTGATACGGATGAAGTTCTTGATTTTTACTTAGACGGAACCGAACCAGCTTATGTAGATATGCCAATTTGGTATACACATAATATTAAAAACATAGGAACTGAAGATTTGTATACTATTTTCTGGATCGATGAACCATTCAATCCTGAAGATTCTGATACCTATTTTTTAGAAGTGTAGCAGAGAGGTAAAAAGTGTAAAGTAAAAAGGTAAAAGTATTTTAGTAATGGAAATAGACTTGTTAAATAGAACATTTTTATTTGGTATAGCAGTTATTAATTTTTTAAGAACTTTGCCTGACAGTAGTGATTTGAAAATAATAAAGTATCAGCTGATAAAGTCATCAACATCTATTGGTGCTAATTATGAAGAAGCACAAGCTGGATCGTCTAAAGCAGATTTTATAAATAAAGTAAATATCTCTCTTAAAGAAGCAAGAGAGGCAAATTATTGCTTAAGACTAATTGAAGCTTTGGAAAAAGAATCATCTGAACTCACTGTTATAATAAAATAAAAGAATCAAAAGAAATTAATAATATATTAGGAGCCATTGTGAAAAATGTTAGAAATAATTAAAGACAACGATTTAATTTTTCCTTTTTCCTTTTTCCTTTTAACTTAATAAGCATGAAAAAATTGAAAGTAATGACGGTCGTAGGGACACGACCAGAAATCATAAGATTATCAAGAGTATTAATGGCGTTGGACAACTCTGAAGCCATCGAACATACAATAGTCCACACGGGACAAAACTACGATTACGAGTTGAACCAAATTTTCTTCGAAGATTTAGGACTTCGTAAACCAGATTATTTCCTAGAAGCTGCGGGAAAAACAGCCACAGAAACTGTTGGAAATATTTTAATTAAAATTGATCCACTTTTAGAAGAATTGAAACCTGATGCATTTTTGGTTTTAGGAGATACTAATTCTTGTTTGTGTGCGATTCCTGCTAAGAAAAGACATATTCCGATTTTCCACATGGAAGCAGGGAACAGATGCTTTGACCAACGTGTTCCTGAGGAAACGAATCGTAAGATTGTAGATCATACTGCGGATATCAACTTAACTTATTCTGACATTGCTCGTGAATATCTATTGAAAGAAGGTCTTCCTGCAGACAGAATTATCAAAACAGGTTCACCAATGTTTGAAGTTCTGAATCATTATTTACCAGAAATTAAAGCATCTAATGTTTTAGAAAAATTAGGTTTGGAAAAAGGAAAATTCTTCGTTGTGTCTTCTCACCGTGAAGAAAACATCAATTCAGAGAAAAACTTCCGTGGATTAATGACTTCGCTTAACGCAATTGCAGAAAAGTATCAATATCCAATTATTGTATCTACGCATCCACGTACGCAAAACATGATTGATAAGATGCAAATCGAGATGCGTCCAGAAATTCAGTTTCTTAAACCACTTGGTTTCCACGATTACAATGCGTTGCAAATGCATGCGTATGCATGTCTTTCAGATTCAGGAACAATTTCTGAGGAATCTTCTATTCTTAACTTCAGAGCAGTAAATATTCGTCAAGCGCATGAGCGTCCAGAAGCGATGGAAGAAGCATCTGTAATGATGGTAGGTTTGTCTCCAGAAAGAATTATGCAAGGTTTAGTTCAAGTGTTGCAGCAGAAAGTAGGTGATGAAAGAAACTTCCGTCCTGTTGCAGATTATTCGATGCCGAATGTTTCTGAAAAAGTGGTGAGAATTATTATTTCTTACGCTGATTATATTAAAAGAACAGTTTGGTCGGAGGAAATATGAAAAATGTTTTTTTTGTTTCTGAACTTTTTTACCCTAATCAAACTTCAACTGCGTACATCATGACCGAAGTTGCAAAAAATTTTGCAGCAAAAGGAAATAATGTAAAAGTTGTTACATCTAAAATTCAATATGATTCAAATGTAACAGTAGGAAAAGAATTAGAAGCTATTGAAGTTTTTAAGAGTAAAAGTTTTGGAGGAAATAAAAATTCTTTTTTCAGCAGAGTCTTTAGTGCTTTGTTTAATAGTATTGGATTAGTATGGACGACTGCTAGAAAAATAAAGGCGGGAGATACTGTTTTCGCAGTTACAAATCCTCTTTTTCTTATAATTTTATTAGGTATTTTAAGTAAAATAAAGCGTTTTGATTATGTTCTATTAGTGCATGATGTGTTCCCTGAAAATACAATTCCTGCGGGAATCAATAAGAAAGATTCTTTTGTTTACAAAATTCTATTAAAAGTATATAACTGGGCTTACAAATGCCCGTCAAAAGTTATAGTACTAGGGGAAGATATGAAGCAGTTGATTATTGCAAAAGGTGTTTCGCCCAATAAAATTGCGATCATTCCTAATTGGTACGATGACGAGCTTATAATTCCAGATTTTGAAAAACCAAAAACTAATGAAGATATTGTTATTGGCTTTGCCGGAAATATAGGTAGGGTTCAAGCATTGGAACGATTTATAAATATTTTCAACAAAACAGAAAATTCCAACCTGCGTCTTGAAATTATAGGTGAGGGAGCGAATTTAGAAAGCTGCAAAGAACTTGCTACGAAAAAGAATATTTATTTTCGTGGTTCATTGCCAAGAAGCGAGCAAAGTGATTTTATTAACGGGTTCGACATTGGTTTAATATCGCTTTCTGAGGGAATGTTTGGACTTGGAGTTCCTTCGAAAACTTATAATTTATTAGCGATGGGAAAACCTGTTTTATACATTGGTGATCAAGGTTCGGAAATTGACATGCTGAATAATGTAAATAATATTGGTTGGTCATTTTCATGGAATGAAGAAAATGAGATTTTAAGATTTCTTAATTCCTTACAGAGAAGTAATATACAAGGTTATATGTCAAGAAATCAAAATTTAGCAAAAGAGAAGTTTTCATCTAATGTTGTTTTAGATTTAATTTATAATTTTGTTTCTCACTAATAAATATGGAAAGCGTAATAATTTTTGGAGCGTCTGGTTTTATCGGTCAAAATTTATTAAAAAAATTACCAAATAGTTTTGATGTTAAAGCTGTTTCTTTAAGAAATAAGAGTTGGAAGACTACAATTAAAGATTCTGACATTTTTATAAATCTTGTTGGAAAAGCGCATGACCATAAAGGAACCGCTACTGAGGTCGATTATTTTTACGCAAACCTTGATTTGGCAAAGGAAATCTTCAATGAGTTTATACAGTCAAACGCGAAGTTATTAATACATATAAGTTCGTTAGCAGCAATTGAAGAATTTGAAAGTAATAATCCCTTATCAGAAAGTCAAAAGGCTAATCCGCAGTCTTTCTATGGAAAATCGAAAAGAGCAGCGGAAGAATGGCTTTTGGCACAAGTCTTACCACAAAATAAAAAGATAGTTATTCTAAGACCTCCGATGGTCCATGGTCCTGGTGATAAAGGAAATCTTGGATTATTATACAAGTTAATTTCTAAAGGGATTCCTTATCCTTTGGCTTCTTTTGATAATAGTAGATCTTTTATTTCTATTGACAATTTTTCTTTTTTTATTAAAGAGATTATTAAGAAACAAGATCAAATAGTATCTGGCATTTATCATATTTCTGATGACGAACCTATTTCAACTAATCGAATAATAGAAATTATTAAAAAAGTTGAAAATAAAAACGTGATGAATCTTAGCATTCCCAAAACCATAGTGAAAGGCCTGGCTAAAGTTGGTGACGTTATTCCGATACCGTTAAATACGAAGAGGTTGAAAAAAATGACCAGTAATTTAATACTTTCTAATCATAAAATTAAAGCTGCCTTACAAATTGAAAATCTACCTTTGTCAGCTGAACAAGGACTTGAAATAACGATTAAAAGTTTTAAATCCTAAATATTTGTACAAGTTAGCTTTGTAGGAATATATTATCACACTGTAAACACGAAAATTTTCATAAACGATATTTTTTAATCGAATAGAAGGAAGTTGATTGCCGTTTTTAGAAATCAGCGATGTTGAATGTGATTTTTATCTTAATTCTGTAGCCGTTACGTTAACTTTGCTATCTACTCCTAATCTATTATAAAGAAAAATTAATCCAGAATCCTTATCCTGTAAAAAATTAATTTTTTTGTCCTCAAAGCGATTTTCTTTGTTTAAAGTGAAGTATTTACTATCTTTCAATATCTGAAAATTTCCATTATTAAATAATATAAATTCAAATGTATCATAAATATCTGGTGCCAAAATCTCTATTGAGTATTTAACAGTCGTATTGTTTTTTTTGTTTTCCGAAAGCTTAGAGTTGGTCAGTGATATAAAGTCTTTATTATTATTAACGATTGTTAATTGTTGATTGGTTACTAATTCATCACTTTCTGAGTTTGACTTTTTAAGATTAATGGTTTTTCCCATGATCAAATTATCTGCAAAAAGATTTTTTTCTTCATGTACATTTTGTTGAATATAACCATTGTAGATAATTTTAGCATTATTGAAATTTGAATTCATATCTGGCGGTAGTGATACGTTTTTTAGAAATATAAGTAGTGACGCGTCGGGAATTTTATAGTTAATATCTAGTGCAAAATCTTTATTAACTTTCGTATCCCCCCAAGTGATAATATTTTCTAAAAAAACTCTTCCATATGTCGTTTTTCCAATATGTAGACCATTACTCACACCGGCAAACATAACATTTTGGAATTGAAGGTTAGAAATTGTTTCGTTTTCTCCAATCCATATATTTGCACCTTGTAGTTTGTTTTCTTTTCTTATATCTGACACTAGTTGTTCAATTCTAATATTTTCAAATTTAGCATTTGCAAAAGAATTATATGTTGATGAGTTTTCGGCGTACAATCCATACAAGCCTTGGCACCAACTTTGACCACCCGTGAAAAGTATATTTTGTGAAGGTAAGGCTACCGATTTATAATATACAGTTGTTAAACCATAATTACCAGCCCAATGCATATAGTCTCTTACGGTAACAAAATCGCAGAAACTCGAAAATAAAATTCCCACGTCAGATAGTGTGAATAAATTATTAATGTTAGTAACTTCCGAATCTCCATTAAATTCGACACCAACATTAGCTTCTTCCATTTTATTTTGATAACCCAAGAACTGTTCTAAATCTGTTTTTGAAAATTGCAATTTATCTCCAAATAAGAATATCTTCACATTTTCTATTGTTGGCTTGTGAGCTGCGCCAACAATAAGTCCTCTATTACCTTTTATTCGGACTTTGCCTGGGGTTGACATTACTAAGGTAATGTCTTTAATATAATTATAATCATAATTACGTTCCTTAACATTTCCTCCAACCTTTCCTAACGAAAAAATGTAGGTGTTAGATTTGTCGGTTTCCATAATTACCCTAGTTTTTGCCATAGAAACTCCCTTCAACCCATTTATTTTGTACTCTCCCTTTTTGGTATAATAATCACCAACACCTAAAGAAATATCATAAAAAACAGGCTCTAGCTTTTGTAATGCATCTACAAGATCTACAGAAATGTTATATGGGAATACTCCAAACCATTCAGGGTAGGCATAATCAGTTACGGAAGTAAATTTACCAGATAAAACAATGTTTTCGAAAATTTTTATCCTATCCGCTTTAATTTGTGTCACTCTGCCATTTAGCTTACCATTAATTAATATACCTCCTTGAAAGTCTAAAAGTATCTGAGAAGCAAAATTTTCAAAATCTATGACGTTATTACCAAGGTTAAATACATAATTACCAGGGATAATTAGGTGCTTTTGATTAGATTTTGATACAACCTCTAGCGCTTTTTTAAATGCTTGCGAATCATCAGTTATACCATCTCCTTTAGCGCCAAACTGTAGTAACGAAATTGTCGTTGCTGGATCATTTTCATGTTGTTGCGATATCTTTTTTGCAGAGATTATTACGGGGCAAAGTAATAGTGCCAGCACTAACGAAATAGAAAAAAGATAGTTTTTCATGATAATTTAACTATAATTATTTTTTTATTCTGTAAAGATGTATTTTTGTGCTGACTAATTTATAAAAAATGATTTACTTAATTGTATTTATTTCACTCATTGTTGCGGAGCTTGTTTACTTCAAAATTGCAGATAAATTCAATATTATAGACAAACCGAACGAGAGGAGTTCTCACACGCAGATTACCTTGCGTGGTGGAGGAGTTATTTTTTATTTTGCTACGGTAATATACTTTATCGTTTCAGATTTTCAGTATCCCTATTTTTTTTTAGGATTAACATTAATCACGCTTATTAGTTTTATGGATGATGTTATGACTTTATCTAATAGAATAAGACTTCTTGTACAATTGGTTAGTATGATATTAATGTTTTATCAAGTAGGCTTATTTTTTCTTGCATGGTGGATTATACCAATTGCTCTTGTCGTTTCTGTAGGGACAATTAATGCATACAACTTTATGGACGGTATTAATGGAATAACTGTTTCAAACAGTTTAGCTGTACTTATTTTATTAGCGATTGTAAATAATTCTCTAGGATTTGTTGATCAAGATCTTATTTATTATACGATTTTGTCATGCTTGGTTTTTGGATTTTTTAATTTTAGAAATAAAGCAAAATGTTTTGCGGGAGACGTAGGGTCTGTTGCAATGGCTTTTATTATACTTTTTCTTTTAGCAAAACTAATTGTACAAACAGGCAATATTATCTACATTTTATTTTTATTAGTTTACGGGTTAGATACGGTTTTAACAATTATAAGAAGACTTTTAAAAAAAGAAAATATCTTTGAAGCTCACCGTTCGCATTTATATCAGTTTTTTGCAAATGAAAATAAAACAAACCGTTTATTGATATCGACAGTTTATGGTAGCGTTCAGTTGGTAGTAGGTTTGTTAATTATTTATTCAACCACCCAATCTGTGAATTTTCAATGGTTAATGGCAATTGGTTTGCTAGTTGTTGGTAGTTTAGTTTACTTAGGATTAAAACAAAATTTGGTAAAGAAATATCATATAAGATAAATCTTAGATGCGCTGCTATAATTGGATATTAATCTAAATTTAATATTTTTGTTGAAAATTAATGAAATGAAAACTCAAAAAATTGGAATTACATTTTCCGCTTTCGACTTGTTACATGCGGGGCATATCAAAATGTTGGAAGAAGCAAAAACTGTCTGTGATTATTTAATTGTTGCTTTACAATTGGATCCCACCTTGGATAGACCACATAAGAATAAACCCACACAATCCATCGTTGAACGTTATATTCAACTAAAAGCATGTCGTTCGGTTGATGAGATTGTTCCATATAACACCGAGGAGGATCTTATGGATATCCTAAAATCTTTTGTTATCGATGTTCGTATAATTGGGGATGACTATCGTGATGCAGACTTCACAGGTAAGCAATATTGTGAGGAGAAAGGTATTGAAATTTATTATAATAAAAGAGATCATCGTTTCTCTACTTCTGGATTAAAAAAAGCAGTTTTTGAACAAGAACAGAAGAAACTTCAACCAACGCAATAATAATAATGACGATTAAAGAAACCCCACTAAAAGATTGTTATATAATAGAACCTACTATTTTTGAAGATGCAAGAGGTTATTTTTTTGAAAAATTTAATGAAAATAAATTCGAAAAATTAACGGGTATGAATGGGCATTTTGTTCAAGATAACATTTCTAAATCTTCCTATGGCGTAGTTAGAGGAGTACATTTGCAGAAAGGAGAGCATGCACAAGCAAAATTAGTATCTTGTCTTGAAGGAAAAGTATATGATGTTGCAGTTGATCTTAGAAAAGATTCTCCAACTTATGGAAAATGGTTCGGCATTGAATTATCTGCGGAAAACAAGTTACAACTTTATGTTCCAAGAGGTTTTGGTCATGGTTTTTCCGTACTAAGTGATACAGCCGTGTTTTCTTACAAATGTGATAATTTTTATCAAAGAGACTCGGAAGGTGCCGTAGCTTGGGATGATCCATATCTTGGAATCGATTGGCAAATTCCTTTAGAAAATGTAATTCTTTCAGAAAAAGATAAACAATCCCCTAGCTTTAAAGATGAACAATTTTTATAAATATTAAAGAACCAAATTTTGGTTCTTTTTTTATTCCTAAATTTGCAAACTCAAATTCTTAATAATGCGTACAAAATCAACAGGTAAAAAGAAAATTAATATAGTAACACTGGGTTGTTCTAAGAATGTCTACGACTCCGAAGTTCTTATGGGACAGTTGCAAGCTAATGGCAAAGAGGTCGTTCATGAAGACAAAGGAGACATCGTGGTCATTAACACTTGTGGATTTATTGACAATGCCAAAGAAGAATCTATTAATACGATTTTGGACTATGTTGAAGCGAAAAGTAGAGGAGAGGTAGAGCAAGTTTTTGTGACGGGATGTTTGTCAGAGCGTTACAAGCCAGATTTAATTCGTGAGATTCCTGATGTTGACCAATATTTTGGGACGCGTGATTTACCTATTTTACTGAAGCATCTTGGTGCTGATTACAAACACGAATTAGTGGGCGAACGTTTAACAACAACACCGAAGCATTATGCCTACCTTAAAATTTCTGAAGGTTGCGACAGACCATGTTCGTTTTGTGCCATTCCTTTAATGCGTGGAGGACACGTTTCGACACCGATAGAAAAGTTGGTTGAAGAGGCTTCCAAATTAGCTAAAAAAGGCACTAAAGAATTAATTCTTATTGCTCAAGATTTGACTTATTATGGTCTTGATATTTATAAAAAACGTGCACTTGGCGAATTATTAAAAGAATTAATCAAGGTTGAAGGTATCGAGTGGATTAGATTGCATTACGCCTTCCCATCGGGTTTCCCAGAAGATGTTTTAGATATTATTCGTGAAGAACCAAAGATTTGCAACTATATAGATATACCTTTACAACATATCAATTCGGATTTGTTGAAGTCTATGAAACGTGGTACAACACATGAGAAGACTAATGCTCTTTTAGCAAAATTCCGTGAGAAAGTTCCTGATATGGCAATTCGTACAACTTTAATTGTTGGATATCCAGGTGAGACGGAAGAACGTTTTCAAGAATTAAAAGATTGGGTTCGAGAGCAGCGTTTTGACCGTTTGGGTTGTTTCACTTATTCGCATGAGGAGAACACAACGGCGCATGTTCTAGAAGATGACATCCCGCAAGAGCTTAAAGAGGCGCGTGTAGAAGAAATTATGGAGTTGCAATCGCAAATTTCTTGGGAGAAGAATCAGGAAAGAATTGGAAAGGTTTATCGTTGTATTTTCGATCGTAAAGAAGGAAATTACTTTGTTGGACGTACCGAGTTTGATTCTCCAGATGTTGATAACACAGTGTTAGTTGAGGCTACAGATACTTATATATCGATTGGTGAGTTTGCGGATGTCAAGATTACATCGGCTGAAGAGTTCGATTTGTATGGCGAATTAGTTTAGTTTTAAAACCAAATAAACACAAAACCTTGAGACTTCCTCAAGGTTTTTTTATGCTCAAATTTTCGTTTTTCTTAAATTTTGTCTGTTTTTGATTTAATCTATTGTAAATCAGTGTTTTATTTGTTTTAAATGTTTGTAAATTTTAATATTTTAAAGTATTGATTGCTATTTGATATTATTTTTACGAATATGATAATATTTTCATCTATTTTAATTTTTGAATTTTTTATAAAACCGCTTTAGATTTATTATATGTTTAAAAATATGAAATTCATAATAAATATTAAAAAACCTTATATATCAATGTTTTAAGTAGATTTTAAGCTTTTTGTAATATTAGATTTTCTTTTAAAAATTAACAAAATCAAGATAAAATTAACATTCTTTAACAATCTTTGAAAATGACTGTAAATAAAAGACTTAGAGCTTGTGTTAATTTAATTTTAACATAATTTTAAGACTTGTCGCCCTCGAATTTGCGGGTTGAAGTCATTTCGAGATAACTTTGCGGCGTCAAAACAACTAAAAAAATGTTCAACATGATGAAAAGATTCATTCTAGTAATCATAATGATGATTTCAACACTTGGTATTTTCTCTTTTACTTACAAGAGTGATGCCACAGATGCTAAAACAAGTTTTGCATCGTACTACCACGATAAGTTTGAAGGTAGAAAAACAGCAAGCGGTGAGATTTTCGATAACGACGACCTTACAGCTGCTAACAGAACAATCCCGTTTGGGACAAAGGTGAAAATTACGAATCTTCGTAATGGTAAAAGTGTAGTGGTAAGAATTAATGATAGAGGTCCTTTTACAAAAAGTAGAGCGTTTGATATGTCGAGAGCAGCCTTTGAAGAGATTGGTAGCCTATCAGCAGGTCATCTTCCAATCGAATATGAAATTGTCGATTAAGATTAAAAATTTTAGTTAGTAAGAAAAAGCATCTATAACGATTGGGTTAAGGATGCTTTTTTTATTTTTACAAAAATTATTAATATGTTCAGTATCGAAGACGAGTTTCAGGCTTTCAAGCAAGAACTAGAAAAATTGGGTATCAATGTTATTAAAATCCAAAAAGTTGGCAACGGCAGTATGTCTTTTCATGAAGTGACTTACAAATCGCCACGTTACGACGAAGAGAAAAAAGTCTTCGTAGAACGCCACAAACTTGACGAACTTTTAAACGATTTCAAAAAAGCTTACTCATAACTAAGATTTCTTTCCATAAAATAAAAGTCTTTTAAAAGCATAGATCGCTGGGAGTTTTGGGAAATTGTCCGCGATTCGATTTTTATATTTCTTGATAAAATCCTCGCGATGCGCCTCATCCATATTTTCTAAATACGGAATTAAAGCTGAACCCGAAATAAAATCAAATAGCTGATCATGACTTTCAGCGATAATAGGGTAAATTCTGAACGATAAATCTAAATCGGACAATCCGTTCTCAAAAAAGATTTTCGCGTACTCATCAATGCTTAAAACCGCCGATTTGCGATTCCAGTTGTTAAGTTGGGATTTGTAAGCTTGCTCTACCGCTAAATCGAAAAGTATTTGGTTAAGTTTATTTTCTGATTGATAAGGCATTTGCATAGCCAATTGTCCAGCTTTATTTAGTTTAGAAATAATTTTAGGAAACAATTTTTGATGATTGTCCGACCATTGCAAAGACGCATTACTAAAGATTAAATCCCAAGTTTTGTCATCTTCGATAATCGCTTCGGTTGTTGATATTTTAAAATTTAAATTTTCTTTTTTAAAGACTTTCGACTGTTCTAACATTTCGGGTGATGAGTCAATTCGTAAAAATTTGGACGTCGAAAATTTTTCTGCAAGAATCGACGTTTGTTCGCCAATTCCGCAACCCAAATCGATGGCGCTCATATTATTTTTATCTTGATCAAGTCCATCAAATCAAAAAAAGGTTTGTATCTAATATTTTTAAATTGATTATAAGCGTCAGGATTTCAGGGCATATTTGTATTTTTTTTAAATCAAGCAAAGGATGGAGGATGTATAATCTTAAATCTGTTTTAAACTTTATTAAATTTAAAAAGATTTGCGGACTTTTACCGACATTTGTCCTGTAAATTTCAAATATGAAAAACGCCATTCTCATCACCATCGGCGATGAAATCCTTTCTGGAAACACCATTGACACCAATTCCAACTTTATTGCAACAGAGCTAAAATCCATCGGGATTTCTGTAAAACAAATTTTCACGATTTCGGATGAAATAGAAGTGATTAAATCTACGTTAAAAGACGCTTTTGATTTAGGTGATTTGGTGATAACAACGGGCGGATTGGGACCAACCAGAGATGATAAAACCAAAAAAGCTTTTCTGGAATTTTTTGATGATAAATTAATTTCGGACGAAAAAACATTTAAGCATTTGTCGGAATATTTGATTTCCAGAAATCGACAAGATTTGTTGGAATTAAATAAAAGTCAAGCCGACGTTTTATCAAAAGCTGTGGTTTTTCAAAACGATTTCGGCACAGCGCCTTGTCAGATGATTGAGCAAAATGGCAAATTGGTTTTCTCGTTGCCAGGCGTTCCTTACGAAGTAAAACCTTTGATAAAAGATAAAATTCTTCCTTATTTAAAAGAGAAATTCGAGCTCGATTCTATTTTTACGAGAATTGTCTCGGTGGTTAACGTTCCCGAAAGTATTTTGGCTGAACGAATCGCAGATTGGGAAGATTATTTGCCTTCTCACATTTTGTTGTCTTATCTGCCAATTGGTAACCGTGTGAAACTGAGAATTACCGCTTCTGGAAAAGATTTTTCACAATTAGAAAATGATGTTGAAACGCAAATTCAATCTTTATTAAAAATTATTGGTGAAAACGTAATTGCAACTTATGAAGATAAAATCGAAAAGATTTTAGGCGAAATTTTGACGGATCGAAAACTTACTATTTCAACAACGGAAAGCTGTACTGGTGGCGAAGTTTCAAAATTAATAACGTCGGTTTCGGGAAGTTCTAAATACTTTCTTGGCGGAATTGTTACTTATGCAACCCAAAAGAAAATCGATATTTTAAAAGTTTCTGATGAAACTGTTACTAAAAATACAGTTGTTAGCGAAGAAGTCGCTTTAGAAATGGCTCGTGGTGGACAAAAACTCTTTGGGACAGATATTTGTCTTTCTACGACTGGTGTTGCTGGACCGAGCAAAGGAGAAGATGGCAAAGATGTCGGAACCGTTTTTTACTCAATTCGAATCGACGATATAGAGAAAGTTTCGCATTTGCATTTGCCTTATATGGAGCGCACAGATTTTATGAATTTCGTTGCACAACGTATTTTGCAAGATTTGGTGGCGATGTTGGTGCAGAATCATTGATAATTCTCATTGTCTGAAATTCTCGCATCAATATTTTCTTTTGTAGCTTTGATAGGTTTATAATTCATTTATGAAAAATTTAGTTTTAATTGGAGCAGTCGCTTTTGCATTGATTTCTTGTGAAAAGAAAAATCTTGAAGTTAAACACGCTTCCGAAATGGAATCTGGACTTAAAATCTCGGCAAAAGTGGTAAATGAAGAAGACCCTGTTTGTCACATGAAAACCGCTGAGCATCTTAGTGATACCTTGACTTATAAAGGTCAGGTTTATGGTTTTTGCAGTTCGATGTGTAAAGATGAATTTAAGAAAAATCCAAATTCTTATTTAAAATAAAATGTCAACAACCGAAAATACCCAAACTTCAAAATCAAAAAAAACATGGATTCCCATTTTGGTAATTCTACTGATTGCTGCTTTGGTTTTTGGTGTTCGACAATACATGAATTCGTCGCTTTTTACGGTGATGAAAGTCCCAGAATTTTCTTTAAAAGATCAAAATAATAAAACGATTACCAACAAAGATATGCTCGGGAAAGTCTATTTGGTGGAGTTTTTCTTTAGTCGATGTCCAACGATTTGCCCTGTGATGAATACCAATATGCGACACATCGAAGAAGAAATCAACGATCCAAATTTTGGAATAATATCTATAAGTATCGATCCCGAAAATGATACACCCGAAATTTTAAAAGAACACGCAAAAAAAATCGGTGCTAAATCTCCAAACTGGCATTTTTTGACTGGTGATCGAACTTACATTGGTGACATTGCCAAGAAATTTGATATTTATGTTGGAGACCAAAAAGACAAAGCGGAAAGTCTAAACCACAGCGGAGAAATTGCTTTGGTAGATAAAGATGGAAACATCCGTTGTCGTTTTGGGAAAGATGGAATGCCAATTTTGTATTATTCTGGACTCAATTACGAAGACGAAGCGGGAACCAAAACCAGTTTAGTTGGAAAATTTCATCCAGACCGCGAACTTTTGATTGAAGACATCAAAAAACTTCTAAAATAGGCGTTAATTAATGTTAACGGTACGTTGTTTAAGGCATGAATAAAGTATCTTTAAGACAATTAAATTAATGTTTAATCGAAAATTTTAAAAATGAAAGTATTGAAAATAGCAGCTATCGGTTTTTTGATGGCTTCAAGTTTTATGTCGGCACAATTTAAACAGGCACCACTTCCTTATGCGTATAATGCTCTAGAAGCTGCCGTGGATGCACAAACAATGGAAATTCATTACAGCAAACATGCAGCTGGATATACCGCAAATCTCAACAAAGCGATTGCGGGAACACCGATGGAAAAGGAAAGTCTTTTCACGATTCTTTCTCATATTTCTAAAGAGTCGCCTGCTGTAAGAAATAATGCGGGCGGACATTATAATCACGAGTTATTTTGGACGGTTTTAACACCGAAAAAAGACACAAAAGCGTCTGCAAAATTAGCCAAAGCAATTACAGATAATTTTGGAACTATAGAGGCTTTTAAAGAAAAAATGGCAAAAGCTGGAGCTGACAGGTTTGGGTCTGGATGGGCATGGTTAATCGTTACACCGGATAAAAAATTAGCAATTACATCAACTGCGAACCAAGATAATCCGTTGATGGATGTTGCGGAAGTTAAAGGAACACCAATTTTCGCAATTGATGTTTGGGAACACGCTTATTATTTGAAATATCAAAACAAACGTGCAGATTATTTAACTGCTTTATGGAGCGTGGTTAACTGGGACGAAATCTCAAAACGTTATGATGCAGCAGTAAAATAGATTGTTTTTACAATAAAAAATCAACTCGCTTTTCAATTTTGAGAAGCGAGTTTTTTGTTAAAATTTAATTTTATTTTAAGTTCAAATTAAGTTGTTTTTCATGGTTCTTGTAAATCTTTGCACATCAGAAAAAAGAGAGTAGAAAGTGGAAAAATCAAGACAAATTTTTCAAACGGAAAATACAAAACGTTGGAGAAATGTAAAATGGAGTAGCCGTATCATTATCTTCTGTATCGTGCTACTTTTCGGGGCTTTAGCGCTAATGATGAAGTTAGACAAAAATCCCCAACTTCCTTTTCATGAAGATTTCAAAGCTGTGATTTCGGCTAATAAACCTTTTTTGCAAGAGAACAAAATTTCTAAAGAATATCAAGGTTTTAGAAGTTTTATTCATGCGAAAGGGATGAAAACCAATGAAGAAAAAATCACAAAAGCTAGAGAAGATCGTGTAAAAAATCAAAGCAAAAACTGGTATCAATTTCCTGCTGGGATTCGCTCTGCTTTCTATGTTGCGTGGGATCCGCAATCTTTGATGTCTTTAAAAAGAAATATCAAAAACCTAAATCTTGTCTTTCCAGAATGGTTTTTTATTGATGCTAAAACGGGCGATTTAAAAACGCAAATGGATCCCGAAGGTTACAAAATCATTAAAAGAACTGGAGTGGCTGCGATGCCAATTTTGAGTAACAACTCCAATCAGGAATTCCATTCAGAAGGTATTGGGAAGATTTTGGGCGATCCTGTAAAACGTATGGCTTTGATTGATAAAGTTGCGACACAATGTGTGAAAAATAATTTCAAAGGAATAAACATCGACTTCGAAGATTTAAATCTTAATTCAGACCAAGTTTTGGTAGATTTTATGAAAGATTTGAGGACGGTTTTCAAGAAAAATAATCTTTTAATTACGATGGATGTGATGACAGATAATGACGATTACAACATTCAAAAACTTGACCCTTACGTAGATTATTTTGTGTTGATGGCTTACGACGAATATTCTGCGGATAGCGATGCAGGGCCAGTTTCATCTCAAAAATGGATTGAAGCGCAAACCGATAAAATGATTAAAAAAACAAGTCCTCAAAAAGTTATTTTGGGACTCGGAGCTTATGGCTATGATTGGAGTTCTAACAAAGACCAAAACACCTCGGAACTTACATGCAAGCTATTACAAAAGCCAATGCCAGTAAGGCTTCTATCAATTTTGATGACAATACTTTTAACCTCAATTATTCTTATCAAGACAGTCAAAAAAACACGCATACCGTTTATTTTAATGATGCGGCTTCGTTGTTTAATACAATGCGTTTCGCTTCGGAATATCCGTTGGCAGGAACGGCTTTGTGGCGTTTGGGAAGTGAAGACAGCAGAACTTGGTTGTATTACAATCAGGATTTAACTTATGACGGAATTCAGAAATTTAATGTTCAAAAACTTCAAAATGTAAAAGGGCAAACCATGGTCGATTACATCGGTGACGGCGAAGTTTTGGATGTTCTGAATACGCCACACGATGGTAAAATTAAGTTAGAAGTTGACCATAACGAACAAATTATCACGGATGAAAATTATGTGACTTATCCAAGTTCATATGAGGTTAAAAAATATGGCGCAGCGCCACAAAAGCAATTGGTTTTAACCTTTGATGACGGTCCAGATGAGACTTATACACCTCAAATTTTGGATGTTTTATCAAAATATCATGTTCCAGCTGCTTTCTTTTTGGTCGGAATTAATGCCGAGAAAAATTTGCCACTCGTAAAACGTATTTACAAAGAAGGTCACGAAATCGGAAACCACACTTTCACGCACGAAAATATTGCAAAAGTCGCCCCAGAGCGCGCTTTAATGGAATTAAAATTAACGCGACTTCTTATAGAATGTGTGACTGGACATAGCACGATTTTGTTCCGTGCGCCTTATAATGCGGATTCCGAGCCTACAACGCCCGAGGAAATTATTCCGGTGGCTTTGGCGAGACAACAAAATTATTTGGATATAGGCGAAAATATCGACCCCGAAGATTGGGAACCAGGCGTAAAAGCGGACAAAATTGTTGCCCGAGTTTTGGATGGTTTAAAAAAAGAACGTGGAAACATTATTTTGCTTCATGACGCAGGTGGTGATTCGCGTGCGGAAACGGTGAAAGCTTTGAAAATTTTAATTCCGATGCTGCAAAAACAAGGTTATCATTTCACGAATTTGACAACAATTTTGCACAAAAGTAAAAGAGAATTAATGCCAGAAGTTCCAAAAACCAAAGCATATTATATTATGCAACTTAACTTGGTTTTGGCAACCGTTATTTATGGTGTAAGTCATTTCTTGGTGGCATTATTTGCGATTTTTATTGGCCTCGGAATCATCCGATTATTGCTCATGCTTTATTGGGCAATTCGCGAACATAAAAAAGAGAAAAAACTTGGTGGATTTCCAGTTTTGGAAGTTTATCCGAAAGTTTCGATTATCGTTCCAGCTTATAATGAAGAAGTGAATATTGTTTCATCACTTCGAAATTTATTGAATCAAACTTATCCTAATTTTGATATAGTATTTGTTGATGATGGCAGTAAAGATGCGACTTTGGAAAAGCTAAAAGAAGCTTTTTCCAGCGAATCTAAACTTAAAATTTTAACTAAAATAAATGGCGGAAAAGCAACTGCGCTCAACTATGGAATCTCGCAAACAGACGACGAATATGTGGTTTGTATCGATGCGGACACCAAATTGGAGCAAGATGCTGTAAAATATTTAATCGCTCGATTTTTAAATGCTAAAGAAGACGAAAATATCGCCGCTGTTGCAGGAAATGTAAAAGTCGGAAACCGCGTCAATTGGCTTACAAGATGGCAATCGATTGAATATACGACGAGCCAGAATTTTGATAGATTGGCTTATGCGAACATCAATGCGATTACGGTAATTCCTGGTGCGATTGGTGCTTTCCGAAAATCGGTGATTGATGAAGCGGGTGGTTATTCGTCGGATACTTTGGCGGAAGATTGCGATTTAACGGTTAAAATTTTGAAAAACGGCTACACGATTGCCAACGAAAATAAAGCTGTTGCAATTACCGAAGCTCCAGAAAGCGTAAAACAATTCCTAAAACAGCGTTTCCGTTGGACTTACGGCATTATGCAAATGTTCTGGAAACAGCGTCAAACTTTCCTCAATCCAAAATACAAAGGTTTGGGACTTTGGGCGATGCCGAATATTTTGTTGTTCCAGTACATTATTCCGTTTTTCTCGCCGTTGGCAGATTTAATTATGTTTTTCGGAATTTTATCAGGAAATGGCAGCAAGATTTTCACCTACTATTTATTGTTTTTGGTTGTGGATGCCGCTTTAGCCTTTATCGCATTCTTTATGCAAAAGGAAAAATGGACAGATTTATTCTACATCATTCCACAAAGATTTGGTTACAGATGGTTGATGTACATTGTTTTGTTCCGAAGTTTAAGAAAAGCTTTACAAGGCGAATTAAAAACTTGGGGCTTCCTTAAACGAACAGGAAACGTAAAAGATATTGCCACCAACCCGTAATAGAATTTTAAATTAAGTACAATATTAAAGTTGCGAAATTTTAATTTACTTCATGAAAGTACAGTTTGTTTATTTTTTTTAAACGAAAAAACATTTCAAAAAAAATTACATTTGGTTCCGTAACAAAAACAAAGTTTTTACGACATATTTCAACAAATTATATTAAATGAAAAAACTTACAATCTCACTATTTTTGTTAGCAGGAGTTTGTTCACAGACTTTAGTTCATGCACAAAATAAAACTACGATGAGCCAAACAAAAGAAAACGGTCTAGACCTTTCTGCTATGGACAAATCGGTTCGTCCACAGGATGATTTCTACAATTATGTAAATGGTTCTTGGATGAAAACTGCAAAGATTCCAGCAGACAAGCCAACTTGGGGAAGTTTTAACAAACTTGCTGAGGATACAGATAACAACTCTATGACGATTTTGAATTCACTTTTGAAGGATAAATTCGCTGACGGAAGTGAGGGTAAAAAAATCCAGGATTTGTACGCTACTTACATGAATATGGACAAGCGTAACGCTGAGGGAATTAAGCCAATTCAAGCCAATTTGGATAGAATTGATGCTATCAAAAACATGGCTGATTTGCAAAAATATATGATTTCTGTAACCAAAGAAGGAGAAAATACTTTGTACGGTTGGGGTGTTGATGCAGATTTGAAGGATTCTAAAATGAATGCTATCTATCTTGGTGACGCTTCTTTAGGTTTAGGAAGAGATTATTACCAAAAAGTAAATGAAAAAAACACAGAAACTTTAGCTGAGTATCAGAAATATGTTGCTTCGATGCTAAAAGAAATCGGTTACAAAAACGCTGACGAAGTTGCTAAGAAAATCGTTGATTTTGAAAAGCAAATCGCTAAAACTTATTTAACAAACGAGCAAAGCCGTGATAATACTTTAATGTATAATCCAAAAACAATGGCTGAACTTAAAACTTTGGTTAAAAATGTAGATCTTCCTGCTTATCTTAAAAGCGTTGGTGTAACAACTGATAAAGCAATTATTGGTGAATTGGGTTATTACAAGAGTTTTGATAAATTCTTTAACGACAAAAATTTACCTTTAATTAAAGATTATCTGAAGTTCCACATGATTCACGGAAGTGCTTCTTATTTAAGCCAAAAATTGGGCGATATGAGATTTGATTTCTATGGTAAATATCTAAGTGGGCAACAAGAGCAAAGAGCTTTGAACAAAAGAGGTTACCAGTTAATTAACGGTACTTTGGGTGAAGCTTTTGGTAAATTGTATGTTGAAAAATACTTCCCAGCTTCTGCAAAAGCGCAAATGGTAGAATTGATAGATTATCTTAAGAAGAGTTTCGATGTGCACATCAAAAATCTTTCTTGGATGTCTCAAACTACAAAAACTAAAGCTTTAGAAAAGTTAAATAAATTCACGGTTAAAGTAGCTTATCCAGACACTTGGAAAGATTATTCTAAACTGACAATCCTTTCTGAAAACCAAGGTGGAACATTGTACAAAAACCTACAAAATATCACAGAATGGCAATACAGTAAGGATTTAGCAAAAATCGGAAAACCAGTTGATAAAACAGAGTGGGGAATGACGCCGCAAACGGTGAACGCTTACTATAACCCAGTAAACAACGAAATCGTTTTCCCAGCTGCAATTCTTCAGCCGCCTTTCTTCAATCCAAATGCTGATGCAGCGGTTAATTTCGGTGGAATTGGAGCGGTTATCGGTCACGAAATCACACACGGTTTCGATGATTCTGGAGCACAATTTGATGCTGACGGTAACTTAGTAGATTGGTGGACACCAGCTGACAAAGCTAACTTCGAAAAAGCTACAAAAGCTTTAGCAGCGCAGTATGACAAGTACGAGCCAGTAAAAGGAACTTTCGTAAACGGAACTTTCACAAATGGTGAAAATATTGCAGATTTAGGAGGTGTTAATATCGCTTTCGATGCTTTGCAGATGTATCTAAAAGATAAAGAAAATCCTGGAACAATCAGTGGTTACACGCAAGACCAAAGATTCTTCTTGAGCTGGGCAACAGTTTGGAGAACTTTATCAAGCGATAAATATATGACAATGCAAGTGAAAACAGACCCACACTCCCCAGGTTATTTTAGAAGTTTTGGACCGTTGGTTAATACCGATGCGTTCTACAAAGCTTTCGACGTAAAACCAGGCGATAAATTGTACAAAAAACCAGAAGAAAGAGTTAAAATTTGGTAATTCATTCTTTGTTGAAAATAATAAAGGCACCATATAGTAGATGTGGTGCCTCTTTTTATTACAATGTTTAATTTTTTTAAAAATTAATTTTATCTTTGAAAAAGAAAAGCAAGACATTGCTAATCATAAAAATTTAAAATTATGAAACATTTAATTCTTACAATATCAGCAGCTGTTATGTTGGCATCATGTGCCGCGTCTAACTATTCTGTTAAAAAAGGCGGAAACCAAGTTGCATTAGAAGGCAGCTCTTGGGTTTTGGCAGAACAAGTAAGCACCGAGCAGCCGACTTTGGTTGTAGAAGCAGGCAAGATTACGGGTAATACAGGATGTAACAATTATTTTTCTAACAGCGTTGCTATCGATGCCAAAGCAGGTACATTTGCAGCAAGCGAGGTTGGATCTACAAGAAAAGCTTGTATGAATATGAGTGTTGAGACAGGATTTCTTAACATGCTACAACAAGCTAACAGATATGTCGTAAATGGCGAAAGTCTAGAGCTGTACAAAGACAATCTATTGTTGCTAAAATTCAACAAAAAATAATAAAAAAACGGAACTCAATTTTGGGTTCCGTTTTCATTTTTTAATATCGATTTAGATTACTCTTCTTCTTCGTCATCGTATTTGGCTAACTCAGCATCGCAGAATTTGAAAGCCTCTTCAACTACTTTAGTAGCCTCATTAGCCAAAGTTTCTTCGTCATCACCTTCTAGATCATCCAACCACTCAACTTCTTCCTCTTCAACGTTAAGGATAAAACGAGGATATTCTGTATGTACTACAAAAAGATCTTCTGGAAAATCTGTGTTGTCTGCTAATAAAAACTTGGGTAAAGTCATATCTATAAAATTTAATAGTTTCTAATAATTTTTTTTTTAGGAGCAAGTCAATTTTCTCATACTTTAGACAATTTGTCCCGCTTTTTGTTACAATCTTTTTGCTCGGCAAAGCCTCTCGCAAAAAGGATTTCCACGCCAATCGGGGCTATCGATAACCATCCTTCGTTCTTAGTCCAAAGACTCAATCCTTGCATCAAAGATAACAAAAAATCTTATTCCGAAAACCGAAAATTCAGATTTCGGAGAAAATCATATTTTTTGAAATCGACAAGCTATTTCTTATCAAACTTCTGAAACTGGTTTCTCTTTATTTTTAGTTTAGAATCAACACGATAAGGCGTTAAGACTTTTGGATCCAAAGTATCTTTCGCCGAAAAAGTAGTATAAATCATCGGATTAACCGTACTAATAATTTCTGCAGATCGTACATTTCCGAGATCTTCTTCCGATTTTAACCAAAATTTTATCGTTCCTGTTTCTTTATTTTCGGTTTTTAGAAAAGTTTGTATTTCTTCACGGTTTTCCAAATAATTTCCTTTTGATAACCATGTAAAAGCAAATCCCGTTAACAAACTTCCTACAGAAATTAAATAAGTCAAATTCCCAAAAACCGTCCATAATCTTCGAAAATAATACATCCAAATCGGAAGACTAAAAGGCGCTAACAATCGATAATCTATTGCGTTAACCGAATAAAAATATTGTACAAAATAAGAACAAACAATACCAACAAATCCTGTCCAAAGCAATAATAAATCAAAATCCGAATGTTTTGTTTTAATAACGAAATATAAAGTAAGACCAATATTGATTAAGCCAATACCATAGATCCCATAATTGACAATACCGCCAGACGGATCAGCAATATGTACAAAAGGATCAAAAGTCGTGGCAAGGCCTTGCCATAGTTCGGTTAGAAGTTTAGAAGTTGGTTTTAGTCCAATATTTAGAAAATCTCTGATATAATCTTCATTAAAGTAATCGACATACAACAACTTGAAAAGCACCACAAACAAAACTCCCAAAAGTGCCGATAAAACAAAGTATTTACCATAAGTTGTTTTTATTTTCAGTAGACCAAACCAGCCCAAACCAGCCATCAAGAACAAAGCGCTATATCTAATATTATAACAAATAATTAAAAACAAACTCAGTATCAAAACTGCTTTTAAACCTTTAAAATTTTCGGCTATAACTTGTTTAGAATAATAAAAAAGGCAAAAGACAAATGGCAAAATTGGTGCTTCGCTCATCGTGTAAGAAAACACCGATACAAAACTAAAAAGCGCCGAAATCATCAAGATTTCTTTGAAGTAGAATTTTTTTTTCCAAGCGAATACCAACATTGCTGTGTAGGCTAAAAGTCCAACAACTTTACTGCTCCAGAATTCGTCCAAGCCAAAATTAGTGAACAACCAAATCGCAAAAGGATAGCCTAATGGCGCTGTTGTATTGTCGATAACTGGCAACATGTGCGCTTGTCGCATATATCGAATCGAATCTGGATTGACGCGACCTTTTTCATTCAATAAAAATCGAATGACAATCATTGCATAAGTCGCAATAATCAGGAAAATATTGATACACTTGGTAAGATTTGGGTTATGTAGTTTTGTTGCAAAATTCATGTTTATTTTTCAATCTTAATCTTAGAAATACGTTGTCCGTTCTTTTCCAAAATGGTGTATTTTAGATCTTTTATTTCAAATTCGTCATCCACTTGTGGTAGATTGTTGATATTGTTGATTATGTAACCAGCCACGGTGTTGTATTGGTTGTTGATGTGCTCTTCTTCCTCTTCTTTATTGAAATAATCTAGGAAGTCATAAATATCCATTCCTGCATCTACAATCCAGGTGTCATTATCTATTTTCTTAATCTCTGGATTTTTTTCTTCATCATGCATCGTATCACCAACTAGCTCATCGATGAGGTCATTTAAAGTGATGATGCCTTTTACGCTTCCATATTCGTCGATTACAATTCCGTAATGGATTTTTGTTTTTTTGAACAGATTAAGTACTTGATAAGCTTTTGCAGCTTCATTGAAATATAAAGGCTCTTTTATATAATTTGAAACTTTAAAATCTGGCGTATTTGAGGCTAAAAACAAGTCTTTTAAAATTACAATTCCTAAAATATTATCTACGTTGTTGTTTTCGCAAACGGGATAAGCAGAATGTTTTCCGTCTTGTATTTTGTACCGAATGTCGTCCCAAGAATCTTGAGTATCAAAAATAATCATATCACTTTTCGGCGTGTACAAAGCGCTTGCTTTTCTGTCCCCAAGCTCAAAAACACGTTCTACAATATCTTGTTCTATATTTAAGATTTCGCCGCCTTGCGCACTTTCTTTCACCATAGAAACGATTTCTTCCTCAGAAATCGTGTTGTCGTTTTTATCATCAATTCTAAATATTTTAGATAAAAAATCATTAGAAATGGATAACAACCAAACGAATGGCGAAGCAATTTTAGAAAGTAAATTCATCGGTCTAGCCAACATAACGGCGATGGATTCTGGGAAAGTCATTCCAAGTCTTTTCGGGAATAATTCGCCAACTACAATAGAAAAATAGGTAATGATAATTACACTTCCCGAAATTGCAATTTTATTGGCGTAAGGCGCAAGAACATCCACTTTTAGAAGTAGATTTTTTAAATCTTTTGTAATACTTTCACCACTGAAAATACCTAAAAGAACCCCAATTAGCGTAATCCCAATTTGTACGGTTGACAAAAATCGGGTAGGGTTGTCCATTAGCTTGAGAGCGGTTTTAGCAGCGGGACTTCCTTTCTTTTTCAAACTTTCTAGCTTGAATTTTCTAGAAGAAACCAACGCCATTTCAGACATTGCAAAAACGCCGTTCAGTAATATTAATGCAATTAGGATAATGAGTTCCATGTGAAATTTTTCGAATCTAAAAATACAATGTTTTTACTGTTTATCCACTATTGCAAACAAAAAAGCTTCAGAAGAACTGAAGCTTTTTTTAAATTTTATTAAAGTCCAAATTGTTTGACAAACAAATCCGGATAAACACCTAGACTGATAATGGCTAAGATAATAACAACCGCAACAATGTTGTAAGTGATGCTTACTTTTTCTGAAGTTTTGAAAGTACTTTCTTTATAGAAAAACATCGCAATGATTAATCGTAAATAATAAGCGATACTCAATGCAGAACCGAAAACTGCGATTAATACTAAGAATTCGAAACCACCTTTAATTGCTTGGTTGAATAACGAAAACTTAGCCATAAATCCCGCTGTTAAAGGAATACCCGCCATTGATATCATCGAAACTGCAGCAGCAATTGCCAACAATGGATGTCTTTTTCCTAAACCGTTAAAGGCATTGAAAGAGGTTTCTCTTTTCACTTTTTCTACCCAGATTAATGCCATGAAAACACCAACCGTAGATAACGAATAAGCGAATAAATAGAATGCTAAGTTGTAAGGTGAAAGGCTATTCATGCCGAAGAAGATTAGCGTCACATAACCAGCATGAGAAACACTCGAGTAAGCCAACATACGTTTTGCGTTGGTTTGTACCAGTCCCATTACGTTTGCTAGAAGTAAAGTCACGATTAATAATACGCCAACAATGTTAATCCATTCTCCTACGATTCCTCCAAATGCCATGGTCATTAATTTTAAGAACGCATAGAAACCTGCAATTTTAACAACTGTTGCCATGAAAGCTGTAATCAATGATGGTGCACCTTGGTATACGTCTGGACTCCACATGTGGAAAGGCGCTAACGAGACTTTGAAAGCCATTGCGGATAACATAAGAATTGATCCAACAATTAGCATCATATTCTTAGGATCGTTAATCGCGAACGAACTTATTTGATAAAGATCAAAACTACCAGCCGATCCGTAAACTAATGCCACACCGAATAATAAAAACCCTGTTGCAAAAGCTCCCATTAAGAAATACTTCATTGAGGCTTCTGTAGAGCGAAGGTCAGTTTTGTTACTTCCTGCCATTACATATAATGGGATAGAAAGAATTTCGATACCGATGAATAATGTTACTAAATTTTGATAACCAAAAAGTACAATTCCTCCAGATAATGACATCAACATCAAAGCATACAACTCCGACTGGTGGCTTCTATGATTACTAAATGCAAATCCTCCGATAAAGAAAATTAGCAAAGTCGTTACGATAGATATTTTGGTAAACAAAGCAGCATTAGTACTGTAATCGAACATCGTTTTGTAGGCTGCGAAAAAATCGCAATCTGGAAGATAACTTACATATAAAGCTACTAACAATCCTGCAATGCCGATGTATCTTGAATATTTGCCTTGTTCGAAAACACCAGCAAATAATGCTAAAACTGCGGTAATGAATAATACTATAAAAACACTCATTTTTTATATATCAAATTAACTTATCATTGATAAGAAGATAAACTTCAACGAACTACCCACCATTTCGATAATAACTTGCGGGAAAATACCCATAAGAATTACAAAAACAGATAAACTTGCAAGAACTGAAAACTCTGCAGTCGAAAGATCTTTTGCGGTTGATAATAACATGTCATCTGTCTTACCAAACATTGCTTTTCCGTACAATCTCAACATGTACACGGCACACAAGATTACTGTTAATCCTGATAAAACTCCCATGATTAGGTTATAATCAAAAACTGATTTAAGAAGGATAAATTCTCCGATAAATCCGTTAGTTAATGGCACTGCCATAGAACCAAGTAAGATAATCATGAAAAGAATTGCAAACTTAGGTGCGATTTTTGCCAAACCACCCATTTGTCTAATATCTCTTGTTTTAAATCTTTTATAAAGAATATCAGCACAGTAGAATAAACCTACAACATTGATACCGTGTGCAAATGTCTGTACCAAAGCACCTTCTGCGCCTTCGATAACCAAAGACGCTGCATTAGCAAGTCGCACTGTCAAAATTGCAGAAGCAAAAATCCCTGCAACCATCAACCCAACGTGAGAAAGGGAAGAGTAAGCTATAATTCTTTTAGAATCGTTGTTGACAATGGCGATTAATGCACCATAGATAACACCAACAACTGCAAGAATAACAACAATATCTCCCGAAATTCCGCCAATTGCTAAAGGTGTAATCGGTAATAAATATCTTAAAACTCCATAAGCAGCCATTTTTAGCATGATACCTGATAACAACATCGAACCTTGTGTCGGCGAATAAGTGTACGTATCGGGTTGCCAAGTATGGAACGGAAATACTGGTAATTTAACTGCAAATGCAAAGAAAATAAACCAAAATATAACCGTTTGCTGATTAAGATTAAGCGCTGCATTGTACATGTCTGTTACTGCAAACGACGCCGAATAGTTGTAAATGTAGATGAAACCAAGTAACATAAATAAAGACCCAACAAAAGTGTAAACAAAGAATTTTGTTGTGAATTTAATACGTTTGTCTTCTTGTCCCCAAACTCCTGCGATTAGCCATATCGGAATCAAAGTTACTTCCCAGAAGATGTAGAATAACAAACCATCCAATGCTGTGAAAACACCAATTAATCCAAATTGCATTAACAAGATTAACGCATAGAAATTGTTGTTGTAAGGCTTGTTTTCGTTGTATGAAGAAAGTATGATTAATGGTACTAAAATATTAGTTAGTATCACCAAAAGCATACTCATCCCATCTATCCCGAAATGAAGTGTACTGTTAATAAACTGAAACCACGGATATTGGATTTCGTATTGTAATCTAGAATCTACCGTTGGTCCAAAATCAAAATTGGATAACATGTAGAATGCTAAAAACATTTGTATAAACGCAATTGCCAGCGCAAGATGCTTGCTAGAAGAATTTCTCCATGCAAAAACCAATCCCGAACCTACAAGAGGTAATAGTAATAGTGTTGCTAAATATGACATTACTATTTCAATAAAAAGTTAATAATTAAAATTATTCCGATTGCTAAAGACATGATCAAAACATAGTTTTCGACCTTACCATTTTGCAATCTCTTGGCTGCTCTACCAGAGTCCGCTGCGCCTAGTCCAATGAAAGTTACAATCGGGTCAAGTACAGATCTATCGAACATTGACGCTGCTTTTCCAAGTCCTTCAACTGGTTTTACAACACAAGCTTGATATATTTCGTCGATAAACAACTTCTTTGCAGAAAGTCTTTCCCAACCAGTATATTCGTCTTCTGGAAGCGCCACTTTCTTTTTGTTAACATAGATATTTTTAACAACGAAGAAGATAACAGCAACCATAATAATGGTTAGCGCTAACAAAATCATTTCGATGTTAAACGGAATCTCAGCCGCAGCTTGTGGATATTTGTAAACTTTACTTAACCACGCTGCCAAATTTTGATATTCGCCATGTGCAATAAAATGCGGAAGATTGATGAAACCACCAACTACTGAAAGAATCGCTAAAACAACTAATGGAATCGTCATAGAAGCTGGACTTTCGTGGATGTGTTTCTTTTGTTCTTCAGTTCCACGGAAATCTCCGAAGAAGGTTAAGAACAATAATCTGAACATATAAATAGCTGTCATTGCAGCACTAAATAACGTCAATGCCCAAAGAAAAGGACTCTTCTCATAAATCGTTACTAAAATTTCGTCTTTAGAAATCATACCTGACAATGGCGGAACACCACAAATTGCCAAAGTACCGATTAAGAATGTCCAATAGGTTACTGGTATTTTCTTTCTAAGTCCTCCCATAAAGCGCATATCTTGTTCGCCACTCATGGCGTGGATTACAGATCCTGCACCTAAGAATAATAAAGCTTTGAAGAAAGCATGCGTCATAACGTGGAACATTCCAGTTGTGTATGCGCCAGCGCCCAAAGCAATAAACATGAAACCTAACTGCGAAACAGTCGAGTAGGCCAATACTTTTTTGATATCGTTTTGTCTTAAACCAATGAAAGCTGCAACCAAAGATGTTGCTAAACCGATTAACAAAATAACATTAAGTGTAGTCGGTGCTAACGTGAATAAGAAATTTGATCTTACTACTAAATAAATACCTGCAGTTACCATCGTTGCAGCGTGGATTAAAGCTGAAACTGGCGTCGGTCCAGCCATCGCATCTGGCAACCAAGTAAAAAGCGGAAGCTGAGCAGATTTACCAACAGCCCCAACGAATAAACATATTGTGATGAAGATAATCGCATTGCCGTCCAATTCAAAAACTGTTGAATTTTCTGCAACGCTCATGAAGTCAATCGCGTTAAGATGATGTGCTAAAGCAAAAATACCTAACAACAATCCTAAGTCACCAATACGGTTCATGATAAAGGCTTTACGAGCTGCTTTACCATATTCAACATTGTCGTACCAGAAGCCAATCAATAAGTAAGAACAAAGTCCTACACCTTCCCATCCGATGAATAGGATAAGATAATTGCTTCCCAATACCAACAATAACATCGAGAAGATGAAAAGATTTAGGTATGTAAAAAACTTATAAAAACCTTTGTCATGGCTCATATAGCCAATAGAATAAAGGTGAATTAACGACCCGATTCCTGTAATAATCATCACCATCATAATTGATAGTTGATCAACTTGGAACCCGAAGTTAACCTGCATCCCATTAACTGTGAACCACTCAAATGCTTTTACAATAACAGGTGCGCTGTCTTTCGACATTCCCATAAAAATGCTAACAGCAATAAGGAAAGATCCAAAAACAACCAAAGTTGCTAATCCACCAACAAGAGCTTTAGGAAGATTCTTTCCAAACAAACCATTGATGAGGAAACCTGCTAATGGTAAAAGAATAATTGCGTAAACTAAATTTTCCATTCCTAATTATCCTCTTAATTTATTAAATATACTTACGTCTACAGATTTAGTATTTCTGTACATCATAGCGATAATTGCAAGTCCAACTGCTACTTCGGCAGCTGCTACAACCATGATAAAGAATACTAATAATTGTCCATGCGCATCACCTTTGTATGCAGAAAAAGCTGCTAACAAAAGATTGACCGAGTTAAGCATTAACTCCACACAACCCAAAATGATAATCGCATTTTTACGAATTAGAACGCCCAAAACGCCTAAACAAAACAAAATGGTACTTAGAATAATAAAATACTCCTTAGGTACAGATTGTATAAAACTGTTAACTTCTCCCATTTTTATATTTCTTTTTTACCAATTAATACCGCACTAACAATACCTGCAAATATCAGGACTGATGCTAGCTCGAACGGTAAAACATATTCGTTAAATAATAGTCTTCCTAAGTTTTTTGTCAATCCAACGCCTCTGTCCACTGTTGCCGCTGCTGTGGTGTTACCAGTAAGACCTTTGTAAGCGCCTAACATCCCAATAAACAAAATACAAACCGTGAAAATCCCAATGAATTTTGGAAGGTTTTTCTTTTTACTTTCGTCTTTCGCATTAAGGTTTAACATCATTAATACGTAAAGGAAAAGCACCATAATAGCTCCAGCGTAAACAATGATTTGTACAATTCCTAAAAACTGAGCATTAAGAAGAATATACATCGCAGCAATACTGAAAAATGTTACGATAAGAGACAAAACACTGTATAATGGATTTCTTGCAAATACAAAATACACAGCACTAAGAATTGCAATAAAAGCAACTGTGAAAAATAATATCTGATCCATTCTTAATAAGTTTTCTTTTGACGTTCACTAATATCGATACGTTGTTCGATTTTCTCAACTAACTTGTCTTTACCATAGACAAAATTTTGTCTTATCATTTCAACATCTACAAGACGATCTGTAAGGAAGATGGCTTGCTTTGGACAAGCTTCCTCGCACATACCACAGAAGATACAACGTAGCATATCGATTTCGTAGATTTCGGCGTATTTTTCTTCTCTATAAAGATGTTTTTCGTCTTTAGTACGTTCTGCCGCTGTCATTGTAATCGCTTCTGCGGGACAAGCTACAGCACACAATCCACAAGCAGTACAACGCTCTCTACCTTCGTCATCACGTTTTAACACATGTTGTCCACGCCAGATAATAGCGCGAGGTCTTTGCTCTTCAGGATATTGTACGGATGGTACGCCTTTAACAAGATTTCGTACAGCATGTTTCAAAGTAATCCCCATACCTTGTGCAATTGCAGGCAAGTACAGTTTTTCCTTCAAACTCATTTTCTTGTTAGAAACAACTTTTGATCTGTTTGTTAGTTTCATTTAATTATAGATATTAGATGTTAGACGTTAGATGTTAAAAGATAAATTCTATCTGATAGCACATCTTACATCATCATATTATCACTTTTTTAATGTCCGAATAACAAGATTAATGCGCCTGTTATTAATAGATTAACCAATGCTAATGGAATTAAAGTTTTCCATCCTAAATGCATCAATTGATCGTATCGAAATCTCGGTAACGTCCATCTTATCCACATAAATAAGATAATACCGAATATTGTTTTACTTAAAAATGCTACAACACTCAAGATACCAGCAACGTTTTCGCCCCAGTTCTGAGTAACCCAATCTATTCCTGGATAGTTGAAACCCCCAAAGAATAAAACGGTAATTAAAGCATTAGAAATAAACATGTTAACATATTCTCCAAACATGAATAATCCTAACTTCATCGAAGAATATTCTGTTGAGTAACCTGTTACAAGTTCAGACTCACATTCTGGTAAGTCGAATGGGTGACGGTTGGTTTCTGCCAAAGCTGCAATTAAGAAAATAATAAATGCAACGGGTTGGTAGAAGATGTTCCAGTTCATCCCAGAAATTTCAGGAATTATGCCCCAAAGCTTACCATGCGTTTGAGATTCAGTAATAACTTTTAAATCTAAAGAACCAGCCATCATAATGATTGCAAGCAACGAAAGTCCCATCGCCAATTCGTAAGAAATCATTTGTGAAGACGCTCTAACCGCACTTATCAAAGAGTACTTGTTGTTAGAAGCCCAACCTCCAATCATGATTCCGTACACACCGATTGATACCATCCCGATAAGATAAAGTACACCAACATCCACGTTAGCAACTTGAAGGTCAAAAGACTGTCCACCAATGTTAAGGCTTTTTCCCCAAGGGATAACCGCACCTGTAATTAATGAAATAAACATCACCAAGGCAGGTCCAATTACGAATAGGAATTTTTCGGCATTCGCAGGTGTAAAGTCTTCTTTGAAGAAGAATTTTCCACCATCTGCCAAAGGTTGTAAAAGTCCAAAAGGTCCCGCACGGTTAGGTCCAATACGGTCTTGCATAATTGCTGCCACTTTACGTTCTGCCCAAGTCGAGTAGGCTGCTACCGTAAGTGCTAGCAAGAATAAAGCTAAGACTAATATTAGTTTAAAAGTTAATAGTTCCATATTTTTGATTTGAAATTTGAAATTCGATTCAGAATAAAATCCTTCGGCAAACTCTCAAATTATCTAATTTTCAAATTAATTATTGTTCTCGATTTTCTCCTCGTCTTTTTTAGCAATTTCTTTAGCGTCAGGATTATCCAATTGTCTGTAATAATCTTGTGGCTTTTCGTAATGGTTAAGAGAGATAACAGAATGTCTGTCGATATGTCTAGGACCTTCGATGCTCCAATATTTAGGATCTTTTCTTTCGAAACGACATTCGTTACAGATCCAATCTTGCACTTCGTCGTACTGATCTTTTCTAGCAGTTACACGTACAATCTCGTCACCTTTCATCCACAACACTGCTTTACCACTGCATTTTTCGCACTTACAAGTTGCGTTAACAGGTTTAGTAAACCAAACTCTACTTGCAAAACGCGCCGTTCTGTCTGTTAAAGCGCCTACTGGACAAACATCGATAACGTTTCCGATAAAGTCATTGTCCAAAGCTTTGTTAAGATAAGTCGAAATCTCAGCATGATCTCCTCTGAACAAAATACCGTGCTCGCGCTTTTCAGTCAACTGATTAGCTGCCAAGACACATCTTGCACAAAGGATACAACGGTTCATATTTAATTTAATATAAGGACCGATATCATCAGCATCATAAGTATTTCTTTCGAACTCCGTTCTAGTGCCTTCAACGCCGTGCTCGTAACCCAAATCCTGAAGATGACATTCTCCAGCTTGGTCACAAATAGGGCAGTCCAAAGGGTGATTGATTAATAAAAATTCGGTTACCGCTTTGCGACCTTCTTGTGCTTTTTCCGAAGTTAAATTTTTAACTTCCATACCGTCCATAACAGCAGTTCTACAACTAGCGACCAATTTTGGCATTGGACGAGGATCAGCTTCAGAACCTTTTGACACTTCTACCAAACATGTTCTGCAACGGCCACCACTGGTTTCCAACTTGCTATAGTAACACATCGCAGGCGGAACAGATTTGCCTCCGATTTGTCTAGCAGCTTCCAAAATAGAAGTACCTGGCAAAACTTCGGTTGTTTGTCCGTCGATGGTTACTTTGAATTTTTTAATTTCTTCGCTCATTATCTTATTGTTATAAGCTTATCATTAAGGCAAAAGCCTGTTAATTTTTCTTTTTTAAACCGAAAATATATCCGATTCCTAAATTAGCCTGCGCAAACATAAAATCTTGCGACGCTTTATCAGACTTATTATTTAATGTCGTTTTGATATCTGGCATATTGATGTAACCAATTTTACCTTCTAATCTCAACATAATATGATTTGCAAAAATAGCATTGAAACTCGCTCTCGCATCAGCTCCAAATCCCGCTAAATGAAATCTGTCGCTTCTTTCGTTTCCAAATAATTTAACATTACTTTTCGGAAACAGAGCGCCAACACCAGCTCCGTAAGCAAATTCTACATCGAATCCTTTTTTGTTAAGGATATTTTGGTATTTTTCAACACCAACGTTGATGTAGTTAAGTCCATCGGTATGTTCGAAAGTTAAAAACTGCTCATTCGTAAGATTAACAGCCGAACCTGACTGGATCATATTGGCATAAGTCGGATCCGAAATGTGACCTTCGAAGCCAACAGTTTGGTTTTGATCCATCACATATTTCATGTGGTCAAGACCTAAAACAACTGCAACATTATCTTTTACAAAATATCCAATTCTAGCATTAGTCTGTGGAATTGTCCAACTGTCTGGCGCAAAATAATCTTTAAAAGTAAATGGTGTAATTCTATCATGAGCGCTTACACTTTTCAATGTAAAATCATAACCATTTCCTTTAAAATGAATATCTGAGTCACTATAAGCTGCAGTATTCCAACCCCAGAATAAAAATATTTTTCCTTTTTTAGTTAAAGAACTATGCTCTTGGGAAGTTTGCGATTGTGCAAAACCTAAAGTTGTTGACAAGGCACAAAGTCCAGCTACAATTAATTTTTTCATTTTAGTTTCCTGCAACTACAGGAATTGGGTCGGCATAATTAGCCAGGCCGTAATTTTGAGTTAAACATAATTCCGGATTGTTAACGTGCCATTCGAACTCATCACGGAAGTGGCGAATTGCCGCTGCAACTGGCCAAGCCGCTGCATCTCCTAATGGACAAATGGTGTTACCTTCAATTTTTCTTTGGATGTCCCAAAGTAGGTCGATGTCTGCTAAAGTTCCTTTTCCAGAATTGATTTTCTTTAAGATTTTGTACATCCATCCTGTACCTTCGCGGCAAGGTGTGCATTGTCCGCAGCTTTCGTGATTGTAGAATCTAGCCAAAGTCATTGTATGTTCAACAATGCATTGGTCTTCATCCAAAACTTCGAAACCTCCAGAACCCA
The DNA here is from genome assembly GCF_032062245.1 of Soonwooa sp. NCBI lineage: Bacteria > Pseudomonadati > Bacteroidota > Flavobacteriia > Flavobacteriales > Weeksellaceae > Soonwooa > Soonwooa sp. The sequence continues at coordinate 134,615 of NZ_DAMBQF010000004.1, forward strand.
TCATTGTTCCTGTTGCGAAACCACCATCTGCAAGAGATTCGTAGTTCATCAAACGAGGTTCACCATTTATGGTTTTTAAAAGTAAATTCGCTGGTAAAATCGGCACCGAAGAACCTCCAGGAATACAAGCTTTTAATTTTTTACCATTCGGGATTCCACCACAATAATCTTCAGAATAGATAAACTCTTCCACAGAAATTGTCATATCAATTTCGTAAACGCCTGGTTTGTTGATGTTACCACAAGCCGAAATTAATTTAGTTCCCGTTGAGCGTCCAACACCAATTTTGGCATATTCAGCGCCAGTAATATTGATAATCGGGACAACTGCCGCAATTGTTTCTACATTGTTAACCACGGTTGGTCTTTCCCAAAGTCCTTTAACAGCAGGGAAAGGTGGTTTAAGACGAGGATTTCCTCTTTTACCTTCAAGAGATTCTAGCAAAGCAGTTTCTTCTCCACAGATATAAGCACCAGCACCACGTTGAACATATATTTCTAAATCGAAACCACTTCCTAAGATATTTTTACCTAAGAAACCAGCTTTTTTAGCTTCGTCAATTGCTTCTTCTAGAATGTCAGGAATCCAAGAATATTCGCCACGGATATAGATGTAAGAAGTGTTTGCACCTAAAGTGTAAGATGAAATAATCATCCCTTCTATCAAAAGATGCGGAATGAACTCCATCAAATATCTATCCTTGAAAGTCCCAGGCTCCGACTCATCGGCGTTAACTACCAAGTGTCTTGGTACGCCTTCTGGTTTCGCTAAGAAACTCCACTTCATACCAGTAGGGAAACCTGCACCACCACGACCACGAAGTCCAGAAGTTTTTACCTCTTCCAAAACTTCATCGGTTGTCATTTTCAAAGCTTTTTCAACAGCCTCATAGCCACCTTGCTTTCGATACACATCGAAATATCTAATGCCTTCTACGTGGGCGTCTTTAAGTAAAAGTTTTTTACTCATTTTTATTTGCTTATTGCAATTGGCTTTTACACTTCGATAAGTTTGGTGTATCGGCTTTTTGCATTTTAATATTATTACCTAGGTTTGATTTAATTCAAAAAAAAAATCAAATCTTTTAAAACTTTATTAACCCAAATCAACTTGACCTTGTCTGCAGAGCTCCAAGATTTCGTCAACTTTCTCTATGGTTAAATTTTCATGATAAAACTTACCAAGTTGTAGCATTGGCGCATAACCACAAGCACCAAGACACTCCGCTGGTTTTAATGTGAACAACCCGTCAGCCGTTGTTTCGCCATCTTTAATATTTAAAGTTGTGCGAATGTGATCAAGGATTTTTTCACTACCTCTAACCATACAAGGTCCTGTTCTACAAACTTCCAAAACATATTTTCCAACTGGCTTCATGTTGAACATTGTGTAGAATGTCGCAACTTCATAAACCTCAATTGGTGTGATGCTAAGAACTTGTGCAACGTAATCCATAACTGGTACGTCTAACCAACCTCCAAATTCCTTTTGAGCAATATGCAAAACAGGAATAAGAGCCGATTTTTGACGACCTTCTGGATATCTAGCGATAATTTTATTAACCTGTTCTAAAGTTTCAGGTTTAAAAGCTATAGTTTCGCTCATTTTTATTTCTTGTAAAATGTACAATGTACAATGTACAGCGTACTTTAATAATATTTAAATTTTTTACATTTTACTTTGTACTTCGTACAAATTACGCGTCTAGCTCGCCTGCAATCACATTCATGCTACACATCGTTACAATCGCATCAGAAATTACAGATCCTGTAATCATCTCTGGGTAAGCTTGATAATAAATAAAGCAAGGTCTACGGAAGTGCAATCTGTATGGACTTCTTCCGCCGTCGCTTACTAAATAAAATCCCAACTCGCCGTTTCCGCCTTCTACAGCGTGATAAACTTCACCACGAGGCACTTCAGTTTCTCCCATTACGATTTTGAAATGGTAGATTAAAGCTTCCATTTTGGTATAAACGTCCGGTTTTTCTGGTAAATAGAAATCTGGAACATCTGCATGGAAAGGTCCTTCTGGTAAGTTTTCGTAAGCTTGTTTTATAATTTTAATCGATTCCCAAACTTCTTGCTGACGTACCATGAAGCGGTCATAAGTGTCACCAGCTGTACCAATTGGTATATCGAAATCAAAATCTTGGTAAGATGAATAAGGTTGCGCTACACGAATATCATAGTCAACACCTGTAGCTCTTAAGTTAGGTCCTGTGAAACCATAGCTTAAAGCACGTTCCGCAGAAATACCTCCAACACCGATGGTTCTGTCCATAAAGATTCTGTTTCTTTCTAATAGATTACAGAACTCTTGGAAACGTGGTGGGAAAGTTTTAAGGAAATCTTTTAATAATTCATGGAATTTTGGAGAAAAGTCTCTTTCGAAACCACCAATTCTACCCATGTTAGTTGTCATACGAGCACCACAAATTTGCTCATACATATCATAAATACGCTCTCTCTCGATGAACATATAAGTTAGACCAGTAATGGCTCCGGCATCCATACCTGTAACACCGTTACAGATAAGGTGGTCACCAATTCTTGCAAGTTCCATCAAGATAACGCGCATATAATCTACACGTTTCGGCACTTCGCAACCGATTAACTTTTCAACTGTCATGTGCCAGCCTAGATTATTAATAGGTGCAGAACAGTAATTCATACGGTCAGTAAGTGTTGTAATTTGCGAGAAATTTCTTCTTTCGGAGATTTTTTCAAAAGCTCTGTGGATGTATCCAACTGTTTGTTCAGCATGAAGAATACGCTCGCCATCCATGGTTAAAACGTTTTGGAAAATACCATGCGTTGCAGGGTGGGTTGGTCCAAGGTTGAGGGTGTATAGTTGCCCGTCAATCTGCTCTTTTGACTCGTATTGGTTAAGTATGTTTGATAATTCGTTGTCTTTCATAATATTAATGCTTTAGGCTTTAGGCTCTAAGCGTTAAGCTGGTAGCTTATTGCTTATGGCTTCTTGCATTATTTTTTATCTTCCGAACATGCTGTCGTTCTTATCCGTTCTTGTTCCGTCTTCCAGTCGATATTCTTTTAACATTGGGTGATAACCAAGATCGTCCATATTAAGAATTGGTCTTAGGTCAGGATGTCCTTTAAAGTTAATACCATAGAAATCGTAAGTCTCGCGCTCCATCCAGTTAGCGCCTGCAAATAATTCTGTTAAAGAATCTATTTCAGCATTTTCTCTTGGCATAAAAGCTTTAAGACGTAATCTGAAATTCGCCATCATATTTTGTAAATGATATATAACGCCGATTTCTTTGTCTGGTGTTTCTGGATAATGAATACCACAGATATCTGTTAAAAAATTAAATTCTAAAGAAGAATCTCTTAAATAATGGATCATCTTTTTAGTATCTTCTTTTTTAACCTCTATGGTTAACATGCCATAAGGCTCCGATGATGCAAGGATAGAATCAGGAAATTCTCTTGTTAAAGCTTCTAATACAAATTCGTTTGTCATTGTTTCCTGATTTATTTAATTCCGTAAGATCCTAACAAAGCTTTGTATTCTGGCAAGTCTCTTCTTCTAAGACTTTCGGTTTGTGCTAGTTCTTGCACTTGCATTACACCTTCGATAATTTGTTCTGGTCTTGGAGGACATCCCGGAACATACACGTCCACTGGGATAATCTTGTCAATACCTTGAAGTACAGAATAAGTGTCAAAAATACCGCCACTAGAAGCACAAGCACCAACAGCTACAACCCATTTTGGTTCTGCCATTTGTGAGTAAACTTGCTTAAGAACTGGGCCTAATTTTTTAGAAATAGTTCCGCAAACCATCAACATATCAGCTTGACGAGGTGAGAAGGAGTTACGCTCCATCCCGAATCTTGCTGCATCATAGTTAGGGTTAAGTGTCGCCATAAATTCGATACCGCAACAAGATGTTGCAAATGGTAATGGCCAAAGCGAATAACTTCTGGCAAGACCAATAACGCTACTTAATTTTGTCGCAAAAAATCCTTCTCCTTCATAACCAGCAGGAGCAGGGTTGTTCATGTTAACGACTGGTTTATTATCTGACATTTTTGTTTATGATTTAAATATTTAAAGATTTAATGTTTTTAAAGTTTGAAACAAAATTCAATTATTTAAGGTTTAAATCTTTTAATGTTAAAAATTATTTATCCCAATCCAAAGCGCCTCTTTTAAGAACATAAAAGAAACCAAGGAAAAAGATGGATACAAAAGTTACTATAGCTAAAAAGCCATCAACACCCAACTCGCGGAAGTTAACAGCGTAAGGGTAGAAGAATACGATTTCGATATCGAATAAAACAAATAGAATAGCAGTTAGGAAATATTTCACCGAAAACGGCGTTCTCGCATTACCCACACTTTCCACACCACATTCCCAACTTTGGTCTTTAACTTCACTTTTTACTTTTGGTCCCAAAAAGTGAGCGCCTAATAAAGAAACTATCACAAATCCAAGGCCTACAGCTGCTTGGATGAGTATCGGAATATAATTTTCTGGTAAATTCATTATTGTACCTAATTTATGCACCTGCAAAAATACAAAATTAAGATCGAATAATTGAAAAAACCTAGGCTTTAAGTCTTTTTAGAATGGCGTAAAAAAGCTAATTTAGAATTGTTAAAAATAAGTGGATTCTTATTTTTTCTTGGCCATTTTTTTTAATATAACAAATGCGATGTATGCAATGTAAAGGAATAGAATGCTTGCGAAAACTATGTTAATCAATGTGTTAGTTTTCGGATCTTTAATTGGATCAATAAAGTTGAAAGCTAAAAATATGATGATAAGAATTGCGTATATGATAATTTGAGTCTTCATTATTCTGTGATTTTCCTTTTTAGATAAAACTTACCGTTCGCCAATATTTTAGACTTCTTTGCTATAAGTGCGTCTTCTTTTGTGATTAATAGGATTGTAATCTTGCCACAAAAGTTGGATGTTTTTGTTCTCTTCTAATTCTGGATTGGTTTCTAAAAATTTAACGCCTTTTTTCTTAAAAGTCTCATAAATTTCTTTAAAAATAATTGCCGTAACGCCACGTCTTTGGTATTCTGGATGGATACCTATTAGATAAAAATTAGCGCGATCGTTTTTCTTTCCTGCATTTAAAAGATGCCACCAACCAAAAGGGAAAAGTTTTCCGTTGGCTTTTTGAAGTGCACGAGAATAGGAAGGCATTGTAATCGCGAAGGATACTAAATTGTGGTTTTCATCTTCAATACAAATAATGTAATCTTTGTCGATAAAACCGAAGTATTTCTCTTTATAATGTTTGATTTGCTCGTCTGTAATCGGCGTGTAAGTCGACAATCCTTTGTAGGTTTCATCCAAAAGTTTGAACATTGGCTCTACCAAAGGAAGAATTTCTTTTTTTGAATTAAATTCTAAAACTTTCAGTTTATATTTTTCTTTGATTAAGTCATTGAATTTCACCACTTTTTCTGGTAAAACATCAGGGAAAACAATTTCGAATTCTACCCATTCTTTTTCTTTTACAAGTCCAAGATTCTCCAAGTGTTTTGGATAATAAGCTTCATTATAAATGCCAATCATTGTTGCAAGCTTATCAAATCCAAGTGTCAACATTCCTGCTTTGTCGAGATTGGTAATGCCCATTGGACCTTCGATTTTCGTGATGTTGTTGGCTTTAGCATATTTAATAGCTTCATCAATCAAAGCTTTAGAGACCTCTTGATCATCGATAAAATCTAACCAACCGAATCTCACTTTTTTAATGCCTAAATCTTTTTCTTCCTTATGATTGATCATTACAGCAATACGACCAACGATTTTATCATTTTTAAATGCTAAAAATTGTTGTGCATCTGCATACTCTAAAGCAGGATTTTCTTTAGGATTCCAAATATTAAGTTCGTCGTTGGTTAAAGGCGGAACGTAATTATTGTTGTTGCGATACAAATCGTTCGGGAATTGGACAAAGTCTGCCAAATCCTTTTTAGTTTCAACCTTTTTTATAATGATCTGTGACATAATTTTCAAAATTAAACAAATATAAGCGCAAATGGCAGTTATTACAATACTTTGGCATACTTTTTACTCAAATTTGGTCAAAGTAAAAGTTATAAAAATATATAAAAATGACGGGTTATTATTTAATTATTGGTCTTACGATGTTAGCGAGTTGGATTGTATCCAATCGGTTAAAATCTAAGTTCCAATACTATTCTCAAGTCCACTTAAGGAACGGAATGTCCGGAAAAGAAGTGGCAGAAAAGATGTTGAGAGATAATGGCATCAACGATGTACAAGTTATTTCAGTGCCAGGACAATTGACGGATCATTACAATCCTTCTGATAAAACAGTTAACCTTTCGGAAGCTGTATACATGCAAAGAAATGCAGCGGCTGCGGCAGTTGCAGCGCACGAGGTTGGACATGCAGTTCAACATGCTGTTGGTTATTCGATGTTGCAACTAAGATCGAAATTGGTGCCGATGGTCAACATTAGTTCTACCTTATCTCAATTCGTAATTATGGCGGGTATTGGTGTCATGTTCGCGTCTAGAACGATTGACAATCCGCAAGGTAACACTTGGATTTTAGCAATCGGTGTAGCGCTTTTTGCAGTGACAACTTTGTTCGCATTTGTGACGTTACCAGTGGAATACGATGCAAGCAATCGCGCAATGAAGTGGTTAAAATCTACTGGAACTGTAACCGAAGAAGAATATGTTGGCGTAGAAGATAGTCTAAAATGGGCGGCAAGAACTTATGTTGTCGCTGCGATTGGCTCTCTTGGACAGCTGCTCTACTGGGCATCTATGCTGTTTGGAGGTCGTCGCGACTAACAAATATTATAAATCGATAATTTCGAAATCTAGAAGCATCTCCGCCAATTGGTTGGAGATGTTTTCTTTTTGAGCCGTTTTTATTCGGGCATCAATCGTGCAAATTTGCTGCGCGTCGAAGTTGAGGATTTGCGCACCGTTTTTATTTAATAACGAAAAAATAACATTCTGCTGACTGAATTTAAAATTTAATTTTAAATCGCTTTCCAATTCTTTAGTGATGATTTTTGCAGATTCTAAAGTAAATTTTGCAGTTTCTTTATAAGTTTTAACCAAACCCGAAACACCTAATTTTGTTCCACCATAATAACGAATGACAACAACCAAAATATTGGTTAGTTGGTGCGCAAGAAGTTGGTTGTATATTGGTAAACCAGCACTTCCACTTGGTTCGCCGTCGTCATTTGCGCGATAATTTTCACCAGAAATTCCCAATCGAAAAGCATAACAATGATGCGTTGCTTTTGGATGTTCTTCGTAGAGTTTTTGCAGGCAAGATTTTACTTCTTCTTCAGAAACAACAGGATAAGCAAATCCAATGAATTTGCTGCCTTTTTCCTTTATTAAAACATCTTCAACTGCTTTTTCTATACTTTGATATTCGAACATTTTTTATATAAAATTGTTGTTTGGATTAATGTAATATTCCATTATGTTATCACGGAAATCTATTTTTTCTTTGGTTTTAAAATTAAAAATTGGCGCTTTAGTCCCGTTTTGTAATTTTAAATCAGGATTTTTTAAAACAAATGTTTCGTCCCAAATATTAGAATTGATGAATTGTTGCAAGGTAAAACATCCACCTTCTACCAAAACCGATTGTATATTTAGCTCGAATAATTTTTCCATTAAATTCTGAACGAAATTTTCTTTTTCAATCTTAATAAATTGAATATTATTTTTAATTTCATTTTTTTCAGAATTAAAAACAATTGTTTCCGCTTCTTGGTTGAAGATGGTAAAATTTTCAGGAACTTCCAATTTAAAATCGATTAAAATTCTGATAGGATTTCTTCCTGTAACTTCTCGCGTTGTCAAACTCGGATTGTCATGCAAAGCCGTATTTTTTCCAACTAAAATCGCATGTTCTTCGCTTCTCATTTTATGAACAAATTGCTTACAAAGACTGTCACTAATTTGGGTTGGTTGGAAGTTTTTGTCCATAAATCCATCGGAAGATTCTGCCCATTTCAGAATGATGTAAGGTCTTCTTTTTTGATGAAAAGTGAAAAATCTTTTATTAAGCGCCAAACTTTCTTGTTCGAGAATCCCCGATTCTACAGAAATGCCAGCATCCTCAATTATTTTGATACCTTTTCCACTGACTTTATCGTGACTATCTATAATACCAATCACCACTTTTTTGAAACCAATTTCTTTAATTTTTAAAGCGCAAGGTGGCGTTTTTCCAAAATGTGCGCAAGGTTCTAAAGAAACATAAATCGTAGATTCTTTTAATAAATTAAAATCTTCGTCTTTAACAGAATTAATAGCGTTGATTTCTGCATGTGCTTCGCCCGCTTTTTTGTGATAACCTTCGCCGATTATTCTATCATTGTGAACGATGACTGCACCAACCATGGGATTAGGGTAAGTTTTGCCAATCGCTTTTTCTGCTAATTGTATGCAGCGTTGAAGATAAAATTTGTCTGTCATATTAATAAAAAACACTTAAGCAAAGTTAAGTGTTTTGAAATTTTTATTAGGTTGTTTATGCTTACTTAGCGAGAACTTTAATTGTTGGCATGGGTGCTGTAATTACATAATCTAGCAATTTGTTGCGTTGCTTGTTGATGTATTTGGAAGCACTTCTAAAATCTGAACCATATAATCTCTTTGAATAAGAAAAAATTAATAATCCATTTTGATCAACGTTTTTAGTAGGACGAAATCGATCAATATTATATTCTGCATAAGCTTCTCCATTATCTTCTTTTGGAACAATAGTTACCAAATAATCTACGATCAACTCAGTGCCATCAGGACTTTCAATAACATCGATGAACGAATAATTGTCATTAAGGTCGGTCTTTCTTTTCGTGATGTTGTCTACTTTTTTCTTAACAGCGTCATCGATATCAATCTCTTTGTTGAAAAAAGAAATATTAACTAATTCTTCGTAATTATCATAGTTATCATCACTTCTCAAATATTTTTGTTGAAACCATGTTGCCGAATTTTTTTTACTCCAATATAGAAAAAACTCAGAATCTCCAATTTTTAAAGGTCCCGGAACCGAAATATAATCTGCGACATCGCGACCTTCGATTTTTGTATCTTCTTGCGCACTTAGCTGTAGAAAAGCAAAACCGAAAATCAAAAGGAATGATAATTTTCTCAACATGATATTTAGATTTTAGTTATCGTTGCTGGTAATAATGTTGTGAAGCGTTTGTTTTAAACTTTCTAATTGCTCTTTTTTTTCATCCAATTTTTGATAAGTGTCTTTTAATAATGGATTTTCTCGCGACGCATTACTAAAGAACGAAATATTGTTATCCAATTTAACAACTTCAGCTTCTAGATCAGAAATTTGATTTTTAATTTTTCTTGCTTTATCTGTTAATTGATTTTCTGTTAGATTTTCTTCATTTAAGTCAAACTCATTAATTTTGTTAAGTTTAAGCTTATCTCTCAACGTTTTGTTAAACTCTGTATTGATGCCTAATTTATCTTTCGGAACTTTACCGATGGCATTCCATTGGTTTTTGATTTGCTCAATTTTTTCGATGCTACCTTCTTCGTTAGAAATCGTTTTTAATTGATCTAAAAGTGCACGTTTATTTTTGAAATTGTCTTTCCAATTGTCAGTTGTTGCGTTGTTTTTGTCACGGAAGTTTTTGAAAAACGTGTTACAAGCCTCACGGAATTCGTCCCAAACTTTATTGGCTTGTGATCTTGGTACATGTCCAACATGCTTCCAATCTTCTTGTAGTTTTTTGAAAAGCGGGACAATAGTTTCCCAATCTTCCGATAACATATTGTCTTGCGCCGTTTTTATTAAAGCTAATTTCGTTTCCAAATTTTTAATTTGAGAATCTTTTAAGTTTTTATAAAAACTATTTTTAGCAGTGTTAAAAGCACGAAGATTTTGTTTGAAATCTGTCCAAGTTTGATTAGAGACTTTCTTTGGAACACTTCCCGTTTTTAAAAATTCAAGACGAAGATTTTCAACAGTTTTAATGGCGTTTTGCCAATAATTGTGGTTGACGTTTTGGTTTGGTGAAGCAAGTTTTTTTAATTCTTCGATAATCTCGGTTTTCTTCGCAAGATTAGCTTCTTGATCTTTTTCTAAATTAGCAAAAAGTTCAGATTTTCTTTCGTGGATTTTTTGCGAAATATCTTTGAATTCTTCCCAAGTTTTTTCACGGAATTCTTCTGCAACTGGCTCTGCTTCTTCTTTCCAAAGTTTGTGAAGATATTGTAACTCGTTAAGTGCTTTTTGTACCAAAGGCTCATTAAGAAGCTCTTTGGCGCGATCAATAATATGATTTCGTTTTTCCAGATTGTGGCTGTACTCTTGCTCAAGATATTCTTTGTTAAGATCTAACATCTCGTTGAACATCTTTAGATGGTGGAAATAGTTGTTATTCAGGTTTTTAAATTCTGATTTTGCAACTTGTCCAGCATTAGACCAAGCTTCTTTAATCTCACGAATCGCTTTGAAAAGGTTAGTGCCAGCTTCGGTATTGGTATAAAGATTTTTTAATCTTTCGATGATATCGTGACGTTCTGCTAAGTTTTTAGAATGTTCTTCTTCTTGCTTTTTGTGGAAGTCATCCATTTTTTCTTTATAAATGTTGACTAAAGCAGAAAGGCGCGACGCCTTTGGATGTTGATAACTGAAGTTGGTCTCGTCGTTACCTTCTTCTGTGTATTGATGTTTTTTCTCTTCAATTTCGTCGTGAATATGAAGATTAGCAGCATCTCGCAGTTGTTGGAATTTTCTCGAATGAGAGCCAGCGTCTTTTAGGTTGACAATTTTCTCCAACTCGTCCAATATTTGATCCAAAGACAAGGATTCTATCGGATTTTCTTCGGGCAAAGCTTCTATTTCTGCTTCATAATCGATGTCATCGTGATGATGATTTTGCTCCGAATTGTTTTGAGATTCATCTAAAGATACTTTGTTTTCTTCATTTTCAGGATTTCCAGTCTCTGTTATCATAACCCAACTTTTTATTAGAATAAGAACTTTTTATCGTACTAAATTAATTTTTTTTTATGGAAATAGCCAACTTTTAAGGCTTTTTTATTAAATCCTTGATATTTGAAACGATTTTTAAAAGCTATTTTGTCCAAATTGACCAAGCTTTTTCCGCTTGTTGTTCTAGCATATAATAGCCATTCATGGTTGTAGCGCCTTGTTTTCTAGCGTTTTTAATGAAAGACGTTTCGGTCGGATTGTATATCAAATCAATAATATAATGTTGATTAGTTAAAGCCTCGAAAGGGAATTTTATACAGTCATCAACATTAGGAAAAGTGCCAACTGGCGTACATTGTACAATTAAAAAATGTTCTGAAACAATGTCCGATGTGAGGTTTTCAAAATTTAATTCAGATTTTCGAGAGACCGTTTTGTACTCGATGTTATGTTTTTCGAGGATAAATTTAACGGCTTTTGCAGCACCGCCATCACCCAAAATAAGAGCTTTGGTATGATGTGGTTTTTTATGAATTAAAAGACTTTTTTCAAATCCAAAAGCATCGGTATTAAAACCAATTTTTTTGTCAGCAATAATTTTGACACAGTTAACGGCGCCAATTTTTTCGGCTTCCTCACTTAATTCATCCAAGAAAGGAATAATCGCTTCTTTATAAGGAATAGTTACATTAAAACCTTTTAGCTCTGATGTATTAAATAAGTCACTGATTTTATTTAAATCCTGAACATCAAAAAAGTTGTACGAATGATTTTGTAAGAATAATTTTTTGAATTTTTCTTCAAAATATTTTTTTGAGAAAGAGTAGGAGATGTTTTTTCCTAAAAGTCCAAATTGCTGCGCTTGATTCATAGAGTAAAGTTATAAAAAAAGACCGAAGAAATCTCCGGTCTTTAGTATGATTATTTTCAATATTATTCAACAATAAATTTAATTGAAGAAGTTGAAGTTTTTAAAATGTACATTCCTTTTGGCAATTTGTTCAAGTTAAATTTTTGCTTGTTTTTAACTTGGTTAAAGTTTTGAACTTTTTGACCGTTAAGGTTGTAGATTTCTATATTTTCTGAAGCTTTGATACCTTCAACAAAAATCTCTTGGTTTTTAACAGGGTTAGGATAAACTTTAATTTTGTTATCAGCGTTTTTCACTTCGTCTGTTGCCATTTTAGTATAACAAGTCCAAGATAAGTTGTCAAGGGACACGCGATTACTTGCGCTTAGGTTTTGATCAAGAATTTCTAATTCTACATTTCCTTCAATATTAATATTAGAAATAGTGTAAGTTTTTTTGCTTGTAGAATAATCGATTGTTCCTACTTTTTGACCATTAACTAAAACACTAAGACTTCCAGCTTTATCTGTCCCGAAAGGCAAATAGGTTTTAAGAGAAAGACTTCCGATACCTCCGGTAATTCCAGTTGCTTTTAGGCTTCCAGCATTAGTACCACCAGTTTTGATGTTGATTGCTTTGTTAGTATCACCGTCGATATAGATTTGTTTGTCAGTTCTTGCATTAGTTGCTTCGTAGATAATGCCATTAGTCGACCACTCTCTTAATGAATAAGCTGATGCAGGTGGTTGACTAGGAACTGGGATGTTGTCGAAAGTTTCGGTACCACAAGTTGTTCCTGTGTTGCCACCATCGCCATCGCCGTTTCCGTTAGATTTTGTAGTTGTTACTTCTATTGTATTACTAGCAGCAGATACGTTACCAGCAGCATCTTTAGCTTTAACAAAGAAAGTGTAAGTTGTTTCTGGCGCTAGACCTGTAATGTTGATGCTGTTAGTAGAAGCCGTTTGTACATATTCATTATTCATGAAAACTGTATAATTAGCTACACCAACGTTGTCTGTAGAAGCTGTCCAAGTTAAATTAGCCGCAGTTGAAGTAATATTGCTAGCTGCCAAATTAGTAGGAACAGTCGGCGCTTGTGTATCGGTAGAAGTAGCACCATTAAATGAATCTGGCCAAGTGTTTTGTGCATTTGGACCGCCCCAAATAACTGTTGCTAAATATGGATTATCGATGAAAGGGTTTCTGTTTCCTTGCTTGTTAGCAACGATGTTGTTACGTTGTACTTCGAAAGCAGAAACTGGATCTTCGATGTTCCATTTTAATAAAATATCTGGGAAGTCTGAAGAGTAAGTGCTAGGACCCATTGTGATGTTAAGTGGTTTACATCTATCGTTGTAACGCACGTACATATACATAAGGATTCTTGCAACATCACCTTTCCATTCGTCGCCGGGATACCAACCTCCACGACTAGACTTTTGCGCCATTGTGCCCACACCATCATCGAAAGAAAGATTTCCTCTTGTACTATTTAATGTAACATCAGCTGGACGTAAGTGGTGACCATCAGCACCAGGACCCGAAGTTCCTAAGTTAGGTGTACCTTTAGATTTAGCATATACGTGCTCTCTGTTCCAAGATCCGTTGATGCTTCTACTTCTTTGGTGTGTACCAGAACTTTGAGATCCGTAGATTAATAACAGATTACCAGCCACATCTTTGTCAACGTCACTCACTTTCAAAAGGTCTTGAAGTTGAGAGTAAGAGATCGTTGTCGTGTGAGTACTGGTGATAGTTGTTGCTAACTGGCTTTTCATTTGATTACCAGTTGCTTTAAAATCAACCTGATTATAATAAGCAGGTGCCGATTGCGCATTTACTACAAAAGTAATAATAGATGCTAAAAAAGATAGCTTTAGTTTCATAAACTCGATTCTTATTTTAAGCTTGTTATATTGTTGCGATAATATTATTGTTGTTGACGATGTTAATCGAATCATTAAAAATTGCCTTTTCAATCTCTTTTTCAAATTCTAAAAAAATAATTTCTTCAAATAGATAAAGCGTTCCGTCTAGATTTTTTTTAGTTGACTGATTTTCAATTTTAATACTAACTGGTGAATCGATTAAAACGTCGTTGTTCCATTTTAAATCTGATTTTGAAAATTTAAAAACTTTCGCAAATAAACCTGGATGGTTGTGTCCTGCACCAGCAAAAATTCTGTTTTCAGACTTGTCGATAGCGATAACATAAAGAGATTCTTTTGCGCCACCTATTTTATTAACACCTTTTCTTTGACCGATTTTAAAATGTTCGATACCATCATGGTCACCAATTAAAATTCCGTCAAATAATGAATACTTAGGATGTTCTGCTTCCCAAGTAAGCTCAGCTTCTTTATTTTGGAATTCAGGTTTCTGAAGTCCATAAAGCGGCGAGTTTGAGGGGATTTCGACAATTTGACCTTTTATATTCATTTCAAGTCCAATATTTTTTTTGAAAGGGCATCAAAGATAAACAATATTTTTTTATTTGTAAAAGGCAGAATGCTAAGGTTTTGTGAATTTTTAAAATTCATTTTTTTTCATTTTTATTAAATCTGCAAAGATGATGGAAGACGTTAAATAATGGTTTAATATTAAAATAAAAAAGCATCCAGAAAACTCTGAATGCTTTCGAAATGTTGTTTAAAAAAGAAATTATTCTACGATGAATTTCGTATTCAATTCTCTAGTTTTCAGAATATAGATTCCTTTTGGAAGGTTATTAAGTTGGATAGTATTTCCATTTTTGAATGGTTGATCAATCTCTTGTACTCTTTGTCCTACCATGTTGTAGATCCAAGCTTTGTCATATTGTTTTAGATCGCTGCCTTGTACCGTAATAGAAGATCCAGATTTAGCAGGGTTGGGATAGATTTTGTAGTTTTTAGAAAAACCTGTATCCTCAACAGCTAACGGAGATAATCCCCATGTTCTTGTAACGAATTCTGGATTATCGATGAAAGGATTTCTATTGTTTTGATAAATATAGGTTGCATTGTTGCGATCGATTTCTATTTGAGAAACCGGGTCTTGTTGATGCCAAAGAAGAAGCGTGTTAAGCTCCCAAGTCTGTAGTCCAGGGAATTTTGAAGTTGATAATATTTCATTAGTGTTGAAGCTAGATAACTTATCTTCGTATCTTGTTGCGAAGTATAAGACCATTCTCGCTACATCTCCTTTGAATTCATTAATCGGTTCAGCGGCAGAACCTGAATAACCTGGAGAACTAGAATTGCCAACTTTAGTTCCGTTTTTGGAAGTGAAGGTGGGCGAGTCTACTTTTGCAAAAGGATAGTTGCTTCTCATTCCATTTACTTTTCCATCTGTGGGACGGATGTGGTGCATGTCAGAAACCATTGGAGAATTTTTATCGAAAATACTTTGTGGTATTATGTGTTCTCTATTATAACAGTTGTTTTCTACAGAATAGCTTCCGCATTTTCTTTGACCATGTATGTAATTGTAAGGGTCTGGACCATTTGGATTTTCAGAATAAATATCTAACACCGTTCCGTCATTTTCGTAACCAGCAATCGAATACTTGTCTGTATCTGTTGATGGATAACCGTTGTACAAGTTGTCATAACTTTTAGTAACATAACCAGCACTAATAATAGCGCTTAATTTTGTTTTAAGAGCAGCTCCAGATAATCCATCTGTGCCATTGTAATATCCTGCGGGGATCTGCGCTGATGCAAATCCAAATGCAGCTAATCCTAATAAAAGAGAGATTTTTTTCATTTTCAATAAAATTGGGCGGTAAAGGTACAGAATATTTTAAATTAACAACTTAAATTTTCATTAAAATTTAGCGTTTTAGCTTTCTAGAAAATATGTAAGCAACTAATAATCCGAAAGATAAACCAACTGCGGAAACAATTGCATAGTTGAAAAGAGTAATCTTGACAGGGAAAGGGAGATTCTCGCCAGCCATAAAGAAGTTAGTTTGTATCTGTACAAAACATAAAATTGTCCCCACAGCCAGACCTAAAATTACACCAATAACTACAATTAGTAGACCTGTGTTAAAATATGTTGTATTAAGATCTTTTTGCGTAAAACCTAACGAGCGAAGTGTTTTGGCTTGTGGCGCTTTATCTAGTTGCAAAATAATAACAGCTCCAGCCAAATTAAATGTTGTAATGAAAATCACCAATGAGAATATCAAGTAGATCATCAATTTTTCGGTGTTAATCATTTTCCAAAAAGCTGCATTCTCTTCAGATTTTGTACTTATTTCGACTGTATTTTTCAGTTGATTTAATAAGCTTAATTTAACTTGGTCTGCTAATTCTGGATTTTTAAGTTTAATAACAACTTCATAAGCGGCGTCTTTTGGAAGATTTAATAACTGTTGAGATAATTCAATTGGCGCAATAATATAATTGTTGAGTTGATCATTGCTCGGGAAAATCCCAGTAACATAAATTTCTTTTCTGTTAAAAATGTCATCCTCTTGCTGGATAATACCTTTCCCAGCTTTCGGCATATAGATGGTCGCAAAATCTTGCGAAGAGTTAACTGGTATCGCCAGACGATTGTCAAGTTGACCTTCCATCAAAACTTCGTTAGAATATTCAAAACTTGGATAAGTCCCGTATAACACTGTTTTGTTGATAGGATTTACGAGTGTATAAGCCGAATCTACACCACGCAGATAGGCTATTTCACCATTATCTTTGTAATTGATGTAGACTTTTTCTTCTATTAGTTTAGAAAAACTTTCGACATTAGTATTCGATTTTAGAAGACGATTAATGTCTTTAATGTTTGTAAGCGTTTTTCCGTTTTTACTTTTAATAGTGAGATCCGCATGTAGATTTGCAATCATATCGCTGTTAATATCTTCTAATGCAGAAAATACAGAGACAATTACAAACATCGACGCCACCGCAATCATCATAGCAAAAGCAGCAAGCCAAGTGATGAAAGTTACAGCATGACTACCTTTTTTAGCAGTAATGTAACGCGATGCGATATAAAGCGGATTATTTCTCACAAATCTTACAAAATAGGATTGTCGCCTTCGCCTTTTAGTTCCTTTTCGATACGTTCTACATCGTCAAGACTTGTATCAAGATAGAATGATAAATTAGGAATAATACGCACCTGTTTGCCCATTTTTTGCCCAATAAAATTACGATACTGGGTTTTATTTTCCTCAATCTCCTTCATAATTGGTTTGCGCAATTCCGCAGGGAAGATGCTCAAATATATCTTAGCAATACTAAGGTCGGTAGTCACTTTAACGTCGCTAACGCTAATTAGAAAATTCTGGTTACTATCTGCAGATTGTTTTCTAAAAAGCTCAGCAAAATCCTCTTGTATAATTTGTGCGACTTTTCTTTGTCTATTACTTTCGTTCATGGCGCAAATTTAATACTTTTGTTTGATATAATATGGGCGTGCCCCGTTGTTTTTCCAAAGCAAAGCCAGAAGCTTGCCTAGGCCAAAAACAATCGGGTCGGTCTGCGTGCAGTCGCTTTCCCCAGTGGAGGCGGAGCCGCCACTGGGGAAGAGCTCCAACAATGCACTTCGCCCTCACGCAAACATAATAAGATCTAAAACATGAAAATAGAACATCTCGGCATCGCCGTCAAATCCTTAGGATTATCCGACGACGTATTCTCAAAACTATTAGGAAAAAACTCTTACAAGCAAGAAAGTGTAGAACGCGAAGGCGTTGTAACCTCTTTCTATCAAGTAGGTGATTCCAAAATAGAACTCTTGGAAGCTTCAAAAGAAGAAAGTCCCATTTCAAAATTCATTGAAAAGAAAGGAGAGGGGATTCATCACATTGCGTTTGGCGTTGACGACATCCATTCCGAAATTGAAAGATTAAAAAACGCGGGCTTCCAATTTATATCAGAAGAACCTAAAGATGGTGCTGATAATAAAATAGTTGTCTTTCTACATCCAAAATCTACAAATGGAGTCTTGGTAGAATTATGCCAAGAAAAGCCATAAAAAATTTGCATAGCACAGAAAAATTAGTATTTTTGCACTCACAAAATTTAACCAAATTTTGAGGCCCTATAACTCAGTTGGTTAGAGTAGCTGACTCATAATCAGTAGCCCGAAGCCATTTTGAAGGGAAAAACGAGGTTGAAAAAAGTGGAAACAAATTTTTAGAATTTTTTAGATATAAAAATTCATAAGGCCCTATAACTCAGTTGGTTAGAGTAGATGACTCATAATCATCAAGTCCTTGGTTCGAGCCCAAGTGGGGCCACTTTTTAAGGGATTTTGCAGCAATGTAAAATCCCTTCTTTTTTATTTTGACGAACATTTGACGAACATTTGTATTTTATTTCTCCATATATTAGCATTATAATACTGTAGTAAAAAAATGGACACCTTCTATATAGCGGTATATTTAATTGTGTTATTACTCACAATATTTTTTCCACTTTATCTCGCAGGAAGGGTTTGGTTCGCTTTTAGTCCATTTGTAATCAACTACTACTCTTCTGAACAGAAAAATTGGTATAATGACTGGAATACCAACCGATTTATAATAGTACTATGTTTATTTCTCATTTCATCTGTACTTTCTTTATTTTGGGGATTATCAATTTTAGAGAAAATCAAAGAAGCTCAAATCGATTTTACGTCAATTCTTTTTTACACTTTATTACAAATACTATGTTTCGTTCTTTTGGAAGGAAAAATGGATCATTCATTCAAGCCATTCGACGCTTATAGAAAATTTCGTGAAAATAAATATGATGAGCGTTTTGTTTTTGCAAAGCAAGTTAGAACTGATGATGCTATTCTCCTTCATTCTGAAGAAATAAAAAAAGAGATTCAAATTTCAAAGCAAAGTTTATCTCAAGAAATCCTGCAACAAAAAAATGTAAGTGGAGAAATTCATCAATTGGCGACCGAAAACAATCAACTGTTAAAAACTTCAGATTTCGATTTTGAAATTCGGAATAACGCCAATTTGATTTTGGCAGATGTGATGGAAGATTATTTTATCAGTAAAGATTCTGAGGAGATCCTTTCAGATTTTTTGCTTAAAAAAAGAAAAAGTGGTAAAATAATCTTTACAAAAACTGCAAGAAATGGCGTGAGCGTTCAACCAATTTTGGACTTCTTTTCAAAATATACAGATTTGATTGAAAAGTGCAAGAACAAAGAAATTAATGAGGAAGAAACAACTACTCAATCTGAAGCCATAAAAATCATCAATGAAATTGTTTTGGCAAACGATAAGCACGGAATACCGAAAAAAGACCCCATAGATCCGAAGAATTTCTCAAAATACCTTTCTTAGGTCACTTTTTTGTTGAAAATTTCATCAAAATTCATTCGAACTCAAAAATTTTTCAAAAATTATTTTACTGATTATCAGCTTTATAAACACGATATTTTTTCGTGTTCACTTCAAACCATTCTAAAACATCATAAAGAATAAATTGCTCCTACAAGTTCAATTATTTATTATACTTTATTTTACAAAAAACTTTTTTAGTCGCTTTTAGGTGGTATTTTCATCCTAGAATATCTTGGTCACAACAAAATTCAACAACATGAATGACCAAGAAAGATTACAGTTAATTGAAACCCAAGTTTCAGTTCTAGTAAATTCCCAAAAGGAATTTACATCGAAAGCACTACAGCTTCTAGCTCTTAGTGCAAAAACCATTTATTCTAAAGAAGAAGCAGCATTGTTTCTAAATCTTGACCCCGATTATCTCTATCAATTGAAGTTTCACGGAAAGTTGAAAGCTTACAAAAAGAAAGGGCAAAAGAAAATTTATTTCCGAAAAGAAGATTTGGAAGAGTATCTCATTTCCAACAGCTCATCAGATGATGTTGAAGATAGTAATGACTACGATGATTTTGAGGGGGATATTTTAGAAAAATGGAAAAAGTAATTGGTTATGAATTCGGAAGAAGAACTCTATCAAAGCAGTAAAGGTTCGGTCACGGTTTTCGACAAAATAATCAAGTATATCGGGAAGAAATACCAACTCCGTTTCAACGAAATTGCATTGGAATTCGAGATAAAAACAGAGAATGGCGATTGGACGGAATTGAATTTAAACTCTCTGTACATCGAACTCACTCAGGCAGGAATCAATATCGCTTTCAACAAACTTGAAATATTGATGCGAAGCCATTTGATTTCGATTTTCAATCCATTCGAGAACTATTTTCAGAACCTTGAAAAATGGGACGGTGAAAACCACATCCAACGATTGACAAGTTTTGTCAAGACAACAGATACGGAATCTTTCCAAATCCATTTTGAAAAATGGTTGACAAGGTCAGTCTTGTGTGCATTGAAAAGAGGTTACATCAACAAACAATGCTTCGTCCTCTACAATACCAAGCAAAACAGTGGAAAGACAAGTTTTTTGAGATTCCTGATTCCGCCAAGTTTGGAGAAATACTACACCGAAGATATTGGTGTGGACAAGGACGGACTCATTGCGCTTTGCAAAAACTTCATCATCAATATCGATGAACTTTCGGTGATGTCCAAAACGGATGTCAATATTTTGAAGGCGTTTATTTCTAAGAATACCGTGAATGCAAGATTGCCTTATGACAGAAAATCGTCGTTGATGTTTAGAACTTCGTCGTTCTGTGGTTCAACCAACCGTTCCGATTTCTTGACCGATGAAACAGGAAGTGTGCGATGGATCATTTTTGAAGTTTTGGGAATTGATTTTGGTTATTCCAAAGAAATCGACATCAACCAAGTTTGGGCGCAAGCATACTATAATGCTTTTGAAAGGAAAAATTACAATCCCGAACTCACCGCAGAGGATTTAATTGAGAATGAAAAACGAAACGAAAAATTCAAGCAAATAACGCTTGAACAGGAAATCCTCATCACACACTTTGAAAAATCAGAAAACAAAAACGACTTCCTCACCGCAACAGAGATTATGCTTGCAATGAGCAACGCTTTGGGAGTGAGAATGAACAATGTCAAAATCGGAAAAGCATTGACTGCCTTAAACTTTGAAAGAATCAAGCATTCCAAAAAGCAGGTTTACGGCTATTTAATCAAACGGAAAATTGAGGATGAAAAAAATGAATGAAAAAATAATTAAAAATCCTCCTACCTAATTACCTGCTTACCTAAAATCCATTGAAAATATTATTAATAAACACTTTTATAAGAGGTAAGAATAGACAATAAACTTACCTAAAGTTACCTAATAATAGAATTTTAAAGAGAAAAAATATTAAAAAATATATGTAGAAAGGTAAGTCAAGGTAAGTCAACCAAATCACTCTCAACACTTTCTGCTAAAGACTTAGGTAAGAAGGTAGGTAGAAACACCAAAAAACTTTATAAAACAAAACACAAAACACAAAAATCCCAAAACAAAAAAACACACTATTATGAATTGCAAACAGGCAAACGAAAATATCAGTATTAGGGAAATATTGGAGAGTTTTTCTCTTTTCCCGAGCAAAGACAACAGTAAAACCGCCTTTTATTACGCCTTCGACCGAAAAGAAAGAACGCCGAGTTTGGTGGTGAACTTTAACCAAAACACTGCATTCGATTTCGGAACAGGAATGAAATACGATAATGTTTCCTTGGTTCAAGGCATTAAGAAATGCTCAGTTTCCGAAGCATTGGAATATCTGAAAAGATTTGATTATTCAATTCCAACAGATAAGAAAATGGAAAACGAAGATTATAAACCAAAATCAGGATATCAAATTTTTGAAATCAAAGAAGTGGAACATCCCAGTTTGATTGAATACTTAAAATCAAGAAAACTCGATTCCCAGAAATCTGAACTCAAAGAAATCCATTATGAACTGAACGGCAGAAAATATTTCGGTTTAGGTTTCAAAAATGATTCGGAGGGATACGAAGTCAGGAATCCATACATCAAAATTTGTTTGGGTAAAAAAGACCTCACTTCGATAAAAAATCAGTCCAAAACCTTAAGAATTTTTGAAGGATTTGCAGACTATCTGTCGTTCAAAATTTTGGAAAAATCACTCGAAAAAGAACCTTCGGATTACATCATTTTGAATTCGATTTCGATGATTTCAAAAGTCAAAAATCAACTCGAAAACTATCAACAAATTGAACTCTATTTGGACAATGACAGGACAGGAGATTCTGTCACCGAAATTCTCAAAAAGCAAAACTCCAATGTGTCGGACGAGCGGATTATATTCAAAAATCGCAAAGACTTAAATGAGTTTTTAATCAATGGGAACTTGCGCAAAAGAGATAGAGGATTGGAAGAAACAGACCTGCGTAAAATAGATACAGGTATCGAAAGTGAAGAGGTGGGTAAAATAACTCCACGCAAAATCGGCAGATAGTTAGTGCAAAAAGTACCCAATGTTTACAATAAGCGTGTCCGCTGATTGTAAAATTGGAACATTTTGGTTTTCTCCTACCGTCGAAAACTTTAAAACAGACACTCATTTAGGGAAAAATTCAGAGAAAAAATCAAACAAAATTCAAAAAATATTAACGGCAAAAAATAGAAATTTTTGCTTCAGAAAAGAAAAAACATCAAATGGAAAATGATCAATTAAGACAATTTGTACAACAAATTTCAAGAGAACAGGAAAAGAAAATTGCACAAGAAAAACGAAGAAATTACTTCAAAGAAATTGGCAGAAAAGGAGGTTTGAAAAAGAAGACTTCTAACCAATTTACGAGAGTGGTTTCAACAAGATTAACGCAGAAAGAATTTGATGAAGCCATACAAGAAGCGAAGCGATACAATCTCAAATTTTCAAAATATACCCGAATAAAAATCACAAACGGAGAACTTAGAATTAATGAATTTAAAGAACATGAAACTTTGCTTGACTATGGAAATAATTTCATCAGAATCAAAAATATGTTTCGGCGTAGTGAATTTTCGCAATTGGACCACACCAAAGTGATTTTAAGAGAGGTTGAGATCGTGACAAAACTAATCCACGATTATCTCTACAACAAAATGAACGCTAGAACAGAAGGGGACTTCCGAGAAGATGAATAACAGTGCCACGACAAGACGAATTTCCAAAATCGCGGTGGAATATAATGGAAACGATAGAGGAACTGCGGAAATGGTTTATTGCAATAATCTTTTGAGCGAGGATCCCGAAATACAATTCAAGGAAATGAAAGCAGTCGCCAACAGAAATAAAAATGTAAAAAATTGGGCATTAACAGGATATATCTCTCCGGAGAAATCTATTGGCGATAAGCTGACAAATGAAGAACTGACTGATTTAGCCTTGAGAGCATTAAAAAAAGTCGGAGTTACGGATGATAATCAAATTCGTTTGGATATTCATTCTTCCACGAAGCAAAAGCACATTCACTTCATTGTAAACCGAGTGAACACTTTTGGCGAGAACACGATTACCGCACACAAAATCGGAGAAAACTTTGGTAAAGCAGTCCGAGAAGTTTGTCAGAAACTGAATCTGAAAACAGATATCGAGATTGGAAAAGAGAAGAAACAGATGATGTATTATGCTTTGACAAACTCTTTGAAATACGCTAAAAACTTCGATGATCTTGTAATGAAAATGCATCTAAAAGGTTATCGAGTAACTCTTTCACAAAATGTGAAAGACGGAATTTCGGGAATGCGGATTGTGCGATATGAAGACATCAACTACCAAACCGAACGACAATACAAACCCGGCTATAAACTTTCAGAAATTACCAACAAACTGAAAATTGCAGATATCAAGACAACTTTGAATTCCAACTTCGAGAGGGCTGAACATATTCAAACCTTGCTTGAGCAAATGCGAGAAAATGAAGAAACGGAAATTTCAAGAACCAATATCTCCAAAGAGATTGGAAAAACGGTTGATGAGTTTTTAAAACCAACGTACACCGCTCCCGACGATGAATTATTAAAACGAAAAAAACGAAAATTTAGATAAAATGGAACATCAAAACACAGCACCAAACGAACCACAAATCGATATTTATGAACTGCTGAAAAAGGTGGTTGAAACAAATGAAGAAAGCATTAAATCTGCTAATCAAGCAGAGACAATTCATTTAGAAGCACGTAATTTTTATCAATCTGCACAAAATGCGATTATTGGTTCAACCAATATGATGCAGAAAGCGATTCAGTTTGTTAGAACAGAACTTGATTCTATTTGGGATTACAAAACTTCAATTCCTGAAAGCATTCCTGCGCATTTGTCGGAAACCACGCTCAGCTTTTTTGAAAGAATTGAAAAACTTGTAAAATTTATTTTTTCTAGAAGCCTCGCTATTTTGTCTTTAGCAGTGATAATTTTGTTTGGGACTGGACATTTTTCTTTCAAATGGTATTCCGAAAGCATTAGAGCCAAAAGTGAAATTCGGCAGGAGATTTTGGATGAAATCAAGAGAGATGGAAAAGCGATTTTCGAAATTGAAGACTACAATCAACTCAAATATAATACAGATTTGATGAACAAATGGATGAAGAAAAATCAGAAAGATGGGGAAAAGTTTTTGAAGTTTAAGGAGGGGTTTGAAAGTAAATGAGCCTGAAAAGGTGGATATTTTCTAAATCGTATTGTCTAATTATCAGATAATGAGCGTCTTAATTAAAAGTTTTCCACAAAATTTGTTTTGTAAATTTATCATTTCTACATTAATAAAAACAAATTAATTTAAATAAAATATAAATTTGAATAATTCTACAAAAAAATAAATTTGCATATTTTAGTTATTTTATTTTAATTTGCACTACTTTGTAGAGTACTTACAATACTATTTTATGAAAAAAGTTAAACTAAATGAAGTCTGCTCAATTCAGTTCGGTTCTTATCTAAAGCCGTCTGCAGAAGGTTCTTTGCCATTTTTACAGGCAAAGAATTTTTCGGAAACCGGTACTTTGTTGGGCAATTTTGATGCTTTTGTTCCGGACAGAGAAAACACTCGCGCTTTTGCTTTGCAGGTGGGAGACATTCTCTTTGCAGGAAAAGGAAGCCGTTTTTTTGCTGTGGAATATGAAGAAAAATGGGGAGAAGTCATTCCTTCCTCATTATTTTATGTGCTTAAGGTGGATGAAAATAAAGTGTTGCCGGGCTTTCTGTCAGCAGTGCTGAACCTTTCAAAAAACATTGCCTATTTTCAGCAGGCTGGAGCCGGAAGTAATATTCCTTCACTGCGTAAAAAAGAATTGGCAGATTTTGAGATTGAAATTCCGACTTTGGAAATGCAAAAAAAAATTGTCGCGATGAAAAAACTGCACGATGAAGAAATGAAACTTGCCGACGCTATTAAAGATCAGAAAATACTATTATACCAAACCGCCATTAATAACATTTTAAAATAACTCATAATGCCTGAAAATAAAATTACCCAAAAAGAAATCAACAATATCGTTTGGAAAGCCTGCGATTCCCTCCGTCCTGTGATGGGAAGCGGTTCTTATAAGGATTATGTCCTCAGTTTACTCTTCGTGAAATACCTTTCTGATGTATGGAAAGATAAACAGGAGCAATACCGCCAAAAATATCCTGGCAACGAAGAAATGGTAAAAAGACAGTTGCAGCGCGAGCGTTTTCAGGTTCCGGAAATCAGCACCTTTGATTATCTTTTTGAAAACCGCAACGAAGCCAATGTGGGCGAAATTATAGATATGGGATTGGCGGCGCTGGAAGATGCCAACCGTGCAAAATTAAATATGGTATTCCGTTCGGTTTCCTTTAATTCCGAAACGGCTTTTGGTCCTACCAAACAGCGTAACGCTATTTTGAAAAATCTATTGGTAGATTTTTCTAAACTGGATCTGCAACCTTCGCATTTGGATGGCAATGATGTGATTGGCGATTCTTATGAATTCCTCATTTCTCTCTTTGCAGGTGAAGCAGGCAAAAAAGCGGGAGAATTCTACACGCCGGCGGAAGTGAGCACATTGTTGGCCAAACTGGTAGATCCGCAACCAGGCAATCGTATTTCCGATCCTACTTGTGGCTCAGGTTCACTATTGATTAAAGTGGCCAAAGAAATTCCGGGAAAAAACTATTCGCTTTACGGACAGGAAAACAACGGAAGCACCTGGGCTTTGTGTAATATGAATATGTTTCTGCACGAGCAGGACAGCGCGACCATAAAATGGGGCGATACCATTAACAATCCTCTGCTTTTAGAGAATGATAATCTGATGAAATTCAACATTGTCGTTGCAAATCCGCCATTTTCTCTGGATAAGTGGGGAGCCGATAATGCAGCGGCTGATGAATTTGGGCGTTTCCACCGTGGTGTGCCGCCAAAAAGTAAGGGCGATTACGCTTTTATCAGCCATATGATTGAAACTGCCAATGAAACCGACGGTCGTGTTGGCGTAATTGTTCCGCACGGGGTGTTGTTCCGTGGAAGTTCCGAAGGTAAAATCCGTCAGCAACTGATTGAGGAAAATCTCTTGGATGCCGTAATTGGTTTACCGGCAAATCTGTTTTTTGGAACGGGAATTCCTGCGGCTATTCTCATTTTTGATAAAGCGAGAAGCGCTAACAAAGATGTGTTGTTTATTGATGCGAGCAAAGGATTTGAAAGCGGTAAAAACCAAAATGTTCTGCGCGAAAAGGATATTGAGCATATCGTTACCACTTACAAAAACTACAGAAACAGCGAACCTTTACAGCAGGAAAAAGGCGAAGTGCTGGAAGACAAATACGCTTACCGTGCAACGATTGAAGATATTAAAGAAAACGACTTCAACCTGAATATCCCGCGTTATGTGGACACTTTTGAGGAAGAGGAAGAAGTGGACATAAAAACCGTGCACGCCAATATCCAATCGCTGAAACAGCAATTAAGCGAAGTGGAAGCACAAATGGAAAAATATTTAACAGAATTAAATTTAGTCTAGAATGGAAGTACCACAAGGCTACAAACAAACTTCCATCGGACTCATTCCTGAAGGTTGGAAGGTGAAGAGAGTTGATGAATTTGCTCCCTTACAAAGAGGATTTGATTTGCCGATTAATAATATAGTTTCTGGAAATTTCCCTGTTGTTTTTTCAAATGGCATACTAAAGTTTCATAATGAATTTAAGGCAAAAGCACCAGGTATTGTTACCGGACGTTCTGGAACAATTGGAAAGGTTTTTTATATAACGGAAGATTATTGGCCTCATAATACTTCACTTTGGGTTACAAACTTTATTGATAGTGAACCAAAATATGTTTATTTTCTTTTTAATTATTTGAATTTTAATCGGTTTGGTTCGGGTTCAGGAGTTCCGACATTAAATAGGAATGATGTTTATCCTTATAAAATCCCGCTTCCCCCACTTCCCGAGCAGCAAAAAATCGCTGAAATCCTTTCCGCCTGGGACAAAGCCATAGAAACCTGCCAAAAAACCATTGAAGAACTTAGGTCGCGCAATAAAGGTCTTTCACAGCAGTTGCTATCAGGGAAGAAAAGAGTGAAAGGGTTTGAAGAGACGATCTGGAAGACAGTGAAAATGCGAAATATTGGAAAAATTCCCAAAAAAGAAGCAATTACTGATATTGGAAATCATAGAACTCTAACCGTTCGTCTCTATGCAAAAGGTGTTGATTTTAATGACAGTGTGAAAACTGTTATTTCAACAAGTGGAAGACCTTATTATGTGAGATATAAAGATGAAATACGCCGTTTCAGAAATTTAGTGCAACAAATGTTAAAATAATTAACACAATTTTAT
>NZ_DAMBQF010000005.1:0-121005 GCF_032062245.1 Soonwooa sp.
CAATAGAAAAATGAATAGACTTAAAATTGAATTAATTTAATAATGCACTACGAGTTATTATATGTTAATTTTAACCAAATAAGTTAATATCACTTTAGATTTGACTAAATTTGTAAAACTTTTCTTTGATGTACAAAAGTATCATACGTCCAATTCTCTTCAAATTCGATCCTGAAGAAGTCCATCACTTTACATTTTCAATGCTTAAGAATTTTGGTTTTTTAACCAGATTATTTCTTCCAAAACCTATTGTTGATAAGCGTTTGGAACGAGAAGTTTTTGGTTTGAAATTTAAAAATCCAGTAGGCTTAGCAGCAGGATTTGATAAAAATGCAGTTCTTTTTAATGAGCTAGCGGATTTAGGATTTGGCTTTGTAGAAATCGGAACTGTAACGCCAAAAGCGCAAGCTGGAAATCCAAAAAAACGCCTATTCCGATTGATTGAAGACGGCGGAATTATCAACCGAATGGGATTTAATAATGATGGTTTGGATGCCGCAATCGAAAAATTGAAAACCAATAAAGGAAAAATCATCATCGGTGGAAATATTGGAAAAAACACCAACACGACTCCCGAAAATTACACCCAAGATTATTTGGATTGTTTCGAAGGCCTTCATCCTCATGTGGATTATTTTGTTTTGAATGTAAGTTGTCCGAATGTTGGAAGTCACGCCAAATTGGAAGATGTTGAATATCTGCGAGAGTTGATCACAGAAGTGAAAAAAATCAATGTTTCTAAAGCAAACCCAAAACCTATTTTACTAAAGATAGCACCAGATCTTAATAACAATCAATTGGATGAAATTATCGACTTGATTGCTGAAACTAAAATTGACGGTGTAATCGTCTCTAACACCTCTATTAATCGCGAAGGTTTAAAAACTTCTCCCGAAATTTTATCTGAAATCGGAAATGGTGGCTTAAGCGGAAAACCAATTCGTGAACGTAGTACAAAAATGATAAAATATCTAGCGGATAAAAGCAATCGTGCCTTTCCAATTGTTGGTGTAGGCGGGATTCATTCTACAAAAGATGCAATGGAAAAACTGGATGCAGGAGCTAGTTTGGTACAATTATACACTGGTTTCATTTACGAAGGTCCACAATTAATTAATGATATTAATGCTGAACTTCTGAAAAGAGCAAGTCGTCTTCCAAGATAACTTAATTGAGTTTTTTATTTAAATTTAAAAAATATGGAACTTGTAACGCTAAAAGTTTTTAATACAGAACCTGAAGCCCAAATGATAAAGGCTTTTTTGGAAGCCAATGATGTCGAATGTTTTGTGTTCGGCAATGTGTTGGCAAATACTTATAATGTTTTCAATTTGACTTCTGACGGTGTCCAGCTAAAAGTTGCAGAAGAAAATCTTGAAACTGCAAAACAGCTTTTGGAGAGTTTTTATGAGCAAGAAGATAACGAATAATTTTAGTTCAAAATTCCATATTAAGGCTTTATTGTAAGATAAAGTCCTCTAAAAGTTGTAAATTTACAAAGATAAAAATCCCATTATGCGACAAGCCATAAAGGCGACAAAGCCTGATTTTAATATTCAATATACCGAGCCAGAAATCTACTATTTCGAAAAAGATGGACTTCAACTAAAGTCTTCGTATACAGCTGCTGATTCTCAAAATTTAACCGAAAAATCATATTCTGCAGGGATTGCGCCTTACTTGCGTGGACCCTATTCCACGATGTATGTTCAAAAACCTTGGACCATTCGTCAATATGCAGGGTTTTCAACAGCGGAAGAATCCAATGCTTTCTACAGAAGAAACTTGGCGGCTGGACAAAAAGGATTGTCGGTAGCATTTGATTTGGCGACGCATAGAGGTTATGATTCTGACCATCCAAGAGTGGTTGGTGATGTCGGGAAAGCGGGTGTTGCAATTGACTCTGTGGAGGATATGAAGATTTTGTTCAACGAAATTCCTTTAGACCAAATATCGGTTTCGATGACCATGAATGGTGCGGTTTTGCCGATTTTGTCATTCTATATTGTTGCTGCGGAAGAGCAAGGCGTTTCTCAAGATTTACTTTCTGGAACTATCCAAAATGATATCCTTAAGGAGTTTATGGTGCGTAATACTTATATTTATCCACCAACGCCGTCCATGAAGATTATCGCTGATATTTTTGAATACACTTCTAAAAATATTCCTAAGTTTAATTCGATTTCTATTTCGGGTTATCACATGCAGGAAGCTGGTGCAACGCCAGTTTTAGAGATGGCTTATACACTTGCTGATGGTTTAGAATATGTTAGAACGGGGATAAAAGCTGGGATGAATGTTGATGATTTCGCACCACGTTTATCATTTTTCTGGGCAATCGGAATGAATCACTTCATGGAAATCGCCAAAATGCGTGCAGCTCGTTATATTTGGGCAAATCTTTTAACACAGTTCAATCCTCAAAATCAAAAATCTTTGGCTCTAAGAACGCACTCACAAACTTCTGGATGGAGTTTGACAGAGCAGGAGCCATTTAACAATATTACAAGAACTGCTATCGAAGCTTTGTCATCGGCTTTGGGCGGAACGCAATCTTTGCACACAAACGCCTTGGATGAGGCAATTGCGTTACCTACAGATTATTCGGCGAAAATTGCGAGAAATACACAGATTATTCTGCAGCAAGAAAGCGGCATTTGCAATGTTGTTGACCCAATGGGCGGCTCAGATTTGGTGGAAGCCTTGACGCAACAGATGATTGAAGAAGCGATGAAGTACATCGATGAGGTTGAGAAAGAAGGTGGGATGACAAAAGCAATAGAAGCAGGTATTCCAAAGATGAGAATTGAGGAAGCAGCAGCCATTAAACAAGCTAAAATTGACAGTGGAGAAGAATTTATCATTGGTGTTAACTCGTTTAAATCTCAGTTAAAACAAGAAGATATTGAGATTCTGGATATTGATAATTCTGTGGTTCGTCAAAAGCAAATCGAAAGACTTAACAACATCAAAGCAACGCGTGATAATGCCGCTGTTGAAGATATCTTGAATCAAATTCGTCAATCTGCGAAAACCACGGAAGGTAATCTTTTAGCTTTATGTATCGAAGCAGCACGTCGTCGTGTTACTTTGGGCGAAATGTCGGATGCGATGGAAGAGAGCTTTGGTCGTTATAAAGCCAATATCAAAACTATTTCGGGTGTATATGCTATGAATGCTGGTAAAAATGAATACTTCGATAAAGCGGTAAAACTAACCGAAAAATTCGAGGAAGAAGAAGGACGTCGTCCAAGAATTATGGTCGCAAAAATGGGGCAGGACGGACACGACCGTGGTGCCAAAGTTGTTGCGACAGCCTTTGCTGATATGGGATTTGATGTGGATGTTGCGCCATTGTTTCAAACGCCAGAAGAGGTTGCAAAACAAGCCATCGAAAATGATATTCATATTTTAGGTGTTTCTTCTCTGGCTGCGGGACACAAAACTCTTGTGCCACAAGTTGTTGAAGAATTAAAAAAGCTAGGTGCAGAAGATATTACAGTAGTTGTTGGTGGTGTTATACCGCAGCAAGATTACGAATTTTTGTATGCCAACGGCGCTGACCATATTTTTGGTCCCGGAACTAATCTTCCAAAATGTGCCGTAGAAATTTTAGAAAAAATGTTGGTTAAATAATCACGTTTATTAAATATATTGAAAAGAAAATCTTCAGGAATGCCTGAAGATTTTTTTATTTAAATTCAATTTGTTGTGAAATAAAAACGCGCTTTCCATTTCTGAAAAACGCGTTCCGTTTAATATAAAAATGTGATTGGGTTTAGTTTTTTGCGTTGGCACTTACGTAAGCCAATAACCAAGTTCCTTCCTCGGCGCTTAGTTTTGCTTTAGGCGCCATTCTTTCGACAATCGGTTTCCATTCGCTAGCTGTATGGTCTGTTGTTGCTGGTAAATCATGGCATTTTCCACATCTTGCGTCAAACAACGTTTTCGCTGTTGCCATTTGTTCTTTGGTAATACCGTATGAACTTCCTTCGTTATTTGCAGTATTTCTTGAGGTACAAGAATATACCAAAGTCAATGCAAAAACAGCGGTATATAGGTATTTTTTCATTATTTTTGATCTTTGAGTTATTTCAAATTTATAAATTAAAACTGAAACTACTCAGATATAAAAACAATTTATAAACATTCCAAATTCTCAAGATGAGCGTTGAAATATCCTTAGAAACTTTAGTTGAAGGTATAAAATCTGGTGATAAAAGATTGATTGCTAAGGCGATAACATTGGTTGAAAGTAAGAAGTTGGAACATCGCGAAAAAGCCGAGCAACTTCTTAAAGCGATTATGCCATTAACAGGAAAATCAATTCGGGTTGGTATTACAGGCGTTCCAGGAGCGGGAAAATCGACGTTTATTGAGAGTTTTGGACAACTCGCCATCAAGAACGGAAAGAAAGTTGCGGTGCTTGCAATTGATCCAAGTTCTGCGATTAACAAAGGTAGTATTCTCGGTGATAAAACCAGAATGGAAGATCTTGCTAAAGATCCAAACGCGTTTATCCGTCCAAGTCCGAGTTCTGGATTTCTGGGCGGCGTTGCCAATGCAACTTTTGAAACCATGTTAATTTGTGAAGCAGCCGGATATGATTATATCTTGATAGAAACCGTTGGCGTAGGACAGAGCGAAGTTTTGGTTGCCGATATTTCCGATGTTTTTTTGTTTTTAAAAATTATCGGCGGTGGTGACGAGTTACAAGGCATCAAACGCGGCATTATGGAAATGGTAGACGTTATTTTCATTAATAAAGTGTCGGATGAGAATCTTCAACAAGCTAAAAATACAAAGCTGGAATTAACGCGTGCACTTCAATTTATGCCACCAAAAGAAAAAGACTGGAAAGTCCCAGTTTTGCTTGGCTCAGCGCTTAATCATCAAGGTTTAGAAAATGTTTACGAAAAAATCGATGATTTTATTTCTTTAAAAAAATCAAGCGGACGTTTTGAAGAAGTTCGACAACTACAAGGTGAAAAACGTTTTCAATATTGGGTTCAAGCTTATATTTTAGAACAAACAAAAAAGAATCAACAATTGGATGAAGCTTTTAATGAACATAAAAAAAATGCTTCAGAATTGTTGTCTAATCCAAGTTCTGAAGCACGTGAGTTTGTTAATAAATTGTTGAAGTCTTAGTAAGATTTAAAAAAAATTAAATTCTATTTTGTATTTAAATTTGAGATATAACCGTCGTAACTTATTGGTTGTCTGTCGTTAGCGTTGATGGATAAAAATGCGCTTCCGTTTTTGAATACTTCCAAAATAAATGTTGGTGTATTCGATTGGTCGTTGACATTAATTGTTACCACCCAATTTCCTTTTTTATTTTGGGTTTTTGAAACTCGGAAATCTTTAGATTCGAATCTGAAAGAATTCTTATTAAAGTCGCCATAACTTGCGTTGTATAATCTTCCAAAATAGGGAAGTGTCACTTCTAGTTTGTCCGATTTTAAATCAAATCCATAACCACTGTCCAAATTTGTAACTCTTGATGAAGTCGCGCCAGGAATAGAATTCATAACATTAATGACATCCAAATTGGTAGGCAGAGCCGATTTAGCATTAAACGTAAATTCTGCTTTTTCGATAACTGCGTCTACCGCTGTGGTTTCCATATAGTTTTGCGTAGAACACGAACTTAATGATAATAAAGCGAGACAAAATATGATTAAACTAAACTTTTTCATAATTAACTTTTGTTGTGAATACAGCAAAATTAATGCTAATTAGAATTTGATTTCAGATATTTGGAATAATAATTGTTAATTGGAAAATATTTATAAAATCCTAAACTATGAAAGTAACAAAAATATTAGGACTAGGCGCAATATCAATGTCATTGATGGCCTGTGTAACGAATCCCGTAACAGGACGTTCTTCGTTACAAATAGCAAACAATTCTGAGATCGCTACAATGGCATCTCAAGAATACAAAACAACTTTGTCAAAAGCAAAAGTTATTACTGGTACAGCCGATGCTAACCGTGTAAAAAATGTCGGAAACCGTATAAAACAAGCTGCAGAAAAATACTATACAAGCATTGGTCGACAATCTGACTTGGCGAATTATAATTGGGAGTTTAACCTTTTGCAAGATTCTCAACTTAATGCTTGGTGTATGCCAGGTGGTAAGGTTGCAGTCTATACTGGAATTCTTCCTGTTACTAAGGATGATGATGGTTTAGCTGTTGTTATGGGACACGAAATCTCTCATGCTTTGGCAGGTCACGGTAACGAACGTATTTCTCAAGCTATGCTTGCACAATATGGTGGTTCTATTTTGGGAAGTTCAATTAACAATGCACAGTGGGCTAGTATTTTCCAGCAAGTTTATCCAATTGGGGCACAAGTAGGATTATTAGCTTACGGAAGAAAACAAGAGCGAGAAGCTGATAAAATGGGATTATATCTTATGGGGATGGCTGGTTACGATCCAAGAACAGCACCAGCTTTTTGGGAAAGAATGGAAGCTTCTTCTAAAGGTAGTGCGGTACCTCAATTCTTGTCAACTCACCCAAATCCATCGAGTAGAATTGCAGATATTAATGAAGCAATGCCACAAGCTTTAGAATATTATAGGGCTGCAGGCGGAAAATAATTTTTAAAATTTAAAATAAAAAACGGGCACTCAAATTTGAGTGCCCGTTTTCATTTGATATGAAATAATATTATTCAGCGCTTTCTTTTTTACGCTCTTTTTTTGGCGCTTCACTTTCCAATGCATCTTTAGCATCATTAAGTTTAAGCGTTACCAATTGTCCTTCTTTCATTTGTTTGTTAACCAACATTTCAGCCAAAAGATCTTCGATGTACTTTTGGATTGCACGTTTTAATGGACGCGCACCAAAGTCTTTATCCCAACCTTTTTCGGCAATAAAGTCACGCGCTTCATCTGTTAATTGTACTTTGTAACCTAACTTTTCGATTCTAGAATACAATTTGTTAAGTTCAAGATCGATAATTTTCTTGATGTCATCTTTCTCAAGAGAGTTGAAGATAATAATGTCATCAATACGATTCAAGAATTCTGGAGCGAAAGCTTTCTTCAAAGCATTTTCGATAGTTCCTCTCGCACGAGCATCGCTGGTTGTTTTCTTTGCAGAAGTACCAAATCCGACACCATCACCAAAGTCTTTAAGATCTCTAGTCCCAATGTTAGATGTTAAAATGATAATCGTGTTACGGAAATCAATTTTTCTACCCAAGCTGTCCGTTACGTGACCTTCATCCAAGATTTGTAATAAAATATTGAATACATCAGGATGCGCTTTTTCGATTTCATCTAAAAGAACGACTGCATAAGGCTTACGTCTAACAGCTTCCGTCAATTGTCCACCTTCTTCGTAACCAACATATCCAGGAGGCGCGCCAACCAATCTAGACACCGCAAATTTCTCCATATATTCACTCATATCGATGCGGATCAAAGCATCGTCAGAATCGAATAATTCGCGCGCCATAACTTTGGCTAATTCGGTTTTACCAACACCTGTTGTTCCTAAGAAAATAAAGGTTCCGATAGGTCTGTTAGGATCTTTAAGTCCAGCTCTGTTACGTTGGATGGCTTTAACAACTTTTTTAACAGCCTCTTCTTGACCGATAACTTTACCGTTAAGTTTGTTATCCATCGCAGAAAGTTTGTCCAGTTCGTTTTTGCCAACTTTGGTAACAGGAACGCCACTCATCATCGATACAACTTCGGCAACATTTTCCTCGGTAACTTCTTCTTTTTTCTCTTTTACATCTTTGTCCCAATTTTCCTGAGCAAGATTAAGTTCGATTTGTAAACGCTCCTCTTCATCTTTCAGTTTACGAGCTTCAAGATAATCTTGCTTTTTAACAGCTTGTTGCTTGTGCTCTTTAACTTCCTCGATTTTAGCCTCATAATCGATAATCTCTGTCGGAACTTTCATGTTTTTAATATAAACACGAGATCCAGCTTCATCCATTGCGTCAATCGCTTTATCTGGTAAAAAACGGTCTGTGATGTAACGCGCCGTCAAATTAACACAAGCATTAATCGCTTCGTCACTATAATGTACATTGTGATGTTCTTCGTATTTATCTTTAATTTGATGCAAAATTTGGATTGTTTCCTCGATAGAAGTTGGCTCTACCATAACTTTTTGGAAACGTCTTTCTAAAGCACCATCTTTCTCGATATACTGTCGATATTCGTCCAAAGTCGTTGCACCAATTACTTGGATTTCGCCACGTGCCAATGCAGGTTTGAACATATTAGAAGCGTCCAAACTTCCTGTAGAACTTCCTGCTCCAACAATAGTATGCAACTCATCGATGAAAAGGATGACGTCGCGGTTTTTCTCCAACTCAGTCATTATCGCTTTCATACGTTCTTCGAACTGCCCACGATATTTAGTCCCAGCAACCAAACTCGCCAAATCTAAAGTAATAACACGTTTTCCGAAAAGGACGCGCGACACTTTTTTCTGATGAATTCTAAGTGCTAGACCTTCTGCAATTGCTGATTTACCAACACCAGGCTCACCGATAAGAAGTGGGTTGTTTTTCTTTCTACGAGAAAGAATTTGCGATACTCTTTCGATTTCTTTTTCTCTACCGATAACAGGATCAAGCTTATCATCTTTAGCCAAAGCCGTCAAATCTCTCCCGAAATTATCCAAAGTTGGCGTTTTGCTTTTACCAGTTCCTAGATTACCAGTTGGTTTTTTCATTTGAGAAAAATCTTCTCTCTCGTCATCGTCATCGTAAGCACTGTTTTGTGGTAGTTGATCTGTGTTTTTCAACATTTTTTGATAATCAGATTGTACACGCTCGTAGTCGATGTCGTAAGCCTGCAAAATATGTGAAGTCGGATCTTCTTGTTTATAAAGAATACCTAACAAAAGATGCACCGTATTAATTTCCGAAGACTGATATTGTCTGCACTCAAGCTCAGAACGTTTTACCGATTGATCAGCCATTTTGGTAAGAGAGATACTTCCCATATTGCTAACAAACGGATTGCTATTTGCTGTGCTCAATGTTTCGATTTTTCTTCGGATTTGTGTTAGGTCTGCGTTAAGACCTTCAAGGATTTCTTTAGCAGAGTTTTCTGTTTTAATAATACCTAACAAAAAATGTTCGGTGTTTAGAAACTCGCTTTGGAGACGCCTTGCTTCGTTTTTACTCTGTTTGAACACGCGGTTCAAACCATCTGAAAATTTATAATCCATTTTTTATCTCCGTGTTAATAGTTAAAATAAAATTACAACAAAAAATATTGAATTTTACACTTTTTGTTTTGCAAATTTGCTACCATTCTAAAAAAATGGACTTTCTGACATTATTTTTTCTAGAATTTTTAAAATTCAGTAAGTTTGTTGAAACTAAAAATCATGGACAATAATTGGGTAGAGTACGTTGGCTATTTAGCTTCTGTATTCATCATTGGTAGCTTTTTGACGAGCAAAGTAAGAAGCATCAGGATTATTAATTTTTTCGGTTGCGTTTGCTTCGTCATTTATGGTATTTATAACGGATTGCTTTGGCCAGTTATCATTCCAAATGGGATTTTGGCTTTGGTCCAAGTCTATCATATTTTTATTAAAAAATCAACTTAATGCGAATTATAGTAAGTGTTTTCAGTAATCTTTACACCGACCAACGTGTCGAAAAAACTTGTCAAACACTTATTGATAATGGTTACGATGTTGAGCTAATAGGCAACGATTGGGGAGGCGCGCCAGACATGCAACGTAGTTATCCTGTAACGCGCATTCCATTGAAATCCAAAACTTTGAAGTTAGCTTATCCGGAATTTATGTTCAAACTTTATAAAGAATTAAAGAAAAGAACTGACAAAAATTCCGTTTTATACTCCAATGATTTAGAAACGATTCTTCCAAATTTTAAACTTTCCAAAAAATTAAATATTCCTTTGATTTTTGATAGCCACGAAATGTTTAGCGAAATGCCTTCTGTGCAAGGTAAAACGTCACAGAAATTTTGGAAATGGATCGAAAAAAATTATTTTCACAAGCTGGAAAATATGATAACAGCTAGCGATTCTTATGCAGATTGGTTTGTAAAAGAATATCGCATAAAAAGGCCAACAGTTGTTAGGAATCTTCCACGAAAACAAGATGTACAACAGATTGATTCGGAGCAAAAAAAAATTATTTTGTACCAAGGTTGGCTTAACTATTCTAGAGGAATTGATAAAGCCATTATGGCCATGCAATATGTCGATAATGCGGTTTTAAAAATTGCTGGTGGCGGACCAATGGAAACTGAGTTTCGTGCAATTGCAGAAGAATATAAAGTCCTAGAAAAAGTTGAATTTCTTGGCAAACTTTATCCTGCGGATTTACGAAAAATAACACCTACTGCTGATGTTGGGCTCAGCATTGAAGAAAATAAAGGACTCAGTTATTATTACTCCTTACCCAATAAAATTTCGGATTATGTCCAAGCGAAGGTGCCTGTTGTTGTTTCGGATTTCCCTGAATTAAAAAGGATTGCAACAGGATTTGGAGTTGGGGAAACCATTACTTCACACGATCCAAAACATCTTGCTGACAAAATTAATATTGTCCTCAACAACGGAAAAACTTTCTATAAAGACAATCTTGATAAAGCTTCCGAAGAACTTTGTTGGGAAAATGAAGAATTAAAAATAATTGATGTTGTCAAAAGCGCCATCGAAAAACATAAAAAAGACCTCAATTGAGGTCTTTTTGCATTTAGTATTTCCAACAAGGCTTTCAGAGTTTCAAAGCTCTGAAAGCCTTCTAATTATCAAATTACTCTTTATTCAAAAAAGCATCCCAACCTTGCGCTGTAAGCGGAATCATTTGGTTAGAACCTCGTGCGATAAGGTGATTGCCATCATTTAATTCAGTAGCGTGACCGATAATACTAAAATCTGGATGTCCAACGATTTTATCAAAATCTTCAGGTGCGATCGTGAACAACAATTCATAATCTTCACCGCCGTTAAGCGCTGCCATTGCAGGATTTAGATTCAATTCTTCGGCTGTGCTCATCGTTAAATTATCCAACGGAATTTTCTCCTCATAAACGCGGAAACCAACTTTAGATTGATCAGAAAGATGAAGAACTTCTGACGCCAAACCATCCGAAATATCAATCATAGACGTAGGTTTGATGCCTAACTCTTTCAAAGTATTTTTAACATCCGTTCTTGCTTCAGGTTTTAGTTGACGTTCGAGGATGTAGTCGTAACCTTCCATTTCAGGTTGCATATTTGGGTTTGACAAGAACACCGAATGCTCTCTTTCCAAGATCTGAAGTCCTAAATAAGCGCCACCCAAATCACCAGAAACTATCAAGAGATCATTGGGCTTTGCACCGCTTCTTTTAACAATTTCGTCTTCATTTTCGAGGCCAATTGCTGTGATGCTCATCACCAAACCAGAGTTGGAACTCGTTGTGTCTCCGCCAACTAAGTCCACTTTGTAATGCTTGCAAGCCAACTGAATTCCAGCATACAATTCTTCCAAAGCTTCCACAGGAAAACGGTTAGAAACTGCCAACGAAACCAAAATCTGTGTTGGCATAGCATTCATCGCAGCAACGTCGCTAAGGTTAACCACAACCGCTTTGTATCCCAAATGTTTTAGCGGAACATAACCCAAGTTGAAATGCACACCTTCTGCCAAGACATCCGTTGTAACCACCACTTTTTTTCCATCAGGATTTATGATGGCAGCATCGTCGCCAACACCCAATTCCGAAGTCGAATTCTCCAACGGAAAATGTTCGGTAAGATGCTTTATCAGACCAAATTCTCCAAGTTTGGAGATGGGCGTTAATTCTTGTGATTTATCTTCAAACATAATCTTAAATACTAAAAATTTCAGGATCGATATTCGCTGGTCGGAAAGGCAGATTCTTAATGTCTTCTCTCGTCATAATCTTTGTGTCAGACGTTTTATATTTATCCAAAGCCAAAATAATATCATCTGGCGGCGTTGTCGTTTTTCTCAACATCATATCAATCCAAACGCCTGTCGCTTCGGCAATCGCGCAATGTGTACCATCTGGCAAATAGAAGTTATGTACAAATTGATAAATCGACGCATCCTCGGAGTTTCCAGCAATTTCTACACTAACATATACCACTTGATCGGCATAGATTTCTTTAAAAAACGAAAATCTTTCGTGCAAAATCACAGGACCAATTCCCCAACGATTAAGCTGCGCCAATCCCATTTTTTCTTTGTTCATAAAAGCCATTCTCGCTTGTGCGCAATACGCCATGTACGACGAGTTGGCAAGGTGGCGGTTCGCATCGATGTCGCTCCATCTCACATCGAATTTATAAAAATATTTTTCCATGTTTTGTCTATTATTTTGGGCAATTCCCTCGCCACAGCTTTTGGCAGCCGCTCGGGTCGGGCTGTTCGCTATATCTTTTCCCTCCGCTCGGTGGGATCCGCTGCGCTCCGCCACCTCACTCCGGAAAAAGGATGCCGCTTCCATCCCTATTGCAAAAATTCAAAGATTCAAA
Organism: Soonwooa sp.; assembly: GCF_032062245.1. Taxonomy (NCBI): domain Bacteria; kingdom Pseudomonadati; phylum Bacteroidota; class Flavobacteriia; order Flavobacteriales; family Weeksellaceae; genus Soonwooa; species Soonwooa sp. Next base: position 12,512 of record NZ_DAMBQF010000005.1, read on the forward strand.
ATTAGTCAATAAAGATGGTTTATAAAAATCGTACTTTTGAAACTAAAATCTATAGCATAAGGTTGATGAAGCAAGTTGTAATCATCGGAGGCGGCGCTGCAGGCTTTTTCTGCGCAGCCAATCTGGACGAAAATAAATATCAAATCAAAATTTTAGAACAAAACAAAGATGTTCTCCAAAAAGTGAAAATTTCTGGAGGAGGACGTTGCAACGTGACGCACGCTTGTTTTGATCCGCAAGATTTGGTGAAGTTCTATCCACGCGGCGAAAAAGAATTGCGCAGTGTTTTCAGCAAATTTCAGCCAGGCGACACAATGGAGTGGTTTGAGAGCCGAGGCGTATCTTTAAAAATCGAAAATGACAATCGTATTTTTCCAGAGAGCAATCAATCGCAAAGCATCATTAATGCGTTACAAACCGAAACCAAAAACAAAAATGTTGAGGTCATTACCCAAGCAACGGTAAGCCAAATTTCTAAAACCGAAGATCAGTTTTTAATCGAAACAAAATCGGGAAATTTTTCAGCGGATTATGTTGTTTTTACAACAGGAAGTGCACCAAAATCTCTGAAATTGGTCGAAAATCTTGGTCACAAAATCGTGAGTTTGGTACCGTCGTTATTTACCTTTAATATCAAAAATCCTTTGCTGGCCGAACATCCGGGCACCAGCTTCGAATGGGCAGAAGTCAGCATTCCAAAATTAAAACTAGAAGAAAGCGGTCCTTTGTTAATAACACATTGGGGACTTAGTGGCCCAGCGGTTCTCAAATTGTCTGCTTGGGGCGCAAGATTGTTGGCACGCGAAAATTACAAGTTTGAGATTTTGGTTAATTTTATTTCTAAGTCGATACAAGAAGCGGAGGAGGATTTTATTGGTTTTAAAGAAAGTAATCCGAAAAAGACCATTGGACAAAGCAAAATCTATAATGTCACCAATCGCTTTTGGAACAGCCTTTTAGCGTATTCAAAAGTAGATTCTGAAAAGCAGATTTCGAATATCAGCAAAAAAGAAATGCAAGTTTTGGCTGGAAATCTTTGCGAAATGAAATTGCAGGTAGAAGGAAAAAGCACCTTCAAAGATGAGTTTGTAACGGCTGGTGGTGTTGACCTCAAAGAAATTAATTTCAAAACCATGGAAAGCAAAGTGGTTCCGAATTTGTTTTTGGCGGGCGAAGTTTTAAATATCGATGCGATAACAGGTGGATTTAACTTCCAAGCTTGTTGGAGCGAAGCTTGGCTCATCGCGCAAGAACTTAATATGAGATAATATGTTAATTAAGCAAAATATTCAGCACAATATTTTTAAAGCCGCAATTTTGCTCGGTTTTATCTACTTTTTTGTGTTGATGTTGCGAATAACATTATTGTACATTCCTTACAATTCGATGGCTAATTTTTTAGCAATTAAACAAACCGAAGTTGAGGCACGACCAGAATATTTGACGATTTTCCATACCCATGTGTACACCAGTATTTTTGTGTTGATTGCTGGATTTGTGGCTTTATTTTTTAATAAAAGTTTAAAAACTCTGCATCGTTTATCGGGGAGAATCTATGTGATTTTAACTTTGCTATTTTCATCAACATCAGGTATCTACATGGGTTTTTTTGCGAATGGCGGAATCTTCTCGAAAATTTCGTTTATCATCCTCGGAATTCTTTGGTTTTATACAACTTACAAAGCTTATCAGGAAATAAGAAATCGAAATATCCAAGCGCACCAACATTGGATGTGGCGAAGTTACGCCTTGTGTTTTTCAGCGGTAACCTTGCGTTTGTGGAAAGTAATTTTAGTATATTTATTCCATCCTAATCCAATGGACGTTTACCAAATCATTGCTTGGTTGGGTTGGATTCCAAACATCTTATTGGTCGAATATTTAATAAAAAGAAAGAAAAAATTAAACTATGAAAACTAATTTAATTCTTGCATTGGTCGCTGCTTCACTTGGACTAAGTTCATGCAAAAAAGATACTGAAGTCAAAAAAGATGAGACTAAAAAAGATTCTGTTGCTGCTGTTGTAGAACCAGAGTTTCATAAAGAGTTGTATGGGGTTTATACAGGGGATTTCGAGACTGTATATAATCCTAATGCTGAGAATATGGAGGACAATTACATCATCAAAAAACTATCGGTTAAGATTAACAGAATTACAAAAGATAGTGTATATGGTTACAGTGTTGTTAATGGCAACCAACGTCCTTTTCGTGGAATTTATAATGAACATACGCAAAAATTTATCCTCGACGAACCTGGTGATGATAAAACGGATGGACGTTTTACAATAGGTCTCAGAAAAGATAGTTTGGTTGGCGATTGGAAAGTTTTTAACAGAGAAAAAGTTAAGTTTCCTGAAAAAATTGTTCGATTGTTGAAAAAGGATTTTGCTTATAATCCTAATTTTATGTTGGATCGTGACCACTCGGATATTGTGGATTGGACAACAACTAAAAAAGGAAAAGGCAGCTATGAAGATGAAAATGGAAAAACACAAACTTATGATGTTGAACAACAACGTTATGCGTCTGATGCGATTTTTAAAATAAATGCGTCTACGCAAAAACTTGAAGAAAAAGATCTTAAAAACATGAAAAAACTTGACATGGAAATTATCAAAAATGCAGTGTTTGCACGTCATGGTTATTCATTTAAAAAAGAAACTTATAGACAATTTTTCGATTATCAAGATTGGTATATTCCTGTTTCTAATAACGTGGATAATGATCTATCGCCGATGGAGAAAGAAAATGTTGCGCTTCTTAGTCGTATGATAAAATATGCGGAAGATAATTATGACAGCTTTGGTCGATAAGTAAGACTATTTTATTATTTTTGAAAAAAATTTAAAATGAAGTTATTCTCAAAATATTTAGGAATCCTTGGGATTTTCTCTTTGCTATTGTTAGCGTCGTGTCAAACGAGAGTTGTAGATGTGCAAAAACCATTGCATGACAACACTTTGGAATTGTATAAAAAATACACGATTAGAACTAACGATGCACAAACGATAAAAATGGAAGTTCTAAAAGTCGATGCTGATAAAATCTACGGAAAACTTAATAATGGCGAACAAAAAGAAGTCTTAAGAAGCGAAGTTAGAGAAATCAAAAAAACAGATTATTTGATGAGCGTGATTATCGCAGTTGCAGCGGTTGCAGCGGTAATTTTTATTCCGATTTAGTAGTTGCTTTATCTTTTTAAAAATATTAAAACTCTCGAAATTTTGGGAGTTTTTTGTTTTATATATCAAGTTCTTTTTTGTTGGTGATGAGTTTGTATTTTCGTTGGAGAAATAAGATTATTTTATGTAAAGCCTTGTACATCAAAAATCCGAATAAACATCCAAACCCAATTCCACAAAGGATTCTGGCGAAAATAGAACTATCTTTTTGTTCCCATTTGTAAACCATATTAGTGAACAAAAATGCAATTACTGAAACGATTGTACTGCCGAATGTGGGTGAAACTATGAAAAATGTTTTAAATGCTTTGCTGACAGATCGTTGCTGAAATCCTACCAAAACCGATGTCGAAATAATACCAGCGCTCACCAAACCAATGACAATGACGATAAACAAAAGTCTACTAACAACACCTAAAATTAAAAATAGTAAAAAGACAAATGCGCCGAATAAAATAAGTGTTATGATAAAATCTTCTTCATTGCGCTAAAGGTTTTAAACCAAAAATAATGTCAGAGAAAGTATGTAAAATATCAATCGTCATTGGTAGTTAGTTTTGAAGTTCCCATATTGTTAAATCGTTTTCTAAAAATAATAAAGCTTATAAAAGTCAAAATAAATTGCGTTGTAAGCATGATTAAATAAGGTTTTGTTGCTTTAATAAAGTCACTTATTTTAGAAAAAGCATCACTAAGATTATCACAGAAAAGATAGACTAAATAGCCTAAGGAAATTCCGCAAAAACTTATAAAAGATAACAGCCAATTTTTCCGAACTGCAGGAATTAAATTTAGAAAAATACTTCCACTCGAAACACTCAAAAAGATACTCGCTTGCATTGATAAAACGGCAACAATAAACATCAAAAACTGTACGAATTTGCCTTCCGAATTGTCTGCGTCGTCCATGTATAAACGTATTAATACCTGTGAGATTAGCAAGCTAAGAATAAAAAGCACAAAAAAATTGGACAATAGATAAAGATAAAGTCGTTTCAAAATTTTATTCTTTTAGTTTTATTTATATGTTTTTTATATGTTTTTCCATTAAATTTTAATACCACATTTTCTTTAGTGTCAACAATTTTCGTTTTGCAATCGCCTTTTATCAAAGTGCTGATTTCTTTTTTAATGCTAGTTTTTAGTTTTAGATTATTTAAGCCATTACTTTTATTTTTGTTATCGACTTCGATACTTGTAATTTCTGTCGAAAATTCGCCGTTACATTTCGTATCCCAATCGCCAGAATTTTGATAGACTGTAATGTTGTCTGTTATTCTGTTAAGTTTTTTATTATCGACGAGATACAGTTTTAATTCTTCCAGTGCAAAAGGATTGGGTCCGCTCGTATTATGTGTACTAACACGTACACCAAAAGCTCTTTTTTGATCTGCAAGAATATACAATCCAGTGTCAATAACAAGACTTTCCAAAATCATCGCATCAGAAACCCAAGCTTCTGGCTCGATGTTTCGATAAAGGATTTTTCCAGAGGCGTTGTCAACAACCAGAACAATGGCATCCATCACTAAAAAATAATTTCCGTATTCATCTTGCTCGTTGGTTTTATATTTTGGAATCAGAAGAACACTTTGCGCTTTATTGTTGGGCAAAACTTTTTCGGTGAAAAGATTCAGGTTATTTGAGATGCCTTTAGATTAAGTTGCTGCAAAGCTTTTGTTAGCAAAACAGATTTTTTTTCTTGCCCAAAAACAGTTTTAGTTAAGGTAAATAAGACAAAAAGTAAGATTAATTTTTTCATCATTTTTAAATTTTAAAATAGCGTATCTCCAATTTTAATAATACTTGTGCAAAAGCAATTTCGGCTTGTGATTTGACAAATGAGATACGCAATTGGCGTTGATAAAATCAAAAGAAAAACGGCATCAATTTTTACAATATTATAGTTTTTGATTCGGATTTTTTTAATGATATCAACAAGAAAAATCAGAAACAAAACCAGCAAAAGTCCAGTCGCAAGAAATGCAATTCCGAGTCCAGCATCGGTACGATGTTCGCGACGACTATTGGCTTCAAAAGCTATCTGTGCATAGAAATATAAAGCAACCATCGGGATGACAATTAGCAATAATCGTTTCAGGAAAGATTTTAATAATGCACTCATCGGTATTGGTTAGAAATTTTTTGTTCAGGTTTGGTTTCCAAAAGATATAAAGAAATTAGAAATATCAGTTCCAAAGGTTTCATCAAAATATAAGTAAGGTTAGAACCCAATTCGGAGTTTATATTTTTGGATAAATTATAAACGTATTTGTCATAATTTCTGCGGACAATCCCATGAATTTTTGGCGAAAAATCCTGCAACATTCTTCGAGAGCATTATCTAAACATCAAAGCTAATAATCGCATCAATTATTAAAAATATTAAGCTTAAAACTAAACTTAAAAGAGGAAGAATCCGTCCTTTTTTCCAAATAAGAAATGCGGAAATATTAAAAATGATAAAGTAAAAAAGCAAACTAAAAATATGTTTTCCCCCGGACGGAATGTAGCAAGAATCAATAGGATCAATAGCAATATTAAAATCTTCAGCATGCGTCATCAAACCAAAAACAAAGACAACTAAGGACAGAAAGTAGCTCGATAAAAATGTGATGCTGCCAACCGAAATTCTTTTCCCTTTTATTTCAATTGTTGAAAAAAAGAAAATAACAACGGCCAGAATAATTATTGCTAAAACTAAAATTCCTGCCATACTAACGAGACTTTGATTTTGCTAAGACTTCAATTAAATACAATATTAATCCACCAGCCAAATAATACAGAATATCGATCCAACTAAAAGAATTGCCGAGGACAATCATCGCGATTTTATTATCTTTAAAACCGATCATCTCTGCAAAATGAAAGTATTGCAAAAACTCAATAACACAAGAAAAAATTAAAAGCGCAATTATTAATTTGGTATTGTCAACCTCTACAAAAGCCTTCACAAAATAATACATCAACATCACGACAAGAACATCGCCTAGATAAGCTCTTACGAAGACGATATCTTTAAAAGTTGTGGCAATTAAAAACTCGATAATGAAAATAATAACTGCAATGATGAGGTTTTTAAAATTGAATGTTAATTTCATACTAGTTTTTCTTCTTTTTTAATTTTTTCGGTTTTTGGTTTTCATCATTTGGATCAACTTGCAAACTGTAAATAATTCCTTTTTCAACAAATACTTTATCGAGCAAATCTTTGTTATTAATTGGTTAGCATCCATTTGAAAGCAAGAAAGGCTCGAAAAGTTTTTTCCAAGTCCCATTAACATTGGTGAAAGTACTCAATGTGTAAGTGCAGCCATTCAATGGTGCTTGTACAACAGATATTTCGTCCAATCCATCGCCATTCAAGTCGCCTTCATTTATTAAAGTCGCTTCGCAACAACATATTTTTAAAGCTTTAGTAGTTTTCATATCGGATAGCAAAGTATATTCGTCAGGAACGCCATCTTCAAAAGAATTTCCGTGTCCTTTTTTAGTTTGTTTTATAAAGAGATTTTCATGCACTTTTTTATTGGTAAAATGACCCTTGATTTTTCCGCCAATATTTTTATAAATATCTGGGATCATTTAGTTATTTAAAATCAAACCTTTTAACACAAAACGAAAAAGAGCTTGACAAGTTTTCGCCAAGGACATCTAAAACCTATGACTTTCTGATCAATAAAAATTTTTATAGAATAACTATTGATTCAGCTGTTTTTGAAAGTCAATTGTTTTATCACCAAAAAGATACAATTTCCGATTTTAGAACCAGTTCTACAATTTTATTTAAATAAATAAAAATGAAAAAAAATTATAACGTTTCTTCCAATTGCAGCCATACTTTTGCCGATGCTTATTTATTTAAATCCTTTTATTTGGGAAATGAAACGGATGCGTATATATAGACCTTCGTTAAAAACAAGTAATCTCATTTCTGATCTGAATGCAAAATATTCATTAGAAATGCAAACAGGAAATGTCGTGGATAAGTTTTGTTATTTTCGTGATTTAAAATCAGGAAAAATCACTTAAAAACAAAATTTTGGCCTCGAATTATTTGCCCAAGATCATTCGAAAGATAGTTTAGAATTGATAAGAAAATATGTTGCGGATTTCGATAAAAACTTTGAGCATCGCCAATATTTCGACTCTTTGAAAGTGAAAACGTCTAATCGCGATTCTTTAATCTATAAAACAAAGATCCAATGAATCTCGCGAAAATATTTAAAATCCAGCTTTCGGTGTACGCATTTATTATTCTTTTTGCGATTCAACATTCTTTTTTCAAAAACTATTTTTATCTGTGGATGCATTATGAAAACATCATTTTAGGTGTTTTTGTTATTTCAGTTATTGCCGTTTTAGGATCGGTTATTTTTCTTATTTACGAAAGTATTGTTTTCATAAACCAGGAAAAACAAATTTCAGCGGAAATTGCTTGGCTAATGGTTTCCATTTTGGCATATTACGGTGTTATTGCATCCAGCTTGTAGCTTTCCACACAATGTCGACTTTAATTTTTTCATCAAAATAAGTGCTATTTTAATCAGTTTGCAAGATTTTACAGACCAAGAATTGGCGTTTTTCTACAAGTACAGATTTGCTCAATATACGCCAGAAACTCAGGAAGAAATAGCAAATTTTATCTTTGAAAAAAGACAAATTTTTTTAGATAAAATCGAAACATTACTTAAAACGCCAAAACCCAAAAATGCATTCTGCAAAAGATTTGGGTCGGACAAAATCTTAAATTATGATGTTGTATATGATAATCCAGCATTCAAAAAACTATCCTATTATCAATGGGAAGATTTGAAGGCAAATTTTAGCAAAAAGAATCAAATTGAATGTTTCGTTTGTGGGAATATTATCGAAAACCCAAACGAAACTTATTTTGATAAAATCTTGAAATTCATTAAAGGGAATTAAGTTTTAAATGATTCAGCATGAAAAATCTACAAAAACATTAAAACACAACTTCTATTTTTATTATTAAGTTCTTCTCTTCTGACATCATGCGCCAAGAAAACGATAGATAAAAAGGAAGCACCAAAAAAGCGCAATTGGGATTTCACGCAAGGTGATTTCAAGGAATCTCACGTGCAATTGTTAAATGTGTATGATGTTTTCAGTGTTGATAAATTATCAGACTGTTTAATAGTTATAAATGGAAGTCTTTTTAACGGTTGAAAGGTTAAGAGAGTTACATTTTCGGCTACTTTGCAATTATTAGAAAACTTCATTGGCAAAGATAGTTTAGGAAATAATAAAACTCAAATTTTGTCTTATGTGAAAATTAAAAACAGAGCTAACGATATTTTTTTTCAGTTGATAATTAACGAAAAACCTAGCCTCAAATCCTCTTTTGAAAAAGCAGGAAAGAAGAAAGGAAATACCGATGAGCTAAAACAAAAAGTAGATACTACGTGGTATTTTACAAATCTTTCAGTTAAAGAAATCAAAAACGGCTATATGTTGTTCGACGAAAATTTTAGTTTAGAAATGACAGTAAAAGATTTTGACGTTAAAAAAACATAAAATAACGAAAAGCGACGGTCATTTTATTTCGAAAATTAACGACGCAAGACATTGGGGAATTGAGGGTGATATTCTTCCTGAAATGAATGAGTTAGACAAAGTGATTGTAACGTATAACAAAGTTAAAATTACGTTTCCTAAAGAAGCCGTCAAAAATATGTTTCAGTTTGCTATAAACACAGATTACATTGGCGTTTCTAAGTTTGAGGATCGCACTTATTTCTTTTATTCGCAAAACAGTGATGGCGCTGGCGCTTACTGAAAGTGTTTGGAAATAGTTGACGGAAAAGCCGTTCAGCAGTTGATTTCCACGTTTTAGATTAACCACCAATCATTTTTTTGATGGAGTTTAACTTCATCAAAGCTTCAATTGGTGTTAATGTATTAATGTCGATTTTTGTCAACTCTTCGCGAATATTTTCTAAAACGGGATCGTCTAATTGAAAGAATGACAACTGCATGTTTTCTTCGGTCACACGTTTTATTTTTTCTCCAGAATTCTCTGACGATGTTCTGTTGGATTCTAAAGTTTTTAAAATTTCGCCAGCTCTATTTACCACTTTTGAAGGCATCCCAGCCAACTTCGCAACATGAATACCAAAGCTGTGTTCGCTACCGCCAGACACTAATTTTCTAAGAAAAATAATGTTGCCTTTATTCTCTTGGATTGACACGTGGAAGTTTTTGATACGTTCAAAATTCAATGTCATTTCGTTGAGTTCATGGTAGTGTGTTGCAAACAAAGTTTTGGCTTGCGACGCGTGTTGATGAAGATATTCTGCAATAGCCCAAGCGATAGAAACACCATCATAAGTTGAAGTCCCGCGACCGATTTCGTCTAGCAGAATAAGGCTTCGCTCCGAAATATTATTCAGGATGTTCGCGGCTTCATTCATTTCCACCATAAAGGTAGATTCCCCCGCAGAGATGTTATCTGTGGCACCAACTCTTGTAAATATTTTGTCTAAAGTGCCGATTTCTGCATGTTTAGCAGGAACAAAACTTCCAATTTGTGCTAACAAAGCAATAATAGCAGTTTGTCTCAATATCGCCGATTTACCAGCCATATTGGGACCAGTGACCATAATAATCTGCTGAGAATCTTTATCTAAAAAAATATCATTCGGAATGTATTTTTCACCGAGTGGAAGCGATTTTTCAATAATTGGATGGCGACCTTCTTTGATGTCAATTGCAAAACTATCATTAAGAATTGGCTTTGTATAATTGTCTTCAATGGCAAGATTTGACAGCCCAACAGCGCAATCTAATTCGCCAACAAGACGCGAATTTTCTTGAATTTGGTCGATATAGATCAAAACTTCTTCGCAAGAATTTCTATAGAGTTGAAGTTCCAGTTGCGAGATTTTTTCTTCGGCACCGAGAATTTGACTTTCGTACTCTTTAAGTTCTTCAGTGATGTAACGTTCGGCATTTACCAAAGTTTGTTTTCTAATCCAATCCTCAGGGACTTTGTCTTTATGCGTGTTTCGGACTTCAATATAATAGCCAAAAACATTATTAAAATCTATTTTTAAACTTGAGATTCCTGTACGTTCAATTTCTCGTGCGCACATATCATCCAAAAAGCCACGACCTTTACTTTGTAAACCGCGCAGGTGATCCAGCTCTTCAGAAATCCCAGCTTTAATGACATTTCCTTTGTTGATGTTAACAGGCAAATCTTCGTTAAGATGTGTTTGCAAATATCGGATGAGGTCTTCCATATTGTTGAAAGGATCAATCCACGCCATTACATCGGGGAAATTGTGGAGTTTGGCTTTTATCTCTTGAATATTGATAATCGATTGACGAAGATAACCTAATTCTTTCGGTGAAATCTTCTCCGCAGCCAGTTTACCAACCAATCTATCCAAATCAGAAATGCCTTTTAGAAGTTCTTCAATTTCGTATTTTAAATGATCTTCTTTATTTAAAAACTCAATCAGGCTGAGTCTTCTGTTGATGTCGCTGATGTTTTTTAAAGGTAAAATCAAACGTCGTCTTAACAAACGTCCGCCCATTGGCGTTTTAGTTTTATCAATAATATCGAGTAAAGATTTGCCTTGATAATTCGATGAATAAACGATTTCTAAATTTCTTAAAGTGAAATTGTCCATCATCAAATAATCGTCTTGCGGAATATTTTGGATTTTGGTGATGTGTTGTAAAAGTGCATGGTGTGTATCTTCCACCAAATAAGCGAAAATAGCACCTGCTGCCGTTACGCCTAACTTTTGATCTTCAATCCCGAAACCTTTTAACGAGTTGGTTTTGAAATGCGAAGTGAGCTTTTCGTAAGCATAATTATATTGATATGCCCAATCTTCTAGTTTAAAAGAGTTTTTATTCTTTAGCTGGCTAGGAAGTTCGGAAGTTCGTTGATAAATAATTTCGCTTGGATCAAAAGTGTGAACAATGTGTAAAAGCTTTTCCAATGGACCTTCGCTTACTAAAAATTCTCCTGTCGAAACATCGACCAAAGCCATTCCGAATTTTTCTTTTTCCTTGTGAAGTGAAAGTAGGAAGTTGTTTTTCTTCGATGTTAAAACTTGATCGTTAAAGGTAACTCCCGGCGTTACCAATTCTGTAACACCACGTTTAACAATACCTTTCACCATTTTTGGATCTTCCAATTGATCGCAAATCGCAACACGCATCCCAGCTCTTACCAACTTTGGAAGATAAGAATCTACAGAATGGTGCGGAAAGCCAGCCAACTCGATGTGACCATCACCATTAGCACGTTTGGTTAAAACAATGCCTAAAATCTGGGACGTTTTGATGGCATCTTGGCCAAAAGTTTCGTAGAAGTCGCCAACACGGAATAGCAACAAAGCGTCTGGATATTTAGCTTTTATTGTATTGTATTGACCCATCAACGGAGTTTCTTTCTTTGCCTTTGCCATAATCAAAAATTGGATTTCAAAAATACGAAATTCGTTTAGGCTTCAAAAGTTTCGACCAGAATTAACAGAAATTATCTTTTTGAAGAAGACAAAAAAGATAGAATTTTTATCTTTGTCGTTACGATGCGCATATATAACACCAAAGACTTTCTAAAAACCGTTCTGAGTTTGCACAAAACAGATACGCTGAAGTTATTGTTTCCGACAATGTTATTGGTAGGTTTGTATTCTTTCGGCATCGCTTATTTAGAAATCGAATATCTAGATTTGACAAGCAAATCGACGGTTACTAATGTTGGTTTGGTACATAGTATGTTGGGTTTTGTGCTTTCTTTGTTGTTGGTTTTTAGGACAAATACCGCCTACGACCGTTGGTGGGAAGGGCGAAAACTTTGGGGAAAATTGGTGAATGATACTAGAAATTTTGCTATCAAGATTAATGCAATTTTACCAAAAGAAGAACAACATCACAAAGATCAAATTGCAAAATATTTGCGCTATTTTCCTTTGTTTCTGGCCAAACATCTTTCTAAAGAATCCACTAGATTGGCTTTGGATGAAGAGTTTTCGAAACTTGAAGAAGGATTAAAACACAATGCTCCCATTGAGTTGGCTTCTATTTTAATGCAAAAAATTAAGCAACTTAACAGAGAAGGTATTATTACAGATGTTGATTATTTGTTTTTGGAGAACCAGTTATCGGGTTTTCTAGAACTTACTGGCGGTTGCGAACGAATTAAAAATACACCAATTCCATATTCTTATTCATCGTTTATCAAAAAGTTTATTTTGCTTTTTGTTTTGGCTTTGCCTGTGGCGTATGTTATTAATATTGGATATTTTATGGTGCCTTTGACCATGTTTATTTACTATGTTTTGATGAGTTTGGAGATTATCGCAGAAGAAATCGAAGATCCATTTAATAATGACGTTAACGACATCCCAATGGAGACTTTGGCTCAGAATATTGGTAAAAATGTGGATTTAATATTTAAAAAATAGATTGTGGCTAGAAAATTAAAACTAGAAGAACTAGGAAGAATCGATGTCGAAACTTTTAAGGAAACTGAGAAAATTCCTTTAGTTGTTGTGTTGGATAACGTAAGAAGTATGCACAATGTTGGTGCAGCTTTTCGTACGGCTGATGCTTTTTTAATTGAAAAAATTATCTTGTGTGGCATAACACCACAACCGCCACATCGCGAAATTCACAAGGCTGCCCTAGGCGCCACCGAAAGTGTAACTTGGGAATATGACGAAGATGTGAAGTCGACGATCAAGAAATTGCAAGACGACGATTTCGTAGTTTGTGGTATCGAACAGACCACTGATAGTGTGATTTTAACAGATTTTGAAATAAATAAGGATAAAAAGTATGCCTTAGTTCTCGGAAACGAAGTAGACGGCATCAGTGATGAGATTGTTTCGGACTGTGATGTTTTGCTAGAAATTCCACAACTTGGGACAAAGCATTCCCTTAATGTAAGCGTGTGTGGAGGGATTGTTATGTGGGAATTTGCGAAAGCGCTAGGTGTATAAAAACAAAAAACTGCATTAGCAATTGCCAGTGCAGTTCGAAATAAATCTAATAAAAAGTAAAAATGAAAGGCGACAAAGGTAAGCTTTTTATTTTTTAAAAACCAAATTTTTTTGACAAAAAGTTATTCGAAGAATACTAAATTGTGGGGTGTTTGATATTTTCTACCAAAATTGCGAAAGGATTTAATATAAAAATTTTATTAAAAACCATAAACAGACTCTAAGAATTCGAATGCTTTTTTTAACTTAGCAATATGTATATAAAAGACTATTTGTCCAAAGATTTTCCGGCGTTCAGCATTTCCGATTCTATTGAAGAAGCTTCGGAGTTGGCAAAGGAATTTGGATATTCACATATTTTCATAAAAAAGAAGGGCATCTACATGGGTGCGCTTAGTCAGTCTTTTTTGGAAGATAGTCCAGAAGGGCAGTTGGGTAGTCTTGCGATGCACTTCGAGAAATTTGCAATTTCGGAAGATAGTAACATTTGGGATTCTATTAAGTTGTTTCATACTTTTAATACCAATGTTGTCCCAGTTATTAATAGTGACGAAAAATTTCTCGGCTATATCTGTTGTGATGATATCTTTAGCGAGTTTTCAAAATATCCAATATTTTCGGAAGCTGGCGCTATATTGACGGTGCAAACTAACAGTCTACATTATTCGATGGTTGAAGTGGCTAAGATTATAGAAAGTAACAATTCTAAACTTTATGGTTGTTTTATAACGGCTGTTAAAGAAGATCACATCGAATTAACTTTAAAAATAAGTCAGGACAATCTTAGCTCTATTGATGAGACTTTTGAGCGTTTTGGATATACCGTGATTAATAAATTTTATAACGATCAAAAAGAAGATCTGTTAAAAGATCGCTTTGGATTTTTCCAAAAATACTTGGAGTTTTAGGCTATGGTTGCAGCAATATATTCTCAAAAGAAAGATTTTGATAGCTTTTTGTATCTCAATAAGTTTATCTCGGAGTTGGAGTTAAGACACATCCCAATTGTGTTGCACGCAGACATGGCAAAAAACATGAAATTCTCTAGTAGTTACGACACATTTCAAACTAAAGAAGATCTAAAAGCTAAAGGTGTGGACTATGTTTTCAGTTTTGGAGGCGATGGGACGATTCTTAGCGCGATGTCTTTTATCCAAGAGTTGGAAATTCCGATTGTTGGGATTAACATGGGAAGATTGGGCTTTTTGGCGAATTTTAAAAAAGAGGAAATCTTTAAAGAAATTGATGTTATCCTAAAAGGAGACTACACCATCAGTAAACGAAGTATCATAAAAGTAACGACTTCGAAACCTAATTCTATTGACTTTCCGTACGCGTTGAATGACGTGACCTTGTCACGACAAGAAACGACCTCGATGATCACAATTGATTCTTATATTAATGATGATTTCTTGAATGTCTTTTGGGGTGATGGTTTGATTATTTCGACGCCGACAGGTTCCACCGCTTATTCTTTGAGTTGTGGCGGTCCAATTATTTCGCCAACTAATGGTAATTTTGTTATCACACCGATTGCGCCACACAACCTTAACGTTCGACCTTTGATTGTTAATGATGATGCAAAAATTACGTTGAACGTCGAAAGCCGATCGACGCAGTTTACACTGTCATTGGATTCTCGATTATATTATATGGATATTGGTAATGAAATCTATCTTGAAAAAGGGGAATTCTGCCTTAGTCTTATTATTCCAAATAATTTTAGCTTCTACGAAACCATCCGACAAAAACTGCTTTGGGGGATTGATAAAAGAAACTAAGTTTTTGTTTTCCAATATTTCAATTGCTCTTCTAGATTAGAGATTCTTGCTTCATATTGTTCGATTAATTTTTTTGAGAGAGTTTCACTAAAATCACTTTTTACATTATTATTGTCAAAAATTAGCTCCTCTGGTTCCACATCCAAAACTTCACTAAGTTTCATTATGTAAAGAGCCCATGAGTTGCTCTCTCCTCGTTCCATTCTAGCATAGGCAGACTGTGATATGTTTAGTTTTTCTGCCATGTCAACCTGCGAATAGTTTTTCAGTTTTCTTAAGAATTTAATCTTTTTAGTAATAAATTTTATCATTTGTTTTTTTCTTAAAAATAGCATTTAATGTTTAAATATGCGAAATTTATCAGTAAATATGTGAAAATAGATTTTTTTGGGAAGCATGAGATTCTTAGTTTTGGGCAATTAAAAATCATAATGATGAAAAATAAATTACTTAATTCTATTCTAGCTTGTTTTTTAGTAGCTAGTATTTCGTGTAGAGAAGAAACACTTATTGCAAATGAGACGTCCAATGCAAATGACATTGAGATTAAAGAAGGAACAGTTAAAGATGGAAGGTTGTATTTTCCAAACAAAGAATCTTTGCAAGTAACCTATAATAATCTTAAAGATGCGGAGGACGAAGTTATAGCAAATTATATTGATACTAAAAATATTATATCTTTGCGACCTATTCTTACTAAAGATAATGAAGATTTAGTTCAGAATAAAATTCTTCAGAGAATTGAAAAGCTAAAGACTAATAAGCGATATATGCGAACATCTAATGCATTAAATAAATTGAACAATAATGAAAAAAATCTTCTTATTAGTATTGTTAATAAATGTACCAATCTTCTGTCAATGTCAAGAAAACGACAATTCATCTAGTAAAAGTAGTTATATTGGCTTTTATGGTGTAGGTATTTCTACATCAATTGATAGAAATGCTGATTATTTACAAAAAAGTGAAGGAAGAGCTTTTAAAGAGTTTTCATTTGAAATATTTACAACACAAGGATTTAAATTGTATAATCGTGTGATATTGTCAGCAATGTTCGCATTAGAAAAGCAAACAGGATATCATCGCCTATTTTTACCCATGAAAGGAGATATAAAATATTTTTTCAAACCAATTGATTCTGAAGAAAATATTTTTTTTGTGTATGGAAATTTTGGAAAAAATATTTCTTTATCTCCTGCTTTTGCAAATGGTTTTAGCAGTGCTTTTGGGATAGGCTTAGTTATTACTGGTGATTTTGATGAAAAACTCTTTGTATCACTTGAAATTAAAAACCAACAAGATGTATATAATAATAAAGGTTATAGCTTTGGAAGTACGGGGATTAAATTTGGTTTAAGTTTTTAGAACATGAAGAAAATATTTTTTTTATTTGGGATTTTAATGGGAATACTAGGCTTTTCTCAGACAAGTAACGCTAGTGTGGAAAAGTCTGTCACAGGTTTGCAGATAGGATTTCTTGGTGTAGACATATATAATGAGTTAAAAATTTCTGACGCAATTGCTTTGCGCAGTCAATTCTCACTTAATCCGTCAATATGGGGTGGAGATTTATATACAAGAACTAACTTCGCTTTTTCACCATCTATTTCCTTAATGCCAAAATACTATTATAATACTGATGGGAGAGTAGGGAAGGGAAAAAATATAACTAATAATTCTGCCAATTATCTTGCATTAAAAATAGAGTATTTCCCAGATTGGTTTGTTATTTCTAATGCAGATAATGTTATGGTTAATGATGCAATATATTTTACACCTAATTATGGGATAAGAAGAAATTTTGGCAAACAATTCAACTACGAGTTTAGAATTGGTTTAGGAATAGGGAAAATATTAAAAGACAATTATCCGACCCAGCTTCGACCTGACCTCAGTTTTAAGATTGGATATGATTTTTAGTCTTGCAACTAGTTTATTTTCGAAGATGCTTTTTAGCTAGATTAAAGCTATTGAGATCTTTATAGTATATCGCAAAAAGCTGTCAGAAAATGACAGCTTTTGTGTTTAGACTAAATTATATATATCTAGCCCTAGAAAAAATCATGATTCGGATTTGTGAATAATTCGTAAATTAGCAAACTAAAATAAATCTATTAAAAACATTAATTATGAGTAGAAAGTTTCCGGCTGGTGTAGCCACAGGATCTTTGGTAACAGAAATTTTTGATTACGCAAAAGAGAATCAATTTGCACTTCCTGCAGTTAACGTTATTGGATCTAGCAACGTTAACGCAACTATGGAAACCGCTGCTAAGCTAAACGCGCCGGTGATCATTCAGTTTTCTAACGGAGGAGCAGCTTTCAATGCAGGTAAAGGACTTTCTAACGATGGACAAAAATCTGCAATCCTTGGTGCTATCGCTGGTGCTAAGCATATCCACACATTGGCAGAAGCTTATGGCGCAACAGTTATCCTACATACGGACCACTGTGCAAAGAAATTGTTGCCTTGGATTGATGGATTAATGGATGCTAACGAAGCTTTCTATAAAGAAACTGGTAAGTCTTTGTACTCGTCTCATATGTTGGATCTTTCTGAAGAGCCTCTAGATGAGAACTTGAGTGTTTCTGCGGAATATTTCCAAAGAATGGCAAAACTAGGGATGACATTAGAAGTTGAAATCGGAGTAACTGGTGGAGAAGAAGATGGTGTTGACAATTCTAGCGTTGACAACTCTTTGTTATACACGCAACCGGAAGATGTTGCTTTGACTTATGAAAAACTAAAAGCTATCTCTGATAACTTTACAATTGCAGCGGCATTTGGTAATGTACACGGTGTTTACAAGCCAGGTAACGTTGTTCTTACACCTAAAATTTTGGATAACTCTCAGAAGTTTGTTCAAGAAAAATTCGGAACTGCAGCTAAGCCAATTAACTTCGTATTCCACGGAGGATCGGGATCTACACTAGAAGAGATTCGTGAGGCGATTAGCTACGGTGTTGTAAAAATGAATATCGATACAGATCTTCAGTTTGCTTATACTGAAGGTGTAAGAGATTATATGACAGGAAAAATTGACTATTTAAGAACTCAGATTGGTAACCCAGACGGTGCGGATTCTCCTAACAAGAAATTCTACGACCCAAGAGTATGGTTGAGAAAAGGTGAAGATACTTTCTCTGCGCGTTTAGTACAAGCTTTCGAAGATCTTAACAACGTCAACACACTTTAATAAATTTGTAAAATGTAGAATGTACAAAGCATAAAGTAATTAAAATGCTTTTGATTTGTACATTTTACATAATACATTCTACATAAATATAGATAAAATGGCATTTGATTGGTTTAAACGAAAAGCGCAAAATATTACAACCTCTACTGAGGACAAAAAAGATCTTCCTAAAGGTCTATGGCACAAGACTCCCACAGGGAAAATTATCGAAGCTGAAGAGCTAAAAGCGAACAATTATGTCTCGCCAGAAGATGGTTTCCATGTAAGAATCGGAAGTAGAGAATATTTTGATATTTTATTTGATGATCAAAAGTTTGAAGAACTTGATGCCAATGTAGAAAGTGTTGATATTCTTAAATTTAAAGATACAAAAGCCTACACTGATCGTCTTAAAGAAGTAAAAGCTAAAACCAAACTTAACGATTCTGTACGTAACGGAACAGGGAAGGTTAATGGTGTAGAAATGGTAGTGTCTTGTATGGATTTCGCTTTTATTGGAGGATCTTTGGGTTCTGTAATGGGTGAAAAAATCAAGAGAGCTATCGATTACGCTATGAAGCACAAATTGCCTTTCATGATTATTTGTCAGTCGGGAGGTGCACGTATGCAGGAAGCAGCTTATTCTTTAATGCAAATGGCGAAGGTACAAGCTAAATTGGCACAATTGTCAAATGCTGGTCTTCCGTATATCGCTTATCTTACCGATCCAACTTTTGGTGGTGTAACGGCGTCTTTTGCGATGACCGCAGATATTATTATTGCTGAACCAGGCGCTTTGATAGGGTTTGCGGGACCTCGTGTTATCCGCGAAACAATTGGACGCGATTTGCCAGAAGGTTTCCAAACTGCTGAATTCTTACAAGAGAAAGGTTTTGTAGACTTTATTGTTAAACGTACAGAGGTTAAAGAAGCGCTCGCAAAAACGATAAAGTTGCTGATGCACGCTTAAAATATAACTCTCACGAAAGTGAGAGTTTTTTGTATGAGGAAGTTTATTACAATATTTTTTAATGCGCTTAGGTCACTGTCTTTCAAAAAGATAATGGTCGTTTTGGGAATTGGCATTGGACATCCATTGTTTTCGATTTTATATTTTTATGCAAGTTTTAGAGCTTTTAGCATTGCTAAAAAATTGTATCCCAAAACAAGTTCAACTAGCGGCGCTGGTAATGCATTTCGACATTCGTTTTGGGTGTGTTTAATCATGATGTATTTCTGTAAAGTGTCGTCACCCGAAAAGTCTTTGAAATGGTGTCGGAAATTAACGGACTTACACGAAGATCTTTTCCCGAACCAACCTCTCGAAACTATGATGGATAAACATAATAACGAAATAGGACTTAAGTATTTTATGAGCTTGTTGTCTGGTGTACATCGACAGTTTTTCGAAACCACTTTCTTTATCGATGAGCTTCAAAAGAAAACCAAAGAAGCCGTTATCCTCGAAAATCTAGATCAAAAGCTGGATGATCGTTTGGTTTATTTAAGAGAATAACAAGCAATCATTCAGTTTTCGCATCTTAGATTTAATAAAATCTTTTATTTTTACTAAAATTAAAATTAAATGGTACTTAGCCGCATCTGGTCTGCCTTTATCATTATTGCGATAGTGGTTGCAGGAATCAAATACATTTCGTCCGATAATTATAAAGAGATTTTTAACGACATGGTTGTTGGGAAAGGGGGCGACACAATAAAAATTTCGAAGCAACCGATAACTACATTTTCTCCAGAAGTCCAAGCTAATCTTCAGAAATCTGCCGATTTCGAGACTTCACATATTCATTACAAAAAAGATTCGCTTAATAATGTAAGCGTTTATCGTATACAATCAACGGACGGCGTTATTGGTACTAGCGAAACTGCGGTTAATATTTGTTTAAAACTTATTGGGATTATGGCATTATTCATGGGTTTTATGAGTATTGCCGAACGTGCTGGAGGTATCAATTTGTTGAGTCGTTTAATACAACCTTTCTTTTCAAAACTATTTCCTGAAGTTCCAAAAAATCACCCGTCTTTTGGACACATGATGCTGAATTTTAGTGCTAATCTTTTAGGTTTAGATAATGCAGCAACGCCTTTCGGACTCAAAGCAATGGAAAGTTTACAGTCCTTAAATCCAGACAAAGATCGAGCGAGTAATGCGCAAATTATGTTTTTGTGTTTGCATGCCAGTGGCTTGACGTTGATCCCGGTTTCCATTATCGCTATTCGTTCGTCGATGGGCTCAGAGACACCGACAGATATATTTTTGCCATGTATGATTGCGACATTTTTTGCAACAATGGCAGCAATGATTATTGTCTCTATTAAACAAAAAATCAATCTTTTCCAACCTGTAGTTTTAGCTTATGTTGGTGGGATTTCCGCAATTATTGCGTTATTGGTTGTCTATCTTGTGCAACTTAGTAAAGACGAATTGGATGTCTTTTCTAAAGTCTTGAGTAATGGACTTATTTTATTGATTTTCTTTGCGATAGTGCTTGGCGCAATGTACAAGAAGATTAACATTTTTGATGCGTTTATTGACGGCGCGAAAGAAGGTTTTACAACCTGTGTTAAAATTATTCCGTATTTGGTTGGGATGTTAATCGCGATTTCGTTGTTAAGAACGAGCGGCGTTTTTGAAGTGATCATCGATGGCATGAAATGGCTAGCGCAATCTGCTCATCTGGATACAAGATTTGTAGATGGCTTGCCAACAGCTTTGATAAAACCGCTTTCTGGTTCTGGTGCTCGCGGTATGATGGTGGACACCATGACGACTTTTGGAGCAGATAGTTTTGCTGGCCGTTTGTCAGCGATTTTGCAAGGAAGTTCGGATACGACCTTTTATGTAATTGCCGTTTATTTTGGTTCTGTTGCTGTAAAAAATACGCGTTATACGGTAGGTGCGATGTTGTTGGCAGATTTGGTTGGCGTTATTACAGCGATTACATTAGCTTATTTATTTTTTGGTTAAAATATGATTCAAGATAAAGATTTTACGTTGCGTTTAATTCGACAATTGACGCAAGCTTTAGAAAAGATTTTGTTGGGAAAACCTGACGAAAGTTTAATGCAAAAAGATTTGGATTTCGACTCGTTGATGAAGGATATTTTTAAATTTGATTTTAAAACATTATCTGCAATGTCAACTTCTGAGATTATAGATTTGGTTAACGAACGTCAGGAGCGTGATCATGTGGATTATTATCAAATGTTGGGGAATGTTTTTCAGTTTCATTTTAACCAAACCGAAAACCTTGACTTTGCCGAAAAAGCAAAAACCTTCTACGAATTGTACTTACAAAAAAGTGGCATTTTCGCATTGCCAATCATCAATAGAATTTCTGTTTTAAAATCTAAACTAGAAAACTAAGCATTCCAAAATTCGCGGTCGAGACTCCTGTATTGTATCGCTTCAGAAATGTGATGACTTTGGATGTTTTCGGAAGCTTCAAGATCAGCAATCGTTCTTGATACCTTTAAGATTCTGTCAAAAGCTCTTGCTGAAAGATTAAGTTTTGCCATCGCAAGTTTGATGAGGTTTTGAGAAGTTTCGTCCAACTGACAATGTTTTTCAATAAGTTTTGGTGGCATCTGCGCATTGTAATTAATGTTTTCGGATTCAAATCTTTTGGATTGAATTTCCCTTGCGTTCATCACTCGTAATCTAATGTTTTCACTAAGTTCGCCTTTTCGCTTGTCCGACAGTTGCTCAAATTCCACTTTAGGAATTTCTACATGAATGTCGATTCGATCTAATAAAGGACCCGAAAGTTTGTTCATATAACGCTGCATCTCGGCCACTGACGACGTGTTGTTGGGATCATCTGGGAAATAACCGGACGGACTAGGATTCATGCTTGCTACCAACATAAAACTTGCAGGATAATTAACCGTAAATCGCGCTCTCGAAATAGTAACTTCGCGGTCTTCCAAAGGCTGTCGCATCACTTCGAGAACACTTCGTTTGAATTCTGGCATTTCGTCCAAAAACAAAACGCCATTATGCGCTAAAGATATTTCGCCAGGTTGTGGATTGGTTCCACCGCCAACCAAGGCGACGTCGGAGATGGTGTGATGCGGCGAACGAAAAGGGCGAATGGTCATTAGCGAAGTTTCCGCGCCCATCTTTCCTGCCACCGAATGGATTTTAGTTGTTTCTAAGGCTTCTCGTAAAGTTAAAGGCGGAAGAATACTCGGAACACGTTTAGCAAGCATGGTTTTGCCACTTCCAGGAGGACCAATTAGGATAATGTTATGGCCGCCAGCGGCGGCAACTTCGATGGCGCGTTTTGCCATTTCTTGTCCTTTAACTTCAGAAAAATCAAAAGGAAAATTTGTTACTTTTTCATTAAACAGTGTTCGGGTATCAACGATTGTTGGTTCAATTGTTTTTTCATTATTAAAAAAATCGATGACGTCTTTTATATTTTCGACACCAAGAACATCTAGATTGTCGACAATTGCTGCTTCTTGTGTATTCTGGATAGGAAGAATAATGCCTTTAAAACCTTCCTCTCGGGCTTTGATAGCAATTGGAAGAACCCCTCGTAAAGGTTGTAGACCACCATCCAAAGACAATTCGCCCATGATGATATAATTACTGACATTTTCGCCATTTATCATTCCAGATGCAGCAAGAATCCCAATTGCGATACTTAAATCGTAAGCGGAGCCTTCTTTTCGCAGATCGGCTGGCGCCATGTTAATGGTGATTTTCTTTCCTGGAAGTTTGTAGCCAACATTTTTTAACGCGGCCGAAATTCGGTAACTACTTTCTTTAATAGCGTTGTCAGGAAGGCCAACAAGATGATAGCCGACACCTTGGTCAACATTAACTTCGATAGTAATTGTAATGGCGGAAACACCATGAATGGTACTTCCATAGATTTTTGTCAGCATTGATGTTTGTTTTTATTAAAGTTAGTAAATATTTAATCACAAACATCATTTCATAAAAAAATGCTTTAGAAATTTCTAAAGCATTTATTAATATTTGAAAAGAGTTTTACATAAAGCGTTCTCCTTTTTTTAGATTTTTTAGATCAAGAACATAATCTTTTATTAATTGATCATGATCGCGAGGACAGATTAGCAAAGCTTTGTCGGTATCAACAACAATATAGTTTTTGAGGTTGTCAATAACCACTGCTTTGTTTTGGTTTTTCACACGGATAACATTTCCTTTGGAGTTGTAAGTCAACACGTTTTTAGAATTGATGGCATTATTGTCATCATTCTTTTGAGCATTAGTATAGACAGAAGTCCACGTCCCAAGGTCACTCCAACCAAGATTAGACGGGATGACATAGACATTGTTAGCTTTCTCTAGAATACCGTTGTCAATTGAGATTTTATTTATTTTTGGATAGATTAAGGCGATGCAATCTTTTTCGTTTTTAGCATTGTAATCGCAACTGTCAAAAAGATGATTCATCTCGGGAAGATACTTCTCAAATGAAGAAATAATAGTTTCTGCGCTCCAAATAAATATCCCAGCATTCCATAGGAAATCACCAGATTCTAAAAATGTTTTAGCGATTTCTAAATTTGGTTTTTCAGTAAAAGTTTTAACCTTTGCGATTTCCTCTTTATCTTTTTTTATAAACTGAATATAACCATAACCTGTATCAGGACGTGTAGGTGTGATACCCAATGTTACCAGATAATCTTTTTCTTCAATTACACTAAAGGCGTATTCAACTTTTTTGAGAAATGTGATTTCATTTAAAATTAAATGATCTGCGGGTAGAACAATCATCTTAGCTTTTTCATTAATTGCTAAAATCTTTTTTGCCATGTAGATGTTACACGCTGCGGTGTTTTTCATCACAGGTTCACCAACAATATTCTCTTTCGAAATTTTTGGTAGTTGTTGTTCTACAAGCTCGGTATATTCGGCATTGGTGATAACAAAAATGTTTTCGTCCGGAATAATCTGACTTATGCGGTCATAGGTCTGTTGGATCATAGTTCTGCCAACACCTAAGATATCTTGAAATTGTTTCGGAAATTTTTTTGTGCTCATTGGCCAAAAACGACTTCCGATGCCGCCTGCCATAATAACACAATAATGGTTGTTCATACTTTACACTTTTTGAACTTTTGCTAATGGTTTAAACAAGTATTTTTTAGCATTTGTGGAATTAATGCAAAGATATAGCTTTTTTCTTTTCTCTTCGACTTTGTATGCGTCTTCTCGATACATAAAACGATCGCCAATTTGTAAAGATTCCATGAAGACTTCATCATCTTTTAATTGATCAAAATGAAAATATCTAACCAAATCGGAGCTTGACATAAAGTTAGCCTTTGGACTTTTTGAAAACTTTTTTAATATTAATTGTAACTCCTGCGGATAGATGTCTAAACTTTCTAAAATCATTTGTGCAAAAGTTGTTTTCCACTCGTTACCGTGAGCCGAAATTCGGCGCCCAAATTTTTCAAAAGCGATAAGATGTGCTAACTCATGTGTTAAAACAAAGAAAAACAAATCAGGTTCAAGCGTCGAATTAATTGTAATTTGATGCGACTGATCAGGCATTTTTCGATAATCACCAAGTTTAGAATTCCGATTGCGTGTAATTTTGATATGTATCGGATAATCCGCAAACCAGATTTTTAAAAAGGATAAAGCATTTTCAGGGAGATAAGATTTTAAAGTTTCAATCGACATAGGTAGATTCAACGGACATTTATCATTATAAAAGTAGACAGTAAAGATAAAAAGAATTTGTAATTTTAAAAATTAAACAAAACACCAATTGTCAGAGAGATTTTTACTTTTTTCATTTTTAATATTTGCTCTAAATTCTTGTAATAAAACCGTTGCTGATCTTCCAAAACAACGACCAGATAATCATTTTTACAAAAAAGCTTGGAAGGTTTTTGCAGAAGGGAAGAAGGATAGCACGTTTTATTATCTTAATGCAGCTAAAGACCTGTCTATTCGTGAGAAAGATAGTTTTGCGGCAGCAAAAAGTCTTGTCAATATGGCGATTATCCAAGAAGAAGCGAGCGATAACTATGGAAGTCTAGAGACAAGTTTGGCGGCTCTTGAGTTTTTGAAAGATAACGACACGTCGCATCATGCCTTTCTGGCAAGCAATTATAACAATCTTGGTGTTGTTTCTAATAACTTAAAAGATTATGATAATGCTATTAAGTTTTATAAAAAAGCAATTCTGTATTCGAATGATGACGACGAGATTTTAATGCTCAATAATAATTTGGCGAACACTTATTTTAACCAAAAAAAATACGATGACGCATCAAACATTTATCAAAAACTCTTAGAAGAAAATAAAATTGAAGACGAAATTTACGCTCGAATTCTCATGAATTCTGCAAGAGCAAAATATTCTTCTGATGTCGATTTTAAACCTAGAAAATATTTTGATAAAGCTTTAAAGATATGTGAGCAAGAGAAGGACGATTGGGGACTGGATGCGGGATACGCTTATCTTTCGGATTATTATTTGGAGAAGAATAAAGACTCTGCGTTTTATTTTTCGAAGCTAATGTACAATAAAGCAAAAGTCTTGAAGTCGCCGCAAGATCAAATGGAAGCTTTGCAAAAAATGATTAAAGTTGGCAGTCCTTCTAAAGCGAAATCTTACTTCGAAGAATTTCATAAGATTGACGATAGTCTGCATATTGTTAATATAATTGCTAAAAATCAGTTTGCTTTAATTCGTTACGAAAGTGAAAAAAGTAAGCTTGAAAACGAACAACTTAAAATTGAAAATCTAAGTAGAAAGTATCAAATTCGACAACAGCAATATGTTGTAATTGCTTTTATTATTGTATGTTTGGGGACGCTTGGTTTGTTTTATTATAGGTTTAAAAAACGACGGTTAAAGTTAAAATTAGAAGCTGAAAATCTTGTGAAAACAAACAAGCTCGTCACTTCAAAAAAAGTTCATGATGTTGTTGCCAACGGACTTTATCGGGTTATGACAGAAATCGAAAACAAGGAAGATATCGATCGTAATAGTATTTTGTACAAGCTGGAAGAGATGTACGAAAAGTCTCGAAATATCTCTTATGACGAAGAAATTATAGATGATAAAAGCTTTGATCAAAAATTGTCAGAAATGATTCGATCGTTTGATAATGAGAATATTCAGATTTTTATTGTCGGAAATTCGGATGAGATTTGGACTAAATTCAATAAAGAGTCTCAAAGTCAAATATTTATTGTAATACAAGAGCTTTTGGTCAACATGCGAAAACACAGTCGTGCGAGTCGTGTGATTTTAAAATTTGAAAATCATAACCAACAAATTCTTATTTCGTACAAAGACAATGGCGTTGGGATGCAAGATTGTCAACACAAAAACGGATTGAAAAATACGGTTAACCGTATTTTTGTAATGCAAGGAAAAATTATTTTTGAAAGCTCAAATGATGACGGACTGAAAATTAATATCGAAATTCCACATCAATCCTAAATCCTGTACATGTTAAAACGAGTTTTAATAGCTGAAGATTTTGAATCGACCAATTTTTCATTACAAAAAATGTTGGAAGAATTTGGTATACCTAATGTTGATTTTGTGTATTATTGCGATGATGCACTTTCTAAAATTAGAATAGCAATTGAAGAAAACCAAGCTTATGATCTTTTAATAACAGACCTTAATTTTGAAGAAGATCATTATGTTCAAACCTTAAAAGACGGAGAAGATTTGATAAAAGCCGCGAAAAAATTGCAACCAGAACTTAAGGTTTTAGTTTTTTCAGCTAATGATAAATCTGGCGTCGTAGATCGATTGGTGAAGAATTATAATATCAATGCGTTTGTTAGAAAGGCGAGATCCGACTCAAAAACCCTGAAACATGCTTTAGAAGCCATTCAGAATGATGAAAAATTCTTTTCTGAAGATGTGAAAAATTCTGTGCGAAAACTCAATACTTTTGAATTCAGCAATTACGACATCAGCGTGATTGATCTTCTCGCAAAAGGCATTAAAGTCAAAGAAATCCCAGTCTATTTGGAAGAAAAACAGCTAAAACCTTTTGGGTTAAGTAGCGTTGAAAAAAGAATTAGTCTTTTAAGAGATTCATTAAATCTTCCTAACAATGCGCAATTGGTCGCTTTTTGCAAAGATTTAGGAATTATTTAAAAATAAAACATCATTTTACGGTTTCCCGTATTTTTTATCAATTAAAGTCTTGTAGTTTTGCTTTCAAGAAACAAGGTAATTTGTTTCTGACCAAAAACACACATTAAAATACACACACACACACTTTACATTTTTTGCGAAGAGGCCTATTTCGAAAGAACTAGACCTCTTTTTTTATCGTTAAATGCGATACATTTCTGTGTGGGGAAGATTGTCTTCTAGATATTTTTTATCAGTTGGGATAAAACCAAAATCACCATAAAATTTTATTAAATAATCTTGCGCCGATATTCTGATATTAGATGTTTTGTAACGCGTTTCGATGCAGCTAATCGCATAAGTTATTAATGTGCGACCGAGTTTTAGTCCACGATAGTCTGGATGTGTTAAGACGCGACCAATACTGGTTTCATCGTATTTTATTCCTTTATCAAAAACACGACAATAAGCAACGACTTTGCCGTCGAGTTCTGCCCAAACGTGCAAAGCTTTTTGGTCTGTATCATCGGTGTCTAGATAATAAGTCTCTTGTTCGACAATAAAAACCTCTTGTCTAACTTTCAGGATTGCATAAAGCTCATCTCTTGTAATCTCATCAAATGCTTTAATTTTCCAAAGTACCATTAGTCGAAACGGATTTTATTTTTTTGTAAATATTGGTTGGTTTGCTCGATATATTTTAGGATTTCGTCGCCGCCTTGTTTTTTTTCAGCAGATGTAATATACATTTGTGGCGCTTCTTCCCAAGTTTTAAGAAGTTCGGTTTCGTAGGTGTCAACATTACGTTGTGCGCCTCCAGGCTTTAGTTTGTCAGCTTTTGTAAACACTATCGAAAACGGAATTCCACTTTCGCCGCACCATTGCATAAATTCTAGATCGATCTTTTGTGGCGTATGACGTACGTCTACCAACACAAATAGATTCACCAGATTTTTACGGTTAAGAATGTAATTGGTAATAAGTTTCTCGAAATCCTTTCTTGTGCTTTTCGACACTCTCGCATAACCATATCCTGGAAGATCGGTTAGATACCATTCTTCATTAATAAGGAAGTGATTAATAAGTTGGGTTTTACCAGGCGTTTGAGATGTTTTTGCAAGATCTTTATGATTCATCATCGCATTAATAAGTGACGATTTTCCAACATTTGATCTTCCAATAAAAGCATATTCTGGAATTGTAGCATCAGGACACTCTTGCCATTTTCCGCTACTTTTTACAAATTCCGCTGTTTTGATTAACATAATCTATTAATTAAAAACCATTAAGATTTAGCGTTCTTAATGGTTTGTTATTATTTGTTTTACATGACTTTTTGTAACCAAACGTAAAGAATCTCGTTGAATTCTTTTGGTTTTTCCATCATGGCTGCGTGACCGCATTTCTCAATCCAATGTAACTCTGAGTTGGGGATAAATTTGTGCATATCTTCCGCAACATCTGGTGGCGTTACATTATCTTGTTTTCCCCAAATAAGACAAGTTGGACAAGTTATTTTGGGAAGGTCATTCAACATATTGTGTTTGATAGCACTTCTTGCCAGCATCACAGTTTTGATACCCTTCATACGATCGTTAACCACCCCAAAAACTTCGTCAACCAATTCGTCGGTCGCAATATTAGGATCGTAAAAAACCTCTTCGGTTTTCTTTCTTATATAGTCTTTATCGCTTTTTCTAGGGAAACTGTCACCGAATGTCCTTTCGTACAATCCAGAACTTCCTGTTAACACTAGGTTTTTCACCAAATCTGGTCTAGCCAATGTTAGGATGAGCCCAACATGACCGCCCATGGAGTTTCCTACGATTGTTACAGGTTCTTTTATTTCTTGATCTTCGATAAATTTAATAACAAATTTTGCGATGGTCGTAAGATTTGTGTTAAGAACGGGTAAGTCGTATATCGGTAATTCAGGTACAAAAACGTGGTAACCTCTATCTGAGAAGAAGTTAATCGTGTTCTCAAAATTGCTAAGACCACCCATTAATCCGTGTAAAAGAATCATTGGATGACCGCTGCCAGCTTCGATGTAATTGAATTTTTTGTTTTTCTTTTTGAATATCATAAAAGTGCTTCGCAAATAAGCTTTGCAAAAATACAAATAAAAGACAAAATTTTCTTTTAATACTGTCTTATTTCAAAAATATTAAAAAAGTTTAACGAAAAAAATCGATTAAGTCTATTTTTTATCAAATTATTAATGGATCTATAGAAAAGCGTGGTTTTATCGTAGTTTGAAGATTGTTTTTATTATAAAGTGTTTAAAATCAAACTTTTAAATAAGGGATAAAAGCTGTTAAAAGTTATAAACATTAAGTAAAATTGTGGAGCAAAGTGGGAGAAAGTGGAAAAAAAATATATAAATTTGTCCCAAATGAATCATTTCATCGGAACATACGAGTGTAAAATTGATGACAAAGGCCGCATCAAACTTCCTTCTTCGCTGGCGAAGCAGTTGGAAGTCTTTGGTGGTCAGACGCTTATTGTCAAGCGCTCTGTGTTTAACGATTGTCTTGAAGTGTATCCTCAAAAAAACTGGGAGCCTGTTATGAAACAAGTGAACAGTCTTAACAGATTCGTTAAGAAAAATGTTGAGTTTATTCGAATTTTCACAGCAGGTGTGAAAGTTGTCGAACTTGACTCTAGCTCAAGATTGCAAATTTCTAAAGATCTTGCGGTTTTTGCAAATCTTACAAAAGATATTGTGATTGCAAGTGCTGGCGAATTGTTCGAGGTTTGGGATAAGGAAGCTTATGAAGCAATCATTAATGCTGGCGCTGTAGATTTTGCAAACTTGGCAGAAGAAGTGATGGGAAATAATAATAATAATGACGATGTATCATAATCCTGTATTGTTAAAAGATAGTGTAGATGCTTTGGTGACTAATCCAGATGGTGTCTATGTGGATTGCACTTTTGGTGGCGGTGGGCATTCTCGTGAGATTTTGTCAAGATTGTCTACGGAAGGGCGTTTGTTTTCTTTTGATCAAGATACGGATGCGTTAAAAAATGCTTTGGATGATTCTCGTTTTACATTAATTAATCAGAATTTCAGATTTCTAGAAAATTCGATGTTAATGTATGGTGTTCCTCAGGTTGATGGGATTTTGGCAGATTTGGGCGTTTCGTCACATCAATTTGATGAAGCGGATCGTGGATTTTCGATTCGCAGCAATGCGCCTTTGGATATGCGAATGAATGTGATGCAAGCTCTTGATGCAAAGAAAGTCATTAATGAATATGAAGAAGAGCAACTTGCGGATATCTTTTATTATTATGGGGAATTGCGTGAAGCGAGAAAGTTAGCGCGTCAAATTGTCAACCATCGTAAGAATAAATTAATTGAAACAACGCAGGATCTGAAAGACATTTTCAGTTATATCCCTTCGCATAAGAGTAACAAATTTTTTGCACAAGTCTTCCAAGCGGTAAGAATTGAAGTGAATCAGGAGTTGGATGTGTTGAAGGAAATGTTGCTTCAGTCTTATAAAATTTTAAAACCAGAAGGTCGTTTGGTGGTGATTTCTTATCATTCTTTAGAAGATCGTTTGGTGAAGAGATTTTTGAAAAACGGAATGTTCGAAGGTGAGCCAGAACGTGATATTTATGGAAATTTTAAAAAGTCATTTGACTTGATAAAAACCAAAGCCATTATTCCTGATGATAAGGAGATTGAAGAAAATTCTCGTGCTAGAAGTGCGAAAATGAGAATAGGAAGTAAAATTTAATAAAGAGAAAATAAAAATTGGCTAGAAGAAACCTTAATCGTCCAAAGAAAAAATTAACCGTGATGGACATCATCAAGGGGAATTTTCTTAATCGTGATGAGGTTACAGTTCATTACAAATATTTTTTGATGGTGTTCGGATTGTTAATGGTGATGATCTATAGCAACCACTTAGTTGGTAAAAAAATCGAACGCGTTAACGAATTAAAAGAAGAAACGGAAGAATACAAATCTCGAAATGCCTATGCGCAAAGTAGATTGATTAAGATAAAATTAGAATCAGAATTAGGTAAAGAAATGTTGACCGACTCGCTAATGACATTAGAAAGTCACCCAATGAAACTCCTTATAAAACTAGATAGTACAAATGTCAAAACAAAACAATGAGTACGAAAAGAAGCGTTCCAAAGCGTTGAGATGGGGCTACCTTTTTGCATTGGTAGCTTTTGGTCTCTTTACGATATTTTTGGTTCGTATTCTTATTTTACAAAATACAAATGTTGAGGAGTTTCAGAATAATTACATCAACAAAAACTACCGCGAAGCAACGCTGAAAGCAGCTCGTGGAAATCTTTATGCAGCCGATGGCTCTATCTTGGCGACAACGGTGATGCGTTACGATATCTATTTGGATTTCAAAACGATGCGCGATACGATTTATCAAAATAACATTGGTGAATTGACAGATTCTTTGAGTTTAATGTTTGATAAACCAAGAAGTTATTTCCGTGCAAAATTTGACGAGCAAAAGAAGAAGAAAAATCAATATTATTCTTTAGTAAAAGGTCTTGACTTTGATGAATATGACAGAATCCGCAATTTTCCAATTTTTAAAAAAGGGAAAAACAAAGGTGGGTTTATCGTTGACAGAAATTATAAGAGAGAATTAGCAACAACGCAAATTGGAGCAGGAACAATTGGTGCTGACAACGAGAACGGAAAATCAGGTCTCGAAGGTGCTTTTAGTAAATATTTGACAGGGACTGACGGTAAACGTCTAGAGCAAAGAATCAACGCATCACAGTGGAAACCAATTGATTATTGGAAAGTTCAGGAGCCTGTTGATGGCGAAGATGTGTACACAACTTTAGATTTAAGAATTCAAGATATTGCACATACAGCTTTAGAAAATCAGTTGATTAATTTCGATGCGGATCATGGTTGTGTTGTCGTTATGGAAACACAAACTGGTAAAGTTCGTGCGATGGTCAACCTTCGTAGAACAGAACCTGGGATTTATGTTGATGCCTATAATTTTGCTGTAAAAGATGCGCAAGAGCCCGGATCTATCATTAAAACAATGTCAATTTTGGCGGCGATGGATGACGGATTTGTGGACGAAAATACCAAAGTTAATATCGGAAGTGGGAGCTGGACTTACGCGGGACAGTTAATTACAGACGGTCACGGTGGTGGAACTTACGACGTTAGTGATGTTCTTGCAAAATCGAGTAATGTTGGTGCTGCTAAAATTATTACTTCGCATTATGCTGATAAACCAGAAGTGTTTTTGGACCATTGGAGAAGATGGAAAATGTTTGATAAAATGGATATTGAACTTCCCGGTATTGCAAAACCTTCTATCCAAACACCCAAAAGTAAACGTTGGAACAAAGCGACTTTAGCCTCATTGTCTTACGGCTATTCTTCTAGTTTTAGTTTGTTGCAGCTTACAACTTTTTACAACGGTGTTGCGAATCATGGCAAAATGGTAAAACCGCTTTTCATTGATAAAGTAATGAAAGATGGGAAAGTGTTGTACGAAGCAAAACCTGAAGTTTTGGTTAACAAAATGGCATCAGATAAAGCTATTAAAATGATGACCGATGCGCTGACAAAAGCAGTAGAAAAAGGAACGGCGAAAAGTATCTACACGCCGAATCTTAAAATCGCTGGTAAAACTGGTACAGCAAGATTCGAATATTGGAAGCCTGGTCCTAGAAAATATCAAGCATCATTTGCAGGTTTTTACCCATCGGATAATCCAAAATATACATGTATCGTCATGATTAATCAGCCAGATACATCAAAAGGTTTTTATGGTGGTTCGGTTTCGGCGCCAGTTTTTAAAGAAATTGCTGGTAAAACATTTTTGAAAACGCCACTTAATGTCGAAAAAGAATTGTTGGTAGAGCATCCGGTGAAACTTGACAAAATGATTGAACCAAATCGTAAAGTCTCTGTTGAGAATCGTCAAATGCCGAATGTTGTTGGGATGATTGGGAAAAATGCAATTCCACAATTAGAGAATTTGGGCTATCGCGTGGACTTCAAAGGTGTTGGTAAAATCATGGAGCAATTCCCGTCTGCGGGAGCAACAATTGGAAAAAATCAAAGAATATATCTGACTTTACAGAAATAAAGAATTGAAAATGAATTTAGAAAAATTATTAGCAAACATCACGGTTTTAGAAACTAAAGGAACTTTGGACAAAGAAGTTTCTGTGTTGGTTTTCGACAGTAGAAAAGCTGTTGAAAATGCTTTGTATGTTGCTATTAAAGGTGTGGTTGCAGATGGACATTCATTTATTAATTCAGCGATTGAGAAAGGTGCGAAGATTATCGTTTGCGAAGCTTTACCAGAAACGATTAATGAAAAAATTACTTATATTTTAGTTAAAGATTCGTCGAAAGCTTTAGGTCATTTGGCTTCAAATTTCTACGACAATCCTTCAAAAAAATTAAACTTAGTCGGTGTTACTGGAACTAATGGAAAAACTTCTGTAACAACTTTGTTATTTGATATTTTTAAAAATTTGGGTTATCCATCAGCGCTTATTTCGACGGTGGAATATCGTATTGCCGATGAGGTGATCCCAAGTACACATACAACGCCTGACGTTATTCGCCTTAACGAAATGTTGGCGAAAGCGGTTGACAAAGGCTGTGAATATGCTTTTATGGAAGTAAGTTCTCACGGCATTACGCAAGATCGTATCGAAGGTTTACATTTTAAAATTGCTGGTTTCACGAATATCACAAGAGATCATTTAGATTATCATAAAACTTTCGAGAACTATATTCAAGCCAAAAAGAGATTTTTTGATGAGTTAGAAGTTGGCGCAATTGCCATTACCAATGCTGATGACAAAAACGGAAGCGTGATGTTGCAAAATACCAAAGCGACAAAAAAATCTTTCGCGATGAAGACGATGGCAGATTTCCACGGAAAATTGTTGGAAGTGGATTTCAACGGGATGCTTTTAAATTTTAATGGAAAAGAATTTTGGACGACTTTATCAGGGAAGTTCAATGTATATAATTTGCTTTTAGCTTTTGGGATTGCGACAGAATTAGGAATGCAAGAAGATGAAATTTTACAAGCGATTTCAAAACTTCATCGTGTTAATGGTCGTTTCGAAACGATGAAATCCGATGGTGGAATATTCTTCGTGGTCGATTATGCGCATACGCCAGATGCTTTAGAAAATATTTTGGACAGCATTAACGAAATCAGAACTAAAAATGAAAGACTGATTTGTGTTTTTGGTTGTGGAGGTGATAGAGATCATGGCAAACGTCCTCAAATGGGGAAAATTGCAACACAGAAAGCAACTTTAGCGATTATCACTTCGGACAATCCAAGAACGGAAGATCCAAGTGCGATTATCAAAGAAATTGAAGCTGGGGTTGAGCCTCAGAATTTTAATAAATATGTTTCAATACCTGATCGTAAAGAAGCCATTAAAATGGCTATCAAGTTCTCAGAGCCAAAAGACATCATTTTGGTTGCGGGTAAAGGTCACGAAACGTATCAAGAAATAAATGGTGTTAAACATCATTTCGATGACAAAGAAGTCATCACAGAACTTTATAAATTAATGAGTAAGTAGAATTAAAAGATTTAAGAATTTAATTATTTAAAAACTATCAGATGACAAAAAATTTTGAAGAGTTTCCAGTTTATCAAAAGAGCTTGGACTTAGTTCAAAAGATTTTTGAATATGTTAAAAACGATAGTTTTAAAAATGAATTTGAATTCGTAAATCAAATAAAAAGAGCAGGAATATCGGTAGCAAATAATATCGCTGAAGGTTCAGAATATAATAGCAATAGACAATTCATTCGCTTTCTGAAGATATCTAAAGGAAGTTGTGGAGAAGTAAGAAATATGATTTTTATAAGTAAAAAAGTGGGACTTGATGATGAGAATATTGGAGACGAAATCTTAGTATTATCAAAAGAAGTATCTTCTAATTTATCAAATTTTATAAAATATCTAAGTCAAAATATAGAAAAGAGAAATCTTTAAATTTTTAATTATTTAATCTTTAAATCAAGAAAATGTTATACTATCTAAACGAATATCTCATCAGTCATGGCATCCATATTCCGGGGATGAACTTGTTTCGATACATTTCGTTTCGAGCGGCGATGGCTGTGTTGTTTTCACTGATTATTGCTTTAGCATACGGTAAAAAAATCATCAATTATCTCCGTCAAAAACAAATGGGCGAGTTGGTGAGAGATTTAGGTTTAGCAGGTCAAAAACAAAAAGAAGGAACGCCAACAATGGGTGGTATCATCATTATTGTGGCGACGATTATTCCGGTGCTGTTGTTCACAAGGATTACAAACGTCTATATTGTTTTGTTGATTGTATCGGTGTTTTGGATGGGTGCGATTGGATTTTTGGACGATTATTTAAAAAAGATTAAAAAAAATAAAGACGGATTACAAGGAAAATTCAAAGTTATTGGACAAGTTGGTTTAGGCTTAATCGTTGGAGTAACAATGTATTTCCATCCAGATATCGAGGTTAAAAGAAAATATTCTGATGCTAAAGTTGTCAACCGTAACAATGTTGAAAAAAACTTTATGCCTGAGGAAAAAATCCCTGTTTCGACCGTTCCGTTTACAAAAAATAACGAATTCGACTACAGCGGTATTTTGTTTTGGATGAGTCCAAACGAAGCGCATGAATGGTCTTGGATTGTGTTTATCCCGATTGTTATTTTTATCGTAACAGCGGTATCTAACGGTGCTAATATCACCGACGGAATCGACGGTCTAGCCGCGGGAACCAGCGTCGTCATATTATTGACTTTGGCGTTTTTTGCCTACTTATCGGGTAACATCATTTTTGCGGATTATCTCAATATTATGTTCCTCCCGAATATGGGTGAAACTACGATTTTTGCGCTCGCTTTGGTCGGTGCAGTTATCGGATTTTTCTGGTACAATACTTATCCGGCACAAGTATTCATGGGAGATACAGGAAGTTTGATGTTGGGCGGTGTGATTGCAGTTTTAGCAATTATTTTAAGAAAAGAATTACTAATCCCTGTGCTTTGCGGAATTTTCTTGGTAGAGAATCTTTCGGTGATGTTGCAGGTGGTTGTTTTTAAATATAGAAAAAGAAAATACGGTTTAGAATACGCTCAGAATAACCGTCTGTTTTTGATGTCGCCTTTGCATCATCATTATCAGAAAAAAGGTTACCACGAGAGCAAAATTGTAAACAGAGCAATTATTTTGGGAATGTTGTTGGCAATTATTTGTTTAATAACACTCAAAACTAGATAACAAATCTTGAGTATGAAAGTAGTTATTTTAGGAGGTGGCGAAAGTGGCGTTGGTGCTGCATTTTTAGCAAAGAAGAAAGGATTCGATGTTTTTCTTTCGGATATGGGCACGATTCGCGACAACTACAAAAACGAGTTAACAGACTTAGGCGTTGAGTTCGAAGAAGGTCAGCATACGGAAGAACGCATTCTTTCGGCGGATTGGGTGATCAAAAGTCCCGGAATTCCGAAAAAGGCGGACATCGTTTTTAAAATCAAAAACCAAGGCATTAGATTGTCTTCGGAGATAGAATTTGCTTCAGAATTTACTGATGCTAAAATCGTTGCGATTACAGGAAGTAATGGTAAAACAACGACAACTTCTTTAATTTATCATATTTTAAAAGAGGACGGTTTCAATGTAGGTTTGGGCGGTAACATCGGGAAAAGCTTTGCAAAACAAGTCGCGGAGGAAAATTTCGATTATTATGTTTTGGAAGTTTCTAGTTTTCAATTAGATGATATTCAAACATTTAGACCATATATTTCATTGTTATTGAATTTGTCAAAAGATCATCTCGACCAGTATAATTATGATTATGAAGAATATGCTTTAGCGAAATTCAGAATTACCGAAAACCAAGATCAGCAAAACTTTTTCATCTACAATAAAGATGATGAAATGAGCCAAAAGATTCTGGAAAAGCTTGATCTCAAAGTTAATAAAGTGCCTTTCTCGATGTCCGAAAAGTTGGATTATGGTGCTTATGCGACCGATTCTAATATTTTCGTGAATGTTGAAGAGCAGCATTTCGAAATGAAAATCGAAGAGCTTTCTTTAATGGGAAAACATAATGTTGCCAACAGTCTTGCCGCAAGTATTGCTGGTAAATTATTGAATATCAGTAATGAAAGCATTCGTAATTTTTTAATGACTTTCCAAGCGGTTGAGCATAGATTGGAGAATGTTGCTGAAGTCCACGGTGTAAGATACATCAACGATAGCAAGGCGACCAATGTTAATGCGACTTATTTCGCTTTAGAAAGTATGAAGCAGCCGACGATTTGGATTGTTGGCGGAAAAGATAAAGGCAACGACTACACCGAAATTGAAGAATTGGTGAAGAAAAAAGTGAAAGCTATTGTTTGTCTTGGTATTGACAATCAAAAGATTATCGACTTTTTTAAAAATGATAAAGAACAAATCTATGACACATCGAGTATGGAAGATGCTGTTAAAATTTGTTCGCAATTAGCAGAAGAAGGTGATACGGTTTTGTTGTCTCCTTGTTGTGCAAGTTTTGATTTGTTCAATGGTTACGAAGATCGCGGGAACAAATTCAAGGCGGAAGTTTTGAAATTAATTAAGTAAAAGAAGCAGAAAAACGGAAGATGGAAAACCAAACGACAGATAATAAATTCGAATTACTAAAGGGCGACAAAGTCCTTTGGATGGTTATCATTTTGATATCCTTTCTGTCGATATTTCCTGTTTATTCGGCAAGTTCAAACCTAGAATATATCGCGAATAACGGTACAACAACCTCACACGTTCTTAAGCACATGATTTTCCTTGTGATAGGTTTAGGAATTATGCGCGGTATTGGCGCCATCAAATACGAATATATTGGTAAACTAAGTTCGATCTTGTTGGCGATTACTGTCGGATTATTGGTGGTTACGATGTTTACAGGACAGACTATTGACGGGGCGAGTGCGTCGCGTTGGTTGAAGATTCCGGGGACACCGATTTCGTTCCAGCCGTCGTCGTTTGCATATTTAATGTTAATCATTTATCTGTGTAGATATTTAACAAAGAAAATAGCGAGAGAGCGTTTACCTATCGAAAATGTCATGTACATTTTCGGACCAATTTTATTGGTTTTTGGTTTGGTTGCAAAAGATAACGGATCTACGGGTTTAATGATTTTAATAGTGTCCATCGCGGTTTTGGTCTTTGGACAATTGCATTGGAAGTACATTGCAGGTTTTATCTCGGTGTCAGTTATTGGAGTTATTATGTTTTTGTTGGTGGCATTAAATACTAACATCATCAACAATAACCGCGTACACACGTGGATGAGCCGTATCGAAACCTTTACAAATGCTAGAAAGAATGCTGATGTCGAAGATGAGTCTTTAAAGGCGAAAAACTACCAAGTCATGCAAGCGAAAGCAGCGATTGTTCACGGTGGATTTTATGGTATCGGACCAGGAAAAAGTGCTTTAAAACAAACGCTTCCACAATCGGTTTCGGATTTTATTTTCGCAATTATTGTTGAAGAATATGGTTGGATTGGGGCTTTTGTATTGATAAGTCTTTACATGATTATGATGATTAGAATTGTCATGAT
The DNA here is from genome assembly GCF_032062245.1 of Soonwooa sp. Classification (NCBI taxonomy): domain Bacteria; kingdom Pseudomonadati; phylum Bacteroidota; class Flavobacteriia; order Flavobacteriales; family Weeksellaceae; genus Soonwooa; species Soonwooa sp. The sequence continues at coordinate 51,364 of NZ_DAMBQF010000005.1, forward strand.
TGCGAGTAAAATGCCGGCATTTTTTGGTTCCTTATTGGTGCTCGCCATTGGATTAATGATTTTTGTGCAATTGGGTGTTAATATCGCGGTTGCAGTTAACCTAATTCCAGTTACAGGACAGCCTTTACCGCTGATAAGTTATGGTGGTACGTCGATGTTGGTGACTTACATTCAGTTGGGGATTATTTTAAGTATTAGTTCTCGAATCCAAGTTTATGACGAGGAAGGTATGGGCAAAAAACAAACGATAGAGGAGATTAACGATATCGCATAAAACAAAAAGAGTCCCAAGGGGACGGTTTAACAGAGAATAGGACGAAGTCCTATTAAAAGGAATAATAATTAAAGTCCCAAAGGGACGACTTAATAAAGAATAGGACAAAGTCCTATGTGAATAAATATTAGCAAATGAACAAATTAAAAGTTTTATTATCAGGTGGCGGAACAGGAGGACACATCTTCCCAGCTATCGCTATTGCTGATGAAATCAGAAAAAGATTTCCAGAAGCTGAGTTTTTGTTCATTGGTGCAAACGGCAAAATGGAAATGGAAAAAGTTCCCAATGCAGGTTACAAGATCGAAGGTCTTAACATTGCAGGAATTGACCGTGGTAATATTTTGTCAAATTTCAAATTGCCATTCAAGCTTTTGTCAAGTTTATCAAAAGCAAAAAGAATAATAAAGGAATTTCGTCCAGATGTAGCAATTGGGACGGGAGGATTTGCAAGTGGACCAGCTTTGTGGGCAGCTTCTAAATTGGGTGTTCCAACTTTTATTCAAGAGCAAAATGCCTATCCAGGAGTTACCAACAAGTTATTGAGTAAAAAAGCAAAAGCGGTTTTCACAGCTTATCCTAATATGGAAAAAGATTTTCCGAAGACGAAAGTTATCTTTTCTGGAAATCCGATTAGACAAAATATCGTAACAGATATGTTGGATTCTAAAACTGCTAAAGAACAACTTGGCTTGGATGCTGATAAATTGTGCATTTTGTCTGTTGGTGGTTCTTTAGGTTCTCGAACTTTAAATAATGCTTGGATGGATAATCTTGTAGAATTCGGTAATGAAAATATGCAGCTTATCTGGCAAACAGGAAAGACAGATTATAAAAATTTAGTTGAAGAATTGACTAACAACCAACAATCGACAACAAGCAACCAGATTCAAATAAAAGAATTCGTTTACGAAATGCCATTAGCGTATTCTGCGGCGGATGTGATTGTATCGAGAGCTGGAGCGATTGCAATTTCCGAATTGTCAGTTGCTGGCAAACCTGTGTTATTGGTGCCTTTCCCTTTTGCTGCGGAAGATCATCAGACTAAAAACGCACTCAATTTGGTTGAAAAAAATGCAGCAAAAATGGTAAAAGATTCAGAGATGAAGGACTTGTTTTGGCCAACATTAATGGGTATTTGCAAGGATGAAAATCTAAGAGCAGAGATGTCCAAAAATATCAAAACTTTTGCAAAACCAAACGCAACGGTTGAGATTGTTGATGAGATTTTAAAAACAATTAAAAAATAGTCTTCGGACAAAATATAAAATGAACTATCTAAATACATTCAAGCATTTCTATTTCATCGGTATCGGCGGTATCGGGATGAGTGCTTTGGCGAGATATTTCCACGCTTCAGGTCGCGAGGTTTTGGGTTATGATAAAACCAATACCAAGTTGACAACGCAACTAATGGCAGAGGGAATTGACATCACTTTCGAAGATAAAATTGATGACAAAATAAAAGCTTTGTCGCCACAAGATACGTTGGTGATTTATACACCAGCAATTAAGACTTTAGGTATTTTAGATTATTTTGATGAGGAAGGTTTCACGATTCAGAAGCGTGCAAAAGTTCTTGGATTGGTAACCGAAGATACGCAGTGTATAGCCGTTGCGGGTACGCACGGGAAGACGACAACTTCGACACTTATTTCGCATTTGTGCAAAGAAGCCAACTTGCCATTTTCTGCTTTCTTAGGCGGAATTTCAGAGAATTTTAAATCGAATTTTCTCTACAACGGTAACGAACTTTCTGTAGTTGAAGCCGACGAATACGACAGAAGTTTCCTAAATCTTTCACCAGATTGGGCGGTTGTAACTTCGACGGACGCTGACCATTTGGATATCTATGGCGATAAAAACCACATTGAAGAAGGTTTTCGTGCATTTGCAGCTTTGGTGCCAGATGACAAACAACTTTTTGTGAGAAAAGGTTTGGAGATTGGTCGTCCACATGTGACTTATGCGGTTAACGAAGAAGCCGATTATTACTCGAATAATTTGAGAATGGATCATGACAAAATTTATTTTGACTTCCATACGCCGACAGAGACGATTAAAGATTTCGTTTGGGAAATTCCGGGCATCCACAACGTTGAAAATGCAACGGTTTCTTTAGCGATTTTAAATAAAATGGGTGTTGATTTTGACACGCTTAAAAAAGCAATTGCAAACTTTAAAGGAATTAAAAGACGTTACACCAAACATATTTTTGACAACGGAAAAATATACATCGACGACTACGCACACCATCCAACTGAACTGAATGCTGTGATTGGTTCGATCAAAACTTTCTATCCAAATAAGAAATTGTTGATTGCGTTTCAGCCGCACTTGTTTAGTAGAACGCGCGATTTTGCTGATGATTTTGCGAAAAGTATTGCAAAAGGAGATGATTTGTTATTGTTAGATATTTATCCTGCACGCGAACTTCAGGAGAATTATCAAGGCGTAACATCAGCTTGGTTATTGGACAAAGTGGATGCCGAAAACAAAGAAGTCGTGACTTTAACCGAAAGTTTAGAAAAGATTAAATCTAAGGATTTCGACATTTTGTTGACCGTTGGAGCTGGTAATATTGATACACTTTATGACCCAATTATGGAGTGGTTGCCAACGATTTAGTAGGATTAAATTTAAAAATAAATAGAGACGACTTTTTGAATTGTACAGTAAATAATGAAGAATAAATACAGAATATTAAAAATTTTAGTAACCGTAGGAATATTGGTGTTCTTGCTGAGTTTCTCTTTGAAACGTTTCAGCGAAAAGCCAGTTTCTGAACCTAAAGTTAAGCTTAACCAAACAGCGCCTTCTGTATATTTTATTTCAGAAAAAGAAGTTTCGGAATTGATTAAAAAAAATAATCCCGAGAACAAAATTGGGACTTTGGATATTCCCAAGTTAGAGAAGAAACTCAATGACAACGACTTTGTAGACAGCGCTAATGTCTATTTAGATCTTAACGGAACTTTAAATATCGATGTTAAACAAAGAGTGCCTGTTTTTAGACTTCAAAAAGGAGGAAAAGATTCTTATGTGGATGCTAATGGTGTAGAATTTCCGATTTCTAGAAATTACTCGTTCCCATGTTTGTTGGTCTCGGGTGATGTTAAAAAAGAAGAATACCAAGCTTTAGGAAATCTGGTCTACAAAATCAACAAAGATGATTTTAGTAAAAAATACTTCATCGGAATTTCAAAATACAAAGGTGATTATAGCTTGTTAACCAGCGAAGGCAATTACAAAGTTGAGATTGGTGATCTCAATAATATTGATTTTAAGGTAAAAGGTTTTAAAACTTTTGTTGAGAAATACATGATTTATCAAAATCCAGAAAAATATAAAAAAATTTCTGTAAAGTACGAAAATCAAATTGTAACAACACTTAATCCTTATTTTAAGGAAAATGATAGCGTCTTAAAAGCGCAGCAAAAAGCTTTAGAAAAACCTCTGGCAAAAGCGGCTAGCAAAGAAGATGCTAATAAAACTGAAAAGAAACCAACTGTAACAACAGCAAGCAAACCAAAGTCGCAAGAAAAGGATAAAGCTGAACCTAAAAAACAAGAAAAGCCAAAGACAACGGCTAAACAGGATAAACCAAAAACACAACAAAGCGCTTCTCCTAAAAAAGAAAGTGCAAAGAAAAAAACAAAAATAGTAGTAGAATAAAAAAATCAAATCGAGCATAAAATGGAAAACCACGAGTATTCAGTAGGTCTGGACATTGGGACAACAAAGATTGTCGCCATTGTTGGTAGACGCAACGATCGAGGCAAGATCGAGGTCCTCGGCGTAGGAAAAGCAAAAAGTCTCGGCGTACACAAAGGGATTGTTAACAATATTGCGCAAACGATTAGCTCAATCAAAGCAGCAGTAGAACAAGCGGAATCTAGCGCAGGTGTTAGCATTAGAAAAGTGACAGTTGGGATTGCGGGTAAGCATATCCGTTCATTACAACATTCGGATTATATCATGCGAGAGCATCCGGATAAGTACATTACAGATGAAGACATCGAAGCACTTAAAGATCAAGTGCGCAAGTTAGTGATGTTGCCAGGTGAAGAGATCATCCATGTTCTTCCACAGGATTACAAAGTTGATTCGGAAGGTGAGATCCAGGAACCAATCGGTATGCATGGTAAACGTCTAGAGGCTAACTTCCACGTCGTAGTTGGGCAGATGGGTTCTATCCGTAATATCGTAAGATGCGTTCGCGAAGCTGGTCTAGATATGGAAGCTTTGACTTTGGAGCCATTGGCATCGTCAGAGTCTGTTTTAACTAAAGAAGAAAAAGAAGCTGGTGTCGCAATTGTTGACATCGGTGGTGGTACAACAGATATCGCTATTTTTAAAGATAATATCATCCGTCACACATGTGTTATTCCTTACGGTGGAGGGATTATCACAGACGACATCAAAGAAGGATGTTCTATTATCGAAAAACATGCAGAACAACTGAAAGTTAAATTCGGTTCTGCTGTTCCAGAATTAGAAAAAGACAGTACCTATGTAACCATTCCTGGTTTGCATGGTCGTCCAGATAAAGAGATCTCATTAAAATCTTTGGCGCAAATTATCAATGCGCGTATCGAAGAGGTTTTAGAAATGGTGAATACCGAACTAAAAGCTTACGGTGCATTCGAGCAAAAGAAAAAATTGATTGCAGGTATCGTGTTAACTGGTGGTGGGTCTAACCTAAAACACCTAAGACAACTTGCAAATTATATGACAGGATTCGACTCAAGAATTGGTTTCTCTAACGAATATGTTAGCAATGACAAGAGTCAACAATTAAAAGGTCCAGAATATGCGACATCCATCGGATTGTTGATGGAAAGTCTTAAGATTCGTGATAAGAGCGAAGTTAATTATGCACAAGAAGAAGTTGTAGAAGTTAAAAATACAGTAACAGAAGTTGACACAACTAATACCGTAACAGAGAAAGAAGCCGAAGCTCAAGTTGAAAAACAGATCGTTGAAGCAACTAAGCAAAAAGGTGGTCGATTAACTTTTGGACAATCGATTTTAGAAAAAGTAAAAAAATTCTTCGAAGAAGTAGAATAAATTTTGAAGCGAAAAAGCTATTTTTAAGTAGTGGACAAGCGGAACATATTATAAAATTACAACAATGGAAAATACAAATAGCAATCAAGGATTTTCATTTGACCTACCAAAAGGCAACTCTGCGATCATCAAAGTTATTGGTGTTGGTGGCGGTGGAAACAATGCACTTAAGCACATGTACGAAAAAGGAATCTACGGGGTAGATTTCGTGATTTGCAATACAGACGCACAAACTTTAGATAACAACCCAGTGGCTAACAAAGTGCAGTTGGGAATTACAATGACCGAAGGTCTAGGCGCTGGCGCTGATCCTGAGGTTGGCGAAAAAGCAGCCATCGAAAGTATCGACGAGATCAAAGCAGCAATGGGACAAAATACCAAAATGGTTTTCATCACAGCTGGTATGGGCGGTGGTACTGGTACAGGAGCTGCGCCAGTTATCGCAAAAGTGGCTAAGGAGATGGGCATCTTAACTGTTGGTATCGTAACAGTACCTTTCAGTTTTGAAGGTAAAAGACGTCTTGACCAAGCAGAATTAGGCTTAGAAAAACTTAGAAATAATGTTGACTCGCTTATCGTGATCAACAATGATAAATTAAGACAACAATTCGGAAACTTAGGATTCAAATCTGGATTCTCAAAAGCCGATGAAGTGTTGACTAACGCTGCTAAAGGTATGGCAGAAGTTATTACGGGTTATTTCGATGTTAACATCGACTTCCGTGATGCTAAATCTGTACTTCAGAATTCTGGTACAGCGTTAATGTCAACTGGTACAGCACAAGGCGAAAACAAAGCGGAAGAAGCGGTTAAAAAAGCTTTAGATTCTCCGTTATTAAACGATAACAAAATCACTGGTGCGAAAAACGTTCTACTTCTTATCCGTTCTGGTAACGAAGAAGCAACAATGGACGAAATCGGTATCATCAACGACTATATCCAAAGAGAAGCTGGTAACACGGCGGACATTATTTTTGGAGTTGGTTCGGACGAAGAATTGGGCGATGCAATCAGCGTATTGGTTATTGCAACAGGTTTTTCTAAAGATGATGTTAGACAAACTAATGTTAAAGAAACGATCCAGAAGATCGACTTGTTCGCAGATAGAGATCAATCTATACCAAGACGTACGGATTCTCCTTTCAAAACCAGAGCTGAAAGAGATGCTGAAGGCGGCTTAGAAAATCGCGGAAAAAATGTTTTCCGTCTAGAAGATGATGAGGATTTTTCAACTCCCAATTTTCCAACTAATACCTTCGCGGGAACTGCTGTAGAAAAAGTTCCACAAGAAGTTAAGTTTTTCGAAAAAGAAGAATCCGAAAGCTTCAATCAAAATTGGGAGCGAGACGAAGCACCTCAAGAATTCAACCTTTTTAATTATGATGAAGAGGAAGAATTTAATCATAATGAAGACCTAGAAGCGGAAGCTTTTACGTTTGAGGTGGAACATAAAGTTAATGACCAACAAAATATCCAAATCTCTGATGAGGAAAAACCTGTTGAAATTAACTTCGTAATCAACGAGCCGATCAACGAAGAATCGATGTTTGTACACAAAGAGGAAGAAGTTGAGCCGATTATTAATAAAGTAGAAGAAGTTAAAGAAGATTTTAACCCAGTTTTCGAAACTAAAATTGAGGAAGAAATCCAGGTTCCAAAACCGGATATGCTTTACAATCGTCCTGCGGTTAACGAGCCAAAACCAGTAGAAAATTCATTGGAAAAAATCATTGAAAAACCTGTGGTAGAGGAGAAAGTTGATGAGTCAGAATTTACGTTTATCAATAAGTCAACCGAGTCTAACAAGATTCAGGAGAGAAGAAATAAACTTAAAGAATTCAATTCTCGTTATCAAAAATTTGATCACGTTGAAGAGTTTGAAAGCATCCCAGCATTCAAAAGAAAAAATATTGACATCGATAGCAATAGCGCATCAGATAGCAATATCAATAACTTTTTGAGTGACAACAACGGAAGAGTTCAACTTCGCGAAAACAAGTTTTTGAACAAAGACGTAGACTAAATAATATAACAATGTAAAAATGTAGCATTGTAACAGATAGACTTTAATTGCTAAACTGTTACTTTGATACATTGTTAAATTAATTAAAAATGAGTTTAGAACAGAAAATAACAGATGCGATGAAAACCGCTATGAAAGAGAAAGACAGAGTTGCTCTCGATTCTCTTCGTGCCGTTAAAGCGCAGATTCTTTTGCTTAAAACTGAGCACAAAGGTGCCGAAGTTTCAGAAGAACAAGAGATTGCAATTTTGCAAAGAATGATCAAACAAAGAAAAGATTCTTACGATCAGTTTTCGGCTCAAAATCGTATGGATTTGGCAGACGTAGAAGTTGCCCAATCCAAGGTTATCGAGCAGTTTTTGCCAGCCCAACTTTCAGAAGAAGAATTGGAAGCGGCTATCAAAAACATTATTGCTCAAACAGGTGCCGAAGGCGCCAAAGATCTAGGAAAAGTAATGGGTGTTGCATCCAAAGAATTAGCTGGTAAATCGGACGGAAAGAGCATCTCGACGATGGCTAAGAAGTTACTTTCTTAGAAGGTTGCAGTTATCAGAATTGAGGTTGCAGTTTTTGCTAAAACCTTCAACCTACGACTAAAAACCTAAATAAAAGGATATCCAAACTTTGCATATCGATTTGATTAATGGAACCCAATTTCATCACGAAATTGGTTTTTTTTGTGTCAAAATGTCTCAATAGATTTTTGGCATTGTTTTGATAACATAACTCAATGAGAGAATTAGAGATTAATCAATATCTTTGTTAAACTAAAAAAAATAAATATTATGTATCCAGCAGATTTAGTGCTGCCAATGAAGGCAGAACTTACCGATAAAGGTTTCCAAGATTTGACAACGCCAGAGCAAGTTGATCAAGCTTTAAAGCAATCAGGAACAACTTTGTTGATGATTAACTCAGTTTGTGGTTGTGCAGCAGGAGCAGCAAGACCAGGCGCAGTATATTCATTAACTGGTGACAAAAAGCCAGATCATTTGGTAACAGCTTTCGCAGGTTTCGATACAGAAGCCGTTGCAGAAGCTAGAAAATTGTTAGCACCATTCCCACCATCTTCACCATGCATCGCATTGTTCAAAGACGGAGAATTGGTACACATGCTAGAGCGTCACCACATCGAAGGTAACCCAGCAGGCGCAATCGCCGCTAACTTACAAGCCGCTTACAACGAATATTGCTAAGCCATTAGCCATTCAAAAAATAGAATGCTTCCAGATTTTGGAAGCTTTTTTTATTTTTTCTTGGGCGGACAATTCGCGCTATCCGCTATATCTTTTGGCTTCGCTCGGTCGGCTCCGCTGCGCTCCGCCGCCTCACTCGCCAAAAGGATGCCGCTTCTATCGCGGCCGCAATTCGGGCTCGTTGAAAGATTAAGTTTTTTTGAAGTTTCCTTAATATTAAATAAAATCAGTTCGCGATAAAGCACTTTTCTTTAAATCAGTCGTCACTTCGAGTAAAAATCTGAAAGATTTTGTATCGAGAAGTTTTAATGATAAGAAAATTAACTTATTTTCGATACAGTTTTCTGCGAAAACCACTCAAACTGACGTTTATTTTCTTATCTCAAACGCAGTTTTTCTAGACTTTATAAAACGAAGCTTTCTTATTGTTTGACTAGATTCCCATCAACTCTTTCGCTTGCGAGATAGCAGCTTGCGTTACGGTGCTACCCGAAAGAAGCTGTGCAATCTCTTGTAGACGATCGTCTTCATTTAAAGGGATAATATTCGAGCGCGTCAATCCGTCCACGTCCATTTTGGTTACTTTGTAATGGTCGTCGGCTTTTGCAGCAACTTGTGCGAGATGGGTGATAACAATGAGTTGCATATTTTTTCCCATATCGTGCATCACTTTTCCGATTTCTTCTGCAACACGACCAGAAACGCCGGTATCGATTTCGTCCAAAATCAAAGTTGGAAGATTGCTATGTTCTGCCAAGATTTTCTTTATTGAAAGCATAACACGAGAACGTTCTCCACCAGAAATAGCACTTTGGATTGGCTTCATAGGAAAGCCAGAATTCGCCTGAAACATAATCTGGATATGCTCTTTCCCAAAAGAGTTATATTGCTCCGAAAGCGAGCGTTCCAAAGCAATTTTGGCTTTTTCTAAACCTAACTGTTTTAGGAGACTTTCAATTTTTTCAATAAGATTGGGTGTGCCTTTATCACGAAGCTTAGAAAGTTCTTTCGCTTCTTTTTCCAAATCTTTTTCAAGCTGAATAATTTGACCTTCGATGTCCGCAATTTCTGCCTCCAAATGCGTGAAGCCAGATTGTTCTTTGTCGAGTTGTTTTCTAATTTCGACCAGCGACTCTACATCCGAAACCTGATGTTTTAGGAACAAAGAATTTAGCGTGTTCATTTGTCGCAACATTTCTGCGAGAGCAGCAGGATCGATGTCAACTTTTTCAAGTTCGTTTTCGAGTTCGCTTAGGATGTCTTTTATTTCAAAATAAGATTCGTCAAAACGTTTTTGGATGTCCTCAAATTTTGGTGACAAATCCGAAATCTTTTGCAGTTTTTGTTTAGCATCCAAAAAACTTTGTAACACGCCAATCTCGTCTTGATGAAATTTTTGGATAATTTGACCAAGGTTTTCAGAAATATATTCTGCATTTTCACGCGTACTCAACTCATCCTGAAGCTGTTTGAAATCAATTTCATCGAGATTAATTTCATTAAGCTCGTTTAACAAAAAGCTTTTGTAGTCAGACTCTTTATGCGCATCTGCAAATTTTTGTTTTAAATTTTGAAGTTGGCGTTTAAGACTTTGGTAGGTGCTAAACTTCTTTTGATACGACTCCAAAACCTTTTGATTTTCCGAAACAGAATCCAATATCTGAAACTGATAAGCTTCCGAAAATAATTGCGAAGTCTCAAACTGCGAATGGATGTCGATTAGCTTGGACGTCAATTCTTTAAGAACGTCCAAAGTCACCGGAACATCATTGACGAAAGCCCGCGACTTCCCACTAGAAAGGATTTCTCGACGGATAATAGATTCGGTATCAAAATCCAAATCTTGTTCGTCAAAAAAGCTTTTAAAATCTTCACCAATCGTGAAATGCGCTTCTACAAGGCATTTTTTGTCGGCGTTGCTAATCGATTTTAGGTCGGCGCGTTCGCCCATGATTAGGCGCAAAGCACCAAGTATAATAGATTTTCCTGCGCCCGTTTCACCCGTGATGACTTCCATACCTTTGTGAAGTTGGATGTCGAGGTGGTCAATCAGCGCAAAATTCTGAATAACAATTCTTGAAAGCATAAGATAGTTTTCCTCTGTGGAGGCTTATTTCCACTTATTCCATTTTGTGTCAATTTCTTTAGGCGCAAACATTGACATCAATTGTTTAAGATCATTCATATTAACAGAACCATTGTTGTTACTGTCAAAAATGCTGAATATTTCGTTTTTCTTCGTGTCGATAAATACGTTGAAAGCAGGATTCATTTGGAAGTCATTTTCGTAGACTTTTAGTTGCATCAACGCATCTGCTATATTCTTCTTAGCAGGATTTTGATCTGGTTTCGCCATATTATCAAGACCAATACGATGATAATTATAATAAACAGTTCTCAACGTGCTGTTAGACTCTTTTTGGATTGCGTCAATAACAGAACCACGAGATTTAAGACCTTCAACTTGAGACCAGCCTGCGTAGTTGTTGTTCATTGAGTTTTGCGAAATTTTCAAAGCTTTATCAAACCAAGCTTGACCACCTTTTAATTTAAAACTATCGCCGTCATAACCCAAAATAACATAAACATAGAAGCTAATAACATCGATTAAGTTTTTCCCAGAAAATTGTCTTTCATTAAAAACTAAGTTCTCGTTTTCGCTATATTCAAAACCGAAATTATTGTCGTTAAAGTTGATAAGCGGCGACTCGTATTGTGAGTTAAAAACAGGTCTAGTGGCTTGTATAACAATACTTCCTTTGTAAGTATTACCCGATTTTTCAGAAATAACGATGGCAAAATTTGATTTTACTTTTTCAAAATTTTGAAGTCTTTTGCCTGTCCAAGATGTGTTGTTGATGAAATCTCTTAAGGATTTTTCTAAAGTCTTATAGGTCTGTACGTTACTACCGCCTAATTGCTGATAGTTGATTTGGACGGTTGCCAAAAGTTCTTGCGATTGTGCAAATCCTGTTAAAACCAATAAAATAAATATGCTGAATAACTTTTTCATTCTAAAATTAAACTTTGAAACGTAAAAATACACTTTTCGATTGAATAAAAAACGTGAAAAACAAGGCTTTCTTATATAATCTGACTAAAGCTTCAATTTTTCTTTAACCAAATTGAGAATATCGATGGCGACTTCTTCTTTTGACTTCAAATCAAAAACTCTTTTTTCGTCTTTTGTAAAGATTTTTATTTTATTAGTGTCGTTTTGAAAACCTGCACCTTCATCTCTTAAAGAATTAAGGACAATCATGTCAAGGTTTTTCTTTTCTAATTTTCCTTTTGCATTTTCTTCTTCATTTTGAGTTTCTAAAGCAAAACCGACCAAAAACTGATTTTGTTTTTCCTTTCCCATTTGGAGAAGAATATCTTTATTCTTTACTAACTCAATGCTAAATTCTGAGTCGTTTTTCTTGATTTTTTCTGAAGCGACAACTTTCGGCGCGTAATCTGCAACTGCTGCACTCGCAATTGCAATGTCAACATTTTGATAATATTTAAACACTTCATCAAACATTTGTGAAGCTGATGTCACACGATGGATTTCAATGTTAGGATTTTCGGGTTTTAGTTGCGATGGTCCCGAAACCAGAATAACCTTTGCGCCTTGCGAAGCTGCTTCCTCAGCTAATGCAAATCCCATTTTACCAGAAGAATGATTCCCGATAAAGCGCACGGGATCGATGTTTTCATAAGTTGGACCTGCAGTTATCAAAACTGTTTTTCCTTTAAAAGCTTTTTCACCTTGTTCTGAGAAATGACGTTTAATATATTTTAAAATCGTTTCATTTTCTGCTAAACGTCCTTGCCCAACTAATCCACTTGCTAATTCGCCATATTCTGCTGGTATAATTGTAAGACCAAATTCTTCTAATGTCGCTAAGTTTTTATTAGTTGACGGATGTTGGTACATATCCAAATCCATTGCTGGCGCAATTATCACAGGACATTTTGCAGACATATAAGTTGCCATGAGTAGATTGTCGCAAAGTCCAGTAGTCATCTTTGCCATTGTATTTGCTGTGCAAGGCGCGATCAGCATAAGATCTGCCCACAGCGCCAATTCTACATGGTTGTTCCAAGATTGGTCTTGGTTGTAAAAATCGATATATGCTGGTTTTTTAGAAAGTGTCGACAGCGTTAACGGACTTACAAAGTCTGCAGCGGATTTTGTTAAAATAACTTGGACTTCGGCGCCAGATTTTATTAAGTCTCTTACAAGATAATTTATTTTGTAAGCAGCGATTCCGCCAGTTATTCCGATTAAAATTTTCTTTCCAGAAAGTGTCATAATTTGGATTTTTAACTTAACAAAAGTATCAAATTTAAAACAAAAAAACCACAGAATAATCTGTGGTTTGTCTATTGGAAGTTGTATTCTTCTAGTTTTTTTCTCCAGTTTCTCTGAAGTAGATTTCGTCGTCTAACCATTCTTGGATAGCGATAGATGTCGGTTTTGGAAGTTTTTCGTAATGTTTAGAGATTTCGATTTGTTCTCTATTTTCAAAAACTTCTTCCAAAGTAGAGTTATGCACAGCAAATTCATCCAACTTATTATGTAACTCGGTACGGATCTCGGCATTAATTTGCTCCGCTCTTTTACCCATAATTACGATAGCTTCGTAGATGCTTCCTACTTTGTTCTCGATTTTGTTTCTGTCGTAGGTAATGGTATTAACCTCTGCTTTAGTATCTTTTACACTCATTGTGCGAAATTTTTTAGAATTGCAAATATACAAATTATCTTCTTATTCTGAAAGTCGAGTTAGGATCACTAACTGTTGCGCTATCTTTCTTAGCTTTTTCGATGTTATTCTCGATAGCCTCTTGGTTGTTTTCTTCTTTCTTAAGCTCAGTTTTTGCAGCATTTTTAGCTTCCTCAGCTTTTTGTTTTGCTGTTAATTCTGCTTGTCTTTTCTCAGCTTCAGCAACGATTTTTTCAAATCTTACTTTTTCTTCTTCCAATTTTGGACGGAAAGCTAAAGCTGTTTTTGTATAATCCGTGTTAGGAAGTTCTTTTTCAATTGTTCTTGTATAAGCAATAGCGTTGTCTAGACGATCTTTCTTTTTTTCAGGCATCGAGAACATTGCTAACTCATATTTAGATTTCATTTTAAAATCTAAAATTTTTGGTTTAAGCTTTGTCGCAGGAAAATCTTCTAAAACATTGTCAAATGCAATATCCGCAGAAAGATATTCTCCCATTTTGTAATACTGACGAGCGTTTTCATAAGCTTTGAATTCTAACTTATAACCCAACTCATCCAACATGGTTTGGATATTTTTTGATCTTTCAGAATCTGGATAGTTGTTCAAGAAGTCTTGAAGCTCTGTAATCGCAGATTGTGTATTAGTCTGATCAAGATTATAATCGTTAGAACCTTGATAATAACAGATCGCGGACATATAAGAAGCTTCTTCACGACGTGGATCCTGAGGGAAGCTTACTGCAAAGTTTTTGAACTGATGTCCAGCAAGCTTGTAGTTTTTATCGTAATAGTTAGCATAAGCCGTGTTGTATCCAACATTTTGGAATTCGTCGGTTCCTGCAACAAGATTAGAAACTCTTTCGTACAAGGCAATCGCGTCGCTCCACTTTTTGTTTGCAAATTTTTCATTGGCAGTTTTCAAGATGAAATCTTTGTCGGCACTTTTCAATGCGCGATCCATTTCACGATTACATGATATAATAAGGCTTGATGCCAGAGCAACAATAATTAATTTCTTCATAAGGATGTAGTAAAGTTGACAAGGTCCAACATTACGATTTGCAAAAATAAAACTTTTTTGATAATAGGATTTATTATTATGATAATATTAACGTTTGTAAAAGCTAAAAAGTATTTTTAACTTAGAAAACTTACGCATATAGCTCAAAACCTAACAATGCAAAAGTTGTTTGTAGAAGATGTGATTTTACTTTTTTCTCCGCTTCCGAAAGATAATTGGCTTCGGTTGCACTTGGAAGATAAAGCTCGTAAAAATTTTTATTTCTAATAACAAATAAAGTAGAACCAATAATGTTGGTAAGGATGTCTTCGGATTTTGGCGCGTTGGTAAAAACCCCACTAATAATACCTTTTTTGATGATTTCTTCTAATCGACTGACGCAGATTTTGTAAAAGTCTAAAAGATCGTCTTTAATAAAATCGTTAACGCGAATCTCCTGCGTTACAAAGCCATGGAAGTAATTGTATTTGAAAAGAAGTCCAACAATGTAGTTGATAATTTCCTTCATTTGCATTTCTGCTTTTCCTTCTTTAATAGTCTCAGCAAACTCCGAAAAACTTTCTTTAGAGCGTTGTACACGATATTGGTACAAGAAAGTCATCATTTTCTCTTTAGAACCAAAATAATAAGAAATCATGGCGACATTAATGCCAGCTTTGCTACAAATATCTCTTACAGAAGTTGCGTCAAAACCTTTGGTAGCAATAAGTTCTTCTGCAACATCTAAGATTTTTTTCTGCTTATCGGTAAATTTTTTCTTGACCATATTAATTGTAAATTTAAGTAAAATTTTTAATTGTAAGAATTTGATTTTAATTTCATTAAATTATCTTTGAAAATGGATTTTTTTGACTTTCATCACCATCATCTTGGACAATTTGGGATTTATAATCTCGATTTGTTTTCTGATGATAATCCTGAAATTTTTTCTGTGGGCTTGCATCCAAAAGACATTACTAATGATTTTGAAAGTGCTTTGGATTGGGCTAAAAGTCGTGCGCAAGAACCGAATTGTCTAGCAATAGGAGAGTGTGGTCTCGATGCTTTGGTAGAAGTCGATTCGGCTTTGCAAGAAGAGCTTTTTACGCAGCAAATTTTATTGGCAAATAAATTACAAAAACCAATCATTATCCATTGTGTGAGACGACATCAAGATTTGTTGAAGTTTCAAAAAATAGCTAAAATTCCGTTGATTGTACATGGTTTTAATAAAAAAGAAAGTATCGCAACAAATTTATTAAATGCGGGTTTTTATTTAAGTTTTGGAAAATCTTTGTTGGAAAACCTATCTTTGCAATCTGTTTTTAAAGAATGTCCCAACCATCGTTTTTTTCTAGAAACTGATGCGGCGGAAATCAACATTTCAGAAATTTATGATAAAGCGTCAAGTATTAAAGCAATGTCAACTTCCGAAATGCAACAACTTATAAAGCAGAATTTGAATTTAATTTTAAACAATGAGTGAAATTTGGTTAGAGCGCACCGAGCTTTTATTAAAAGAAGAAGGTCTTAAAGTTCTTAATGATGCTAAAGTATTGGTGGTTGGTTTAGGTGGCGTTGGCTCTTTTGCGGCTGAATTTCTAGCTCGTGCAGGTGTCGGACACTTATACATTGCAGATGGTGACACCGTTGATATTACTAATATTAACCGTCAATTACCAGCATTAACCTCGACGGTTGGCCAACATAAAGTGGATGTTGTTGGAGATCGATTGTTGGATATTAATCCGAAATTGGATTTAATAAGGATCAACGAATTTCTTAGTCCAGAACGTATGGAAGAATTGGTTGTGTCGGAACAATTTAATTATGTTTTGGATTGTATCGATTCTTTAACGCCAAAATTAAGTTTGATAAAAACCTGTCGTCGTAATAAGATAAAGTTAGTTTCTGCGATGGGCGCTGGTGGAAAAACTGATCCGAGTAAAGTGATGGTTCGTGATATTAGCAAAACGAACAATTGTCTACTTGCGAAACAAGTTAGAAAACGTTTGAAAAAAGAAGGCGTAACTAAAGGTTTTAGATGTGTTTTTTCAACTGAAATTCAAGATGAAGATAGTTTGAAATTAACCGATGGTAGCAATTTTAAAAAATCATTTTATGGTACAATCAGCTTTATTCCTGCATTGTTTGGACTTTATGCTGCTGCTGAAGTGATCAATAGTTTAACTGGACGAAAATAATATATGACAGACTTTCGATATCCAAAATCTGAAAAATTAAAAAAGAAATCTGATATTGATTTACTTTTCAAAAAGGGAAAGTGGATGTCGCATGGCAATGTTCGGTTAATTGTTTTAAAAAATCTTCCTGACCAACAAAATAATCGTGTTGGCGTTTCGGTCTCGAAAAAGTTTTTTAAAAAAGCGGTTGATCGTAACCGTATCAAAAGATTGTTGAAAGAATACTATCGCCTGAACAAATCTGATGTTACAGAACAATTTGGAAGTTCGGCTTCCGTCATGTTGTTTTGGGTTTCTAAACAACTTCCTGAGAATCTACAATCGGTAGAACAAGAATTCAAAAATCTTTTTGCTAGTAGAAAACAATAGATCAAGTCTTTGCATAGTTTTTGATGCACGATGAAGTAAATAAAAACTATGTCCGAATTTCTTCCTTATGTTATCAGCATTTTTGTTGGTATTGGCTTAGCTGCTGCAACAGGTTTCCGAGTATTTTTGCCGATGTTTGCCGTAAGTCTTGCTTCGTATTATCATTGGATTCCTGCTAACGAAAGTTTTCAGTGGCTGGCTTCTTTGCCCGCACTTATAACCACTGGTGTTGCCACGGTTGTGGAAATTTTAGCCTATTACATTCCGTACATTGATAATATTTTAGATAGTATTTCGATTCCGTTAGCGACTATAGCGGGCTCGGTACTTTTCGCGAGTCAATATATGGGGCTTGATGGCGTGTCGGAGTGGGCTTTGGCATTAATTGCTGGGGGCGGAACTGCCGCGACTATTGCATCTGGATTTGCTGGGACTCGTGTGGCATCGACTGCCACAACCGGCGGTATCGGTAATCACGTTGTTGCTACCACAGAAACTGCTGGCGCTAGTGTTATGTCTATTTTTGCTTTAGCATTACCTGTTTTAGCTTTTATTTTTGCAATAGGTCTTGTCGTTTTAGTCTTTATTTTTGGTCGAAAAATTTGGAACAAGTTTCGAAAGAAAGAACCCAAAATAGAAGATGCAGATTATGTATAAATAAAAAAAGCCTCGAGTGATCGAGGCTTTTTTGTTTAATAAAGTTTCAAAATAATTATTGAACTTTGATATCGTCAATCTGAATTGTCGTTGTTGTACCAGGGTTTGCACCAGTATATTTGAACAACACATAACCTTTACCTGTTAAGTCTGTTGGGAAGTTATATGTTCCTGCAGAACTTAGTGTACCATAACCAGATGTAGGTGTTGTTGGGATGTTAAAGCTAGATGTAATATCTTTTAAAGTTGCTTTTGTAATATCTCCTAATGCTGTATAATCTGTTGTTGTATACACTTTAAGAGCTGCTCCGTTATAGAAACCAACATTAACAAAGAAACTGATATTATTAGCAGCTGTAAAGTCTACAGGAACTGCAAAATATGTTTCGTAATTACCAGATCCCGCATTAGCTGAAATTTGGATATACTTGTTCCCGTTGAAAGATCTAATTTGCCAATATCTGTTACCAACCGTTGGGTCATTAACATACTTAGGATAAGTTTCTTCCATATCGTTATAAGAGTTGAAATCTTCTGTAAACGAACCTAAGAAGTTAATTGCAGTTCCTCCTTTTGGTGGCGCTGCATCATAACGAGGGTTGTCAAACTTGATGTCAGCTTTGCTTCTGATATACATTTGATAGTTTGAATTATAACGACTTACAACAAATGTTAAATCGCCATTACCTGTTGGTAAAAGGTCACCACCAAAGGCGCAGAATCCTGAGTTTCTCAATACTGTAGATCCTCCAGTTGCATCTTCGATATTTCTATCTGTATCAGCACCAATACCAGCAACATAGTTGATAAATGTTTTTGGTTGTGGCAGAACTTCACTTGCAGCGAATTGTACTTTTGGTACTGTTACTAAAGTGTTAAGATATTTCTCATTTTTAGCCTCGTTTAAGTTGCTAACTTTTGTCGGAACTAATGTTGCAATATCCATAGCATTACCATTACACACACCAGAAATATATCTAGAGAATAATACACTAGGGATACGACCGATTGCATATTGAGGGTCTACAGAACCAATTTTTTTGGTACCTCTATCCATACCTAATACCAAACCATTTGCTTTGATTCTTACGTGCGCTCCAATTGGAAAATCCGCATAGTTAGATGCTTTGTCTACCTCGATAGAAAGACCAACAGTTGGGTTTTCTGGTTTATCTTGGATAGAGATTGTTTTGTAGAAATTGCCGTATTCGTCAGATGATACAATATAAGCATCAAAGATAACAGGTGCGCCTTCGGCAGGAACTTTATATGTTCCAGATGCAGGAGCTAAAGCTGCAAAATCAGCCATAGAAATAGTTGGTGCATCGAACTTGTTATTACATACGATAGGTGGAGTCTCCCAATCATCGTTCTTTACACAAGAGGTTAATGCTACTGTTGATACAGCAGAAAAAACTAAAGTTTTAAAAAGTGAATTTATTTTCATTACGATATTTTTAAATAGATTAGAATCTGAATTGTACATTTACAAAATAAGAACGACCTTGGGTATACCAGTATTTAGGACCAAACAAATTTTCTGCTCTGTCATAATCTTTAATGAAGCCATCATATTTAATGTTTCTACTTTGTTCAAATCCTCCGGTAATATATCTTTTGTTATCCAAAATATTATTAATAGTAGCAGAGATTAAAACATAATATTTACCAATCATCCAAGATTTACCAGCATTAGCATTGATAAAGAATGAAGATGGTAATCTTTTTGGAGACATAATAGTTCTTAGCATGTCAGGATCTACACTCGTATCAGGCGTATGTGTTGTACTATTCTGAACGAAGTTTTCTGATCTTAGAATCGCTGAAGGATTTAGGAAGTTTTGATCTAGATAGTTCCAGTTAGCACCAAACCACCAGTATTTCGGCGAGTTATATCTAAAGCCTAATGAGTAAGCCTGTTGTGGCGTTCCTCCTAATTTGTAGTTCTTAAGATTAGCTTTACCAAAATTCATGTATGGTAATCCGTTTGAGAATTCTCCTACTGCGTCAGAAGAGAAGTAGATTGTTGGATCGTTATTATAGGTATATTGTCCAACACTTGCTAAACCTTGTAATGATAAAGTTGGTGTAACTTTATAATCGATACCAAACTCTAAACCAATATTACGTTTTTCAACATTTGACATAACTTGTGTTAAGAAAGCACTTTGGATAGGTTTTGACGTGTCATCAGAGTCAAACTGAAGACCATCCGCAAAGAATCTTTGTGTATTGGTTTCGTTTTGTGTATCAACCCAATAACCAGTAAGTCTTAACTTTAAGAAAGGTGTAGACATTACATAGCTTAAGTCATTAGCATTAACAATAGTATTCTTAATGTTAGGAGCAACAGATGCGTTAAGTCTTGGATTGATGAATAAATCCTCTAAGAAAGGTGCTTGTGAGAAATAAGCGCCGTTATATACGATAAAGTTACGGCCATCAACTTTGTAAACCGCTTGACCTTTCATACCAAAGTTCCAGAAGTTTTGATCACCACTTTTTCCGTACGAATCTTTATAAAGGAAATGTTTGAAATGTCCTTCTCTACTAGATGAACTATAGCCAGCTAAAGCAGAAACAAATACATCAAATTTTCCAGTTGAGAACTTTAATCCTGGATTAACTTTTACTTCTTGTCTTGAGAAAGTATAGTCATAACCAATTTTGTCTCCCACTTTTTTAGCAACAGATCCATTTTCCAGATCAAGTTCGTTTAACAAACCTGAAGTTCCTGGTTGGTTAGTTGCTGCGAAAGGATCTTTATTCCAAGCGAAATCAGCACCTAGAAGGTCTTTTACTTCACGATAAAGATCAGACTTGTAGTTTTGATATGATAAGTTTAAGATAAATCTTGTTCTATCATTAAAGTTATATGTATAATGTGTGTTAGCATTCCAGATTTTGTCATCACTAACATCATTAACTTGGAAATACAAAGCTCTACGACCAGTCACTCCATATTGGCTTACAGGTGCTTGGTTCATGTTTGCACGATACATTGCATCCCAATTAAGTTGTGTATAAGCAGGATCTCCACTTTGCCACAATTGTGTAGCCGTATTATAAGCATCTCTAGCAGTAGCCCATCTTGTAGGATCGTTCGGGTCGATAACCTCCATAGAAGGATCAAGAGATAAGAAGTAACTAGGAAGTCTTCTGTAGTAAGCAGGAGAAGGGTTGGTTACATTTTGCCAATCCAGTCTAGCACTCTTATCTTTACCAAATTGATAAGATAAGCTAGTTGTTAAGCTAGATCTTTTATTAATTTTCCAGAAATCTGTTAATTGTAAAATTGGTTGGAAGCCAGTTCTAACTCTTTCGCTTCTTTTTTCACCATTTTGCCATCCCCAATATGAGTTATAATGTACACCCCTTAGGTCAAAAACTTCTTGAGTACTAGGGCTCGCAGTTGATCTTCTGTAAGGTGCTCCAATAGCATTGAAGGTAATAGTATGGTTGTCAGATAATTTCTTTTCAACACCGATGTAACCTCCCCAAGCATCATAAAAAGTACCTTCTTGGATACCTTCTTGCGCCCAACGTCTAGCAGCCATAGCTGTAATAGCCCATCCACTTTTTGACATTCCAGAAGAGTATCTTAGAGAAGCTCTGTTACGATAGTTTCTGTTGGTTAATGAGTAAGTTGCTTGGAAGCCTTTTCTGTATTCGCTAGCATTAGTGTACTTATTAAGCACTGAACTTGCACCACCGAAAGCATATTCTGAAGGAGCATGATTAGAAGCAATCTCCGGGTAACGAGTAATCTCATTAAGACCACCCCAGTTAGAGAAATCTACATTTCCGTTATCAGCTTTTACCATACTGATACCGTTAAGCATTGTTTCTCCAGATCTTCCATCAATTCCTCTTGGACGGAACCAATAGAAGCCCAAATCAAAACTTGCTAACTTATTGAATACGTCTTGAGAAGATTGTAACAAACCTACAGTAGAACCTTGGCTTGAGTTTTCCTCATCTCCAGTACTTTCAATAATTGCAAGACCCTGGTCTGCACCAGTTAGGGATGAGTACATTGTAACCACACCTAGATCTTTTCTCTTTTCAGTTGAGATATCAAACTCCATTACTTTTGTTTCGTAATTAGATTTCGAAATAACAATCTGATAATGACCCGGCTTAAGATCAACAAATTGGAAATATCCAATCTTGTCTGCCGTTACATCATTGGCTTCTCCTTTCAGGTCTACGTTAGCCCTTTCTACTGGCTTGCCTTCAGCATCCTTAAGATACGCAAATACAGTAGTTTGCGCATAATAAAATGATGCAGGCATCAGTGAGAATAAGGAGATTAATGATAATTTTTTAATCATACTTTGAACTATTTATAATCTCTTTTTTATACTTAATTTTCAATGCATTATGAATCGGGGGCACAAATGTACTTAAAAAAAATATATTTAATAATTATAATCCTAAATTTATGATTAAATTTAGTTAATACCTCTTAAAGGCTCTGTTAATTTTTTTAGATTTGCTAACAATCTATAGAATAATATAGTACATTTGTCGTCCTCTAAATTTTATTAAACTTTATACAATGAAAAAATATCTAAGTATTTTGACTTTAGCTCTTGGATGTTTGGTTTTTGCACAACAAAAAGGACAGCTAAGAAAAGTTGCTACAGTTGGCTTTCTTAACGTAGAAAACCTTTGGGATACTATCCAATCTGCTGATTACATAGATGGTACAAAGGATAAAAGCAATCCTTCTTTCCATAGAAGTGTACCGATTGACTCTATCAAACATCTTATTGTTGATGAGACACCTTTTAAAGGAGAATGGAGTGACGAAGCTCTTAAAGGTAAGCGTGTTGTAAAGTATCAAGGTGGATCGGATGAGTTTACACCCAAAAGTGCTAAAAACTATAACTACAAAGTATATAGCCAAAAACTTGAAAACGCTGCAAGAGTAATTTCTGAACTTGGTCAAAAACAAACAGGAACAGCGCCAGCTATTGTTGGATTACTAGAAGTTGAGAATAGACAAGTTGTTGAAGATTTGGTTAAGCAGCCTAAACTTGCTAAATATGACTACGGCGTTATTCATTATAATTCTTATGATTATAGAGGTATTGATCCAGCGTTTATTTATCAAAAAAGAAGATTCACACCAACTAATTCTATCAAGAAAGAGATTAAAATCTATGGTGAAAATGGTAAAAGAGAATACACTCGTCATATTTTAGTAGTTACAGGCATGTTGGATAATGAGCCAATCGCTTTGTTCCTTAATCACTGGCCATCTAGAAGAGGAGGAGA
Organism: Soonwooa sp.; assembly: GCF_032062245.1. NCBI lineage: Bacteria > Pseudomonadati > Bacteroidota > Flavobacteriia > Flavobacteriales > Weeksellaceae > Soonwooa > Soonwooa sp. Next base: position 74,158 of record NZ_DAMBQF010000005.1, read on the forward strand.
AGCGGTTTCGTTACCGAAAAGAAACGCAGCAGCAGCAGTTCTTAAACAACAGATGGACAGTATTCGTATCCAGTCGCCTAACACTAAAATGTTAGCGATGGGAGATTTTAATGATGATCCAGTAAGTTCAAGTCTTAAGAATGTTCTTAAAGCAGCAGCGTCACCAAAAGACCTGTCAGAGTCTATGCCATATCTTAACTTAATGTATCCATTATATAAGAAAGGTATTGCTTCGTTAGCTTATCAAGATGCACCTAACTTATTTGATCAAATTATTGTTTCGGCTAACTTGTATGCTCCAGCTAACGAGCTTAAGAAAGATTATACAGTACTAAGAACAGAAATCTATGCACCAGATTACCTGATAACTAAAGAAGGAAATTATAAAGGTTATCCTTTCCGTTCTTGGAGTGGCGATAAGTTTACAGGAGGATTTAGTGATCACTTCCCAGCATTTGTAATCTTACATAAAGAACCATAATATTTAGGTTCTTTAATATCAAATAGAAGCGCCCAATCGGAGATTGGGCGATTCTATTTTTATGATTTAATATTAATTTTAGTTCACAAAATCAAAATCCCGACTTACAGTATTGCAAGTCGGGATTTCTTATAATAGAGATTGTTTGTTGCTTATTTGTTAAAAAGCTCTTCAACTTTATCCCAGTTGATAACGTTAAAGAAAGAACCAACATAGTCAGGTCTTCTATTTTGATAGTTTAGGTAATAAGCATGCTCCCAAACGTCAAGACCAAGTACTGGAGTTCCTTTGCAATCAGCAACTGGCATTAGTGGATTATCTTGGTTTGGTGTAGAACATACGGCAACGCTACCATCTTCTTTTTTGCATAACCAAGCCCATCCAGACCCGAATCTTGTTTTAGCAGCTTCAGAAAAATCAGTTTTAAATTTCTCAAAACCACCATAATTTTCGATAGCATCTTTTACATTTCCTACAGGCTCTTTGCTACCACCAGGCGTCAAAATTTCCCAGAAAAGAGAGTGGTTGTAGTGTCCACCGCCATTATTTCTAACTGCAGGTTTGTCAGTTCCAACTTTGCAGATTTCTTCAATCGTTTTACCTTCTAGATCCGTACCTTCAATTGCTTTATTAAGATTGTCAATATAAGCTTGGTGGTGCTTAGTATAGTGGATCTCCATTGTTTTTGCATCGATGTTTGGTTCTAGAGCATCGTATGCGTAACCTAATTTTGGTAATTCAAAAGCCATAATAATTGTTTTTTTATGTTAATGTTCAATTGTTCCCCAAATTTAATCAAATAATATGCGAAGCCTCGAATAATGCCGTTAATTTTATAAATCTTTAACATTGTTTTCATGAATCATAATTTTTTTTGGCGGACATTTCGGGCTATCCGCTATATCTTTTCCCTTCGCTCGGTCGGCACCGCTCCGCTCCGCCGCCTCACTTCGGCAAAAGGATGCCGCTTCTATCCCGGCCGCGATTTCGGATAATTTAGGAATCGATGTTATATAATAGTAATAAAACTAAAAAAAATGTATTTTTGCAAATTACAAGAATTATACATGAAAAACATAAGAAACTTCTGCATCATTGCACATATCGACCACGGTAAAAGTACATTGGCAGACAGACTTTTAGAATATACCAATACCGTTAGCCAAAGAGAGCTACAATCTCAGACTTTGGATGATATGGATTTGGAAAAAGAACGAGGAATCACCATTAAGTCTCACGCGATCCAAATGGATTACGAATTAAATGGTGAAAAATATGTTCTGAATCTTATCGATACACCAGGACACGTAGATTTTTCTTACGAAGTTTCTCGATCTATTGCGGCTTGTGAAGGTGCTTTATTGATTGTTGATGCAGCACAAAGTATCCAAGCGCAAACCATTTCTAACTTGTATCTGGCTTTAGAAAACGATTTAACGATTATTCCGATTCTTAATAAAATAGATTTACCATCCGCAAATCCAGAAGAAGTTACCGATGAAATTATGAATTTAATTGGTTGCGAATATGAAGATGTTTTAAGAGTTTCTGGTAAAACCGGGGAAGGTGTTCACAATCTTTTGGAGCAAATTGTTGCAAGAATTCCTGCGCCAGTTGGAGAACCAGACGCGCCGCTTCAAGCTTTGATTTTTGACTCTGTTTATAATCCTTTCCGTGGAATTGAAGCTTACTTTAAAGTAGTAAACGGAAGCATTAAAAAAGGTCAAAAAGTAAAGTTTATGGCAACAGGAAAAACCTATGATGCTGATGAAGTGGGAACTTTAAAGCTAAAACAAGCGCCTAAACAAGAAATTAAAACAGGAGATGTTGGATATATTATTTCAGGGATTAAAGATGCTCGTGAAGTAAAAGTAGGTGACACAATTACAGCCACTGAAAACCCTGCTGCAGCTGCAATCGATGGTTTCGAAGAAGTAAAACCAATGGTTTTCGCAGGTATTTATCCAATTGAGTCTGAAGATTTTGAAGAATTAAGATTTTCATTAGAAAAACTTCGCCTGAATGATGCTTCTTTGGTTTTCGAGCCAGAAAGTTCTGCCGCTTTAGGATTTGGTTTCCGATGCGGATTCTTAGGAATGTTGCACATGGAAATTGTACAAGAGCGTTTGGATAGAGAGTTCAATATGAATGTTATCACAACCGTTCCCAACGTATCTTACCACGGTTACACCAAAAAAGAACCAGAAGTTCCAATTTTGATTAACAACCCATCCGAAATGATGGATCCAATGACAATGGACAGAGTGGAAGAGCCTTATATTAAGGCTTCTATCATTACAAAATCCGATTTCGTGGGTTCTGTAATGACGCTTTGTATTGAAAAACGTGGCGAAATTGTTAACCAAAGTTATTTAACAGCGGATAGAGTTGAATTAATCTTCAATATGCCTTTGGCGGAAGTAGTTTTTGACTTTTATGATAGATTAAAATCAATTTCTAAAGGTTATGCCTCTTTCGATTATCATCCAATTGGTTTCCGTGCATCGAAGTTGGTGAAAATGGATATCCTTATTAATGGTGATATGGTAGATGCTTTATCGTCGTTAATTCATGATTCTAATGCATATTACATCGGTAAAAGAATGTGCGAAAAATTGCGTGAGTTGATTCCGAGACAACAATTTGACATTGCTGTTCAAGCAGCTTTAGGAGCAAAAATTATTGCGAGAGAAACCATTAAAGCCTTAAGAAAAGACGTTACCGCAAAATGTTATGGTGGAGATATTTCCAGAAAGCGTAAACTTCTTGAAAAACAGAAAGAAGGTAAAAAGAAAATGAAACAAATTGGTCGTGTAGAAGTTCCACAATCTGCATTTATGGCAGTTTTGAAACTGAATGACTAGTTTAAAATTAAAATACATCAAAGCCGTTCCGTTGGAGCGGCTTTTTTAATTTTTTATTGAAACATGTTTTTTCTTTCTGTATTTTTACAAGATTAGAATACTTGCGATGGGCAAAATCCTCCTTTTTGTTTTTATGATATTTGGTTTTTTCGGAGCGAAAAGCCAAGTCAATGCGGATTTTCGAGAAGTGAAAGAGAAATTCCAGCATCATCGCACAATGTTGGAAACCGAATTTAATAAAAAACAAAATCAATTGACTAAATCCGGAATGATGGAGTTGGTTAATCAACAAAAAGAATATTTTTTAAAAAAACTTGATAGTGTCGAAAATGCAGCATTGGTGGCGACTTTGGTTAAAGTCAAAAATCTAGAGGACCTTTCTCGCACTTTTCCTAAAAACTTGGATGCTTCCAAAATTGACGATTCGCAAACTGAAGCTTTAGCAAAATATCCTGGCGGAATCGATGCTATCCGAAGTTTTATCTCTGAGCATCTTTATACAGATAGTGTTAATTTTGAGGAGCAAGAAAAGCTTTCGACCAAAGTCAAATTCATTGTTGAGCGCGACGGAAGTGTTAGCCAAGTAAAAGCCTCTGGAAATAGTGCAAGTCTCAACCGTCAAGGCGAGATAGTATTGTATTTATTACCCGAAAAGTTTTCCCCAGCAGCCATTAATGGTGTTCCTGTGCGTTCTAATTATTCAATTCCTATTACAATAGCTAAAAATTAATACATGTTTACCGACGAATATTTTATGAAGATAGCGTATCAAGGGGCAGAAGCGGCTTTTGAACGTGATGAGGTGCCAATTGGTTGTATTATTGTATCTAATAACCGAGTGATCGCGAAGTCGCATAATTTAACCGAGGCTCTTAATGATGTGACGGCACATGCTGAGATGCAAGCGATAACTTCTGCGGCCAATTATTTGGGAGGTAAATATTTACAAAACTGTACGCTTTATGTGACTTTGGAGCCTTGTGTGATGTGTGCTGGCGCTTTAACGTGGTCTCAAATTTCTAAAGTTGTCATTGGCGCTCGAGACGAACATCGAGGTTACATCAACAAAGGATTATCATTACATCCAAAAACGGAAGTAGAAATTGGTGTTTTGGAGCAGCAATGTTCACAAATTGTAAAAGATTTTTTTAAGTCTAAACGATGAATAAAAAACCACTCCTTTTGAGAAGTGGTTTTAATTTTTATAAATCTTTTCCGAGGAAGTAAAGTCCCTTCAATGTGTGAAGCCTATCCGCTAAATGGATTTTTTCGGTTAGAGGTTTGTAAACATGGCTAACGCCGCCAGTTGCAACAACAAAACAATCATCGTTAACTTCAGCATTTATTCGGTCAATAAAACCTTCTACCATTCCTAAAAATCCGTAAACCATACCGCTTTGCATGCAGGTAACGGTGTCGAGTCCGAGAACAGATTTTGGTTTTTTAAGTTCAATTTCTGGAAGTTGCGCCGTTTGATTAATCAAAGAATTAAGAGAAGTGATAATGCCTGGCGCAATGATAACACCCAGTGTTTCTCCAGTTTCGGTGACGCAACTTGCGGTAAGTGCCGTTCCAAAATCGAGGACAATTTTCTTCTTAGCGGGATAAAGATTATGAGCTGCAACTAAATTCGCATAAATGTCAGTTCCCATTTGTTTAGACTTCGCTTGCACACCAGATGGCGTTGTGCGATCCACCAAAACAGGTTTTTTCCCATGGATTTTTTCCACCGCACTCGATATATCTCTTGTTAGTTGGGGTACAACCGAACCTATGATAATTTTTTCGATGCTTTCTGGCTCTATTTTATAGGTTTGATAAAGCATCAGAAATTGCGCATACATTTCGTCTCTCGTGCGATAAGGTTTGGTATTAATCACCCAAGAAATATCGCAATTATCATCATCGAAAAGTCCGAAACGAATGTTGGTATTACCTATATTAATTACAATTGAATTCATTAGTTACTTGCTATCAAAGCTTTATTATTGATTTTAAACTAAATTTTAAGAGCTAATTTTTTTTAATATAAAAATTACTTAACCTCCAGATAATTATCTTCAGGATTAACGTCGGCTAATCTTTGACTAAAATCAATACCCATCGCAGAAATTTGCTCTTTTCCGTAAGGGATTGTGAAGCTGTATTCTTGTTGCGTCCAAGGCCAGTAAGTCAAACTTTGGATTGGTCCGTAGATGTCGGTTTTTTTCCAAGTGTGCGTCATATTCAACGGGATGTTGTAATTGATCACTTTTTTATCTTTAGTCAAGATGCTAAAATCAATAGGCATCGGCATTGTCCCTTTATTGACAAGCGTAATCGTTGTCGAGTTGCCATCGTATTTTACATTTTTAATACCGTAATCAATTGTTTTTGTGGTGTTGATCCAATAGTTGTAAAACCATTTAAGATCCATCCCAGAAACTTGTTGAGCAATATGCATAAAGTCACGCTCTGTTGGGTGTTTCATCGCCCATTCGTCGTAATAACGAAGCATCACTTTGCTTAGATTATCTTCACCAATAATATAGCCTAATTGAACCAAAAACAACTCTCCTTTAACATAAGATGCAAAAGAATAAGCCGTTCCGTTATCGCGATGATCTGCAAACCAAACCGCAGGTTCTTCTTTTCCTGTTTTAGTGAAATCGGCATAACGCGCAAGGCTTTCTACAAATGGATTTGGTTGAGGAGATTTTGGTGGAAATAATTGATTCATTACAAAATTCTCCGCATAACTTGTGAAACCTTCGTCTAGCCAAGGTTTTTCGCTTTCGTTGGTTGCTAACATTTGCTGGAACCAAGAGTGCGCACCTTCATGGAACATTAATCCGCAAAGACCTTCCAAAGATTTTGATTCACCCAAAATCATGGTACACATGCCGTATTCCATACCGCCGTCACCACCTTGTACGAAAGAGTAAGACGGCCATTTGTAACGGCCAAATTTGTTATTCATAATTTGGAAAAACTTCGTCACATAAGGTTTTGACTCTTCCCAATATTTAGTTTTCTCCGATTTCTGATATACAAAATATACTTTTGGTCCATCCAAAATTGTAAAGCTATCAACAGAGTAATCGCGATCTGCAGCCCAAGCGAAATCTAACATGTTTTTCGCAGTCCACTTCCAAGTTACCTTGTTGCTGGCATCGGGTTTTAAAGTCGGATTTTTAGTATAACCAGCAACCTCGTTAGGGTTTTCTAAAGTTCCACCAGCGCCGATGATGTAGTTTTTATCGATTTTAATATTGATGTCAAAATCGGCAAAAGGCGCATGGAATTCTCTTCCGATATAGTCAAAAGTTGCCCAACCATCGTAGTCATATTCAGCAATTTTTGGATACCATTGTGTCATCGTCATATCGACACCTTCGCGGTTATTACGTCCAGCACGACGAATTTGCATTGGGATATTCGCGTCCCATTCCATCGTGAAAGTCGCAGTAGATTTAGACTTTATTTTTTCAGGAAGATAAACCTTCATAATCGTCTCCTGAATTTCAAATTTCAATTCTTTACCATTAAGTTTTATCCAATGGATATTTTGGCGACCTTCTTCATTTTGTGGTATGCTCGCTAATCGGCTAACAACGCCATTTGCCGTTTTTGCAGCCAATCTTCCGTCGGCATTTACACCTTGGTTTTGCACACGTTGATCCATCATCGATCCCGCCTTAAAGGTGTTCCAATACAAATGAAAATACACCACATCCAAGTCGTCTGGCGAATTGTTGGTGTACTGCAAGGTCTGCTTACCTTGGTAGGTGAAATTGGTTGCATCGACATCGATGTCCATTTTGTACTTCGCATATTGTTGATAATAAGCGTCTTTTTGCGCTGATAAAAACAACGAACAAAGTACCAATAACAAAGAAAATTTCAAGTTTTTCATAACAAATTTTTTAGGGCGTGTCCCTTTGTTTTTTCTCCATGGCTAAAGCTCTCATCCAAAAAAACAAGCGGGTCGCTACGTTCGCTTCAATCTTTGGTTTGTCGCTCGGACGACTCCGCTACGCTCCGTCGCCTCACTCCAACCCAAAGGATTTCCGCTGCCATCGCTCACGCAAACACAACTTTTTATTTCAAATTTTCTCAAAAATACTTAATTAATCCTGAAAACAGGGTACAATCTGTGGGTTTTCTCGTAATAAGGCGAGTTTTTGTAGACCCAATCCAATTGTGCTGCGCCATCTTGAGCAAATTTAGGATCCTTTGCTTTTTCTAACTCGAAAGCCGTTTTTAGCGCTTTATCATTATTAATTAATTGCTCAGCCGTATCTTCAAAAACATAAGCCGAATAATATTCTTTTTGACCAAGAATAGCATCGAAAAAATTCCAGTTAAAATAAGAATCCACGGCTTCGGGTTCCAAAATTTCGAGTAAGAACTTCATGCCGTTTTGGTTGAGATTGAGAAGCACGTCACCAGTACGGAAAGTCTTTTGCGTATTTTCTTTACCAACAACAGTTTCGTAATGAAGGTAATGACCTTCGTAAGGATTTTGCACCGTTTTAAAATCTCGAATTCGATATTGCTCAACAGAAATTAAACTGTCTTTTTTAATGGTTTTCATTTCGATGTTATTTAGTTTTAAAAGGTCAATAACATGATATTCGGATTGCGGAATCACATAATATTTCGGGATTTTCACAAAACTTATTGGTGTGTAAGTGTCGTAATACAAAATCGGTTTTGAAAATTTTTTGTTTCTATCATAATACAGCCTTGGCTTCCCCGAAATGACGCTTGGCTTATATCCAGCTTCAAAACCTTTAAAGTCCAGTTGACTGTATTTTGTAGAATCCAACTTCCAACGAAGCGGATAATCTTGACCTATTTTGTATTCGTTGCGAGCTTCTTGGCGCTTTTGTTTTATTTGTTGATAATTTTTTTCCATATAATTAATGCTTTCCAACATATAATCATAAGTCACGGCAACACGATCTTTATAAGGTTTTAGCATGTGTGTTTCCACAACGGTTCCAATCGAGTTAAACAAAGTCGTGTAGCCAGTCGCATAACGTGGCGAATCTACAAAAGCAGGGAATCCTTTATCTGGAACATCTCCATGAATATTAACATAAGGCACCGAAAGAATATTGCGTTCCGTAAAACTTTTTAAAATTTCGGGTTGCATATTTTGATGAAAATAATTGCCAAGCGGTTTCCCTAAACGCTCTTTATTCGTTGAAATATAAGTGAAAGTATATTGATAATCTGCGCCATTGCTAACGTGATTGTCAATAAAAACATCAGGCTGAAAATATTGATAAATCTTCTGAAAACTCCAAGAATTCTTAGTGTCCGTTTTTATAAAATCTCTGTTAAGATCGTAGTTGCGGGCGTTTCCTCGGAAGCCATATTGTTCTGGACCATTTTGATTGGCACGCGAAAACTGTCCACGATTCATCATGCCGCTAACATTATAGGCTGCAATTGCTGCAATCAATATATTTTGTGGAGCATTTAGTTTTTTTGTTGCAAAATCACGCATCATCGCCATGGTCGCATCGATGCCATCTGGTTCTCCAGGATGAATTCCGTTGTTGATAAGCAACACAGATTTGGTCTTGATAAGAGTTTCAACATCTTGTTTGTAAGGATTAAATATCACAACTTCGATAGGCTCGCCGTTGTCATCTTTACCCATTTTTAGATAGCTGATAGTTTTAAAATCCTTTGCTAATTGTTGGTAGTAAGAACGCATCGTTGCGTAAGTGGTTGTTTGTTTGCCATTGCCTTGTTCGAAAGGCGTTTTGTAAGATTGTCCCCACAGAATTGTCGAGACAAATAGGCTTGCGATAAAAATTGCTTTCATAAAAGAAATCTGATTTCGAACTCAAATTTAAGAAGTAATTTCTTTTATGACCAATGTTATAATCTTATTTAAAACTAAATTTTTGAGTTTTCCAAAATGAGTTGATCAATGAGTTGAACACTTTTTTCGAAACGTTCTTGCCAATTTCCAGAAATTTCGATGAAGTCAATGTTAGATTTTTGGAGATGCTTTCGATGATGAATATCAAGGGCATTTCGGTCAGATTCGTTGAGTCGAGTTCCGTCTTGAAAGTAAGGTGCATCTGCTGAAAGATAAATGAAAAGCTGTGCTTTTTGTTCAGCTTTTATATATTTAGGAATATCTAATTCTTTATTAAAAATGAATTCTGAATATGATTCTGTAATGTGAAAATCTGTGTCAATGATGTTTAAGTAATTATTTAGACTAGATGATTTAATTCGTTTATAATGTTTAAGATATATTTTTTTAAGATCATTAAATTCGAAATCTTTAGAATCATCAACAATATTTCGTCCTGCTTCCAAAACAAAATTACAATAATAATGTTTTGCTAGTTTTTCGGTAAGCGTGGTTTTGCCAGTGCTTTCGGTTCCTAGTAAGACGATTTTTAATGAAAAATGTTTTTGAACAGCTTTCGGTAGAAAGTCCCAATTTTTGTAAATGTTAGCTCGAATTTCGGAAGCGGAAATATGATGTTTAAGTCGGTTAATATCAAATAGTTGGTGTTGAATACTCATTAGTTCAGCAATCATTTCTCCATAAGGTTCAGACGTGACAACAGTTTCAAAATCAGGAAAATAAGTTTTAAAAATTTCGCTCCATTGTTTAGAAACTTCCCAAGAAGCTTCAGACGTATTAGCGTAATCTTCTTCTTTGTAGTTGAACACAATAACTTTTAGTCGGTTGTTATTAGAAAAGCTTTCTACAATCCAACTTTTTCTGAGTTCGCCAGAAAGTCGTTCTTTTTGTTCTGTGCAAACCATTACTTCTACAAAATCATTGTTTTGTAAAGCAAAATCTATCAAAGCTTTATGTCCCAAATGAAATGGATAAAACTTCCCAAATACGAAGGCTTTCATGGTTAAAATGCTTTATATTTAATACTTATCATAAAGTTTCTTGGCATTTGCACGAAGTATTTTGCCGTGCCATCCGCCTCAGCGTAAGCGTGATTAAAATATATATTATTGAAAATATTATTGACAAGAATACCAACTTCCCATTTTGTAAAATTGTAGAATGCGGCTGCGTTTACAAGTTGATAAGATGGGATTTTTTTATCATTCGCAAAATTAATAAAAGATGTAGCTTGATAACGATAACTTGCTTGTAGTTGCAAAGCATTTTTTACGTATTTAATTTCTTGATTTACAATTAATTTTGGTGTTAGTATTGGAGTAAAACTTTCAGTGCTTTGTTTGATTTTTGAAGACATCCAAGAGCTGTTATTTGATAGCATCCAATTGTCATTAAGTTTATAATCAGCTGACAGCTCAAGTCCCATTCTATAACTTTTGTCCACTTTGTTGGTTATTGCAATTCCGTTGGGTCCAAATTGTCCGTTTAAAACAATTTCATCTTTAAATTTCATGTAAAAAAGATTCGCAGATATTTTTAGATTATTGCTAAAATACCGGTAACCCAATTCGTAATCGGTGACATATTCTGGTGTTGTCGTACCAAGAATTATTTGGTTGTGATCATCAACTGATAGATTATCATTTCCAGCAAAAATGTCGTTTCTAGTAGGTTCTCGTCCAACTTTTCCCAAACTGAAATATAGTTCTTGATTTGGTTTTAGGCTATAAGTTATTCCAAATTTTGGGTTTAGAAAATCCCATTCTAACGGTGTAAGTTCTGCGTCACCTTTGTATGAGAATTTTGCATGACGGTATTGAAGACTTCCAGAAATTTTTATTTTTTCCCAGTGGTAATCTGCTTTTACAAAGGCGCTAAAATCGTTTTTGTAACCAGTATTTTCATAGAGTTGGCCTAATTGTTTTTCTGTGAAAATATGATCGCGGTTATACCAATTGGCATTAAGTCCAGTTTGTATTTTTAAGTGATTCCATTTTGTTTCTAAATTAGAATAAAACCCGCCAAAATTAGATTGGAAACCGTAGTTGTAGATTTCAGCATCTTCTGGAAGTCCGATAAAATTGTTGAGGTTAAAGTCATAATTTCCTTTTAGAAATGTGAAATGAACCGCATTTTGCCAAGTTGTATTTTGCCCAAGTTTAGTCTGATTTGATAATTGGAAAAAACTCTGGAAGAAATGATCTATTTCGTTTCTATTCGCATTGGTACGTGGATCCTGATCAATTTGTTCTTTGGTAACGCCCAGCCAAGCCAAATCGTTATTTTGATTTCCGATAACTGTGTTGAATTTCCACGTAGATTTTGGACTAAAAATACCTGCGCTTATCATTGCAGATTGTCCATGATTGGTTGAGTTATACTTGTAACCTCCGTTGTAAATTTCGCTTACTCTTACGTGGATTGCCTTATTTTTTATCAATCCTGAAGTGTATTTAGCATAAGCTCGAAATGCATTGTAAGAACCGTAATCTGTCCCAAATTCTAATGCTCTTTGATGAAGATTTGGTGCATTAATTTGTAAGCTTCCACCATAACTGGCAGTTCCGTTTTTGCTGAGTCCAATACCTTTTTGAATTTGCAAAAAGTCAACGGAATTAAAAAAATCAGGGAAGTTAGAAAAATAAGCACCTTGATCTTCTGGCTCGTTCATAGGAGCGCCTTCGAAGTTAACATTAACACGTGTTTGATCGACTCCTCGAATTCTGTAGTAAGAATATCCGTTGTTGCTACCAGTATCCGAATAAGAAGTTACAGCAGGAAGTTTATTGATAAGAAAGGGAAGTTCTTTACCATTATTCTGAACGTCTTTTTGTGGAAGATAATTGAGGTAATTGACTGCATCTAATTTTTTGGCTTGGCTTATAATAACAATACTGTCAATATTTTGGATGCTGTCTTGTTTTTGAGCATTAGTTTTAATAGCTACAAACAAAAAAAGGATTATGCTTAAATGTTTCATTTTGTGTTAATTTTACACAAATGTATAATTGATTTTTAAACTTTCAAAATTTTAATTAATGTTTATTTTACACAAATAATTAAAATACTGAAAACCAACATATAAAATTAAATCTCGAAATAAAAGCCTTGTTTTTCTAAACTCTGATATTTCTCTTGATTAAATTGAAATAGTCTAGCTGGTCTACCGCTTCCTTCTTTTCTTAAATTCTTTGTTTCGATTAGAAGATTGTAACTCATTATTTTTTTTCTGAAATTGCGACGATCAATGTCTCTTCCTAAAATACTTTGATAAAGACTTTCTAGATCCGAAAATGCAAACTCAGTTTTTAAAAGATTAAAACCAATTGGCTGATATTGGATTTTAGTACGTAGACGTTCTAACGCTTTCGTAACAATCGTTGAGTGATCAAATGCGAGATTGGGTAGATTATTAATACTAAACCACTGTGCGTCCGAGGCGTCTGTTGAAGCTTTTAGGTCGTATGATTTTGGATTAACAAGACCAAGATAAGCCACCGAAATAACGCGATTTCTAGGATCCCGATTGAGTTCTCCAAATGTGTATAGCTGTTCAATGAAGGTTGTGTTGACACCAGTTTCCTCGTGAAGTTCCCGAGAAATAGCTTCCTCCAAAGTTTCTTCATTTTTTACTAAACCACCAGGTAATGCCCAAGAGTAGAGGAAAGGTTCTATATTTCTTTTAATTAAAAGAATGTGCAATTCTCTATTTTCGAAATACCCAAATACAACTGCGTCAACGGCTACTTTTATATTTTGCATTTTGTGTTATTTTCACGCAAAGATAGGTTTTATTAAGTTTGTTATACCAGTCTTTTAAATATTTTAGACATACAAGATTCAAAAACATTAGTAAATTTGTATCTCAAAACACAAAAAAATAGAACTATGAGAAGTTTAACTATTATAGGTTTGGTCCTATTTGGGATTGCAGCTTTACTATTTTACGCAACAACCAATTTTTCTATAGGAGAAATGAAACTGTCCCACTTTATGGGAATTATGGCCGGTGTCGGTTTGGGTTTGATAATCGGAGGAATTGTTGGCTATGTGAGTAAGGGAAGTGCTATTAAGGAGGATGAGCGTAGAAAAGCTTATAAGCAATTAGAAAAAGATAAGTTGGAGCTTGAAAAGCAACAACAAACTTTGGCTAAAGAACTTGAAGAGGCGGCTAAGCAACAAAACAAAGAGCAGAATTATTTGTAATTCTGCTCTTTTTATTTAATGAAATTTTTTTATTAGAAATTGTAACCCAAACCTAGGATAAAGAAGCTTGGTCTATTGTCATAGTTTATCTCTGTATTGTTACCACCAACTGTGTTGATGAATTTTCTTTGATCTTTAGAGAAGGCTCCTTCGTATCTTGCATTGATAACGAATTTCTTAAGTGTTACATTTGCACCAAATTGGTAACCAACACCAAAGTCTTTAGTTTGTGATTCTGTAAAGTTTTCAAACTTATTGTCTTTTGAAGTGTTAACTGAAAAAACAGGACCAACAAAAGCGCTCAAAGTTTCTCCCATTAGATTGTAACCTAACAAAACAGGAATGTCTATTCTATCGTTTTTAGCTTCAAGTTCTATATTTTTACCAGCAACAGGGTCATTAACTTCAACAGAGTTTTTGATACTTGTGTAATAGATTTCTGGCATTACAAAAAGAGAAGTTACAGGAAGATTAATTTTAGCAGATAGACCAAAATTAAATCCAGTGTTGCTCTTTCCGTTGCTTTCCCAAGCATTAGAAGCTGTGTTTTTAATATCCTTCCATTTTGCTGAAGACGTATTGAACAAAAGGTTAGCTCTCGCTCCTAGTGTAACTTGAGAAAATGCTGCAACACTTGCAAACATTGCCATCGCTGTGATTAATTTTTTCATGAATATATAATTTTACGTTAAACTTGTTTGATCATTTTCAAGCATAAAATTTCTTAATTGCTTGAACAATTCTGATGAATAAACGAAGTCAATTAAGTTTTTATTCTTAGCTGTGGCCAAAATATCTTTATTGCCTTCCCATTCTTTAACACCGAGACGAAGATACAAAATCTTTTCTCCAATGGTCATTACCGAGTTCATATCGTGGGTGTTAATGATGGTTGTAGTGTTGTATTCTTTTGTAATTTCCATTAAAAGATCATCGATAACATTAGATGTATACGGATCTAGACCAGAGTTAGGTTCGTCACAAAAAAGATACTTCGGATTGTTAACAATTGCTCTCGCGATGGCAACACGTTTTTGCATTCCACCAGAAATCTCTGAAGGGAATTTTCTATTGGCATTTTGCAAATTAACACGCCCAATTACTTCTAAAACTTTACGTTTCTTTTCACGGAAAGTCATATTCGTAAACATATCTAGCGGAAATTGTATATTCTCCTCAACAGTCATCGAATCGAAAAGTGCACTTCCTTGGAAAACCGTTCCAATTTCTGATCTTAATAATTGCTTTTCGTCACGAGACATATCAACAATATTACGACCATCAAATAAAATAGCGCCACTTGTAGGTTGATACACATTAAGTAAACTTTTCAGGAAAACCGTTTTCCCAGAACCACTTTGTCCGATAATGAGATTAACTTTTCCTGTTTCAAAAGTTGTAGTAATACCTTTAAGAACTTCAGTTCCGTCAAAGCTCTTTTTTAAATCTTTAACTTCAATCATTAGCTTAAAAGCATTTGGGTTAATAATAAGTCACAAATAATAATTGATACGATTGTCCAAACAACCGCCTGCGTACTTGCCCGACCAACTTCCAATGAACCTCCTTTTACATTATATCCAAAATAAGCAGGAATTGTGGCAATTAAAAAAGCAAAAACTGCAGTTTTCAAAAATGCATACCAAATAAAGAATGATGGCATATACATTTGGATACCAGTAATATAATCTGCTTCCGTCCAGTTTTTAGTAACGATACCTGCAATATGTCCGCCCCAAATACCTACAGATATACTTATTGCAATTAATAAAGGATTAAAAATAACGCTCGCAAAAATTTTAGGTAAAATCAAAAAATTTGGAGAGTTAACACCCATAATATCTAGTGCGTCAATCTGTTCTGTAACACGCATTGTTCCTATACTTGAGGCAATATATGATCCTACTTTACCTGCAAGAATTACCGAAATAATCGTTGGTGAAAACTCAAGGACTAAGACAACCTTTGTTGCATATCCAATAAAGGATAAAGGAATCGGAAAACTAGAAGCTGAGAAATTGTTAAACATCTGGATGGCTACAACTGCGCCCACGAAGAAAGATGTGAAAAGTACCAATCCAAACGAATTAACGCCTAGGTCGTATATTTCTCTCATGAGTAGCTTCATGAAAACCTGCATTTTTTGCGGTTTGCTTATTACTTTTCCTAACAAGAGAACGTATTCGCCTATTGCCTTAAATAATCTTCTAAACATTTTGTAAAATTAAACTTTTTGCGGAGATTATCGTGCATTTTTATCTCCAACAATTACCAAGTATATGGTTTTGAGAATAATAACAAAATCTAGGCTAAAGCTCCAATTTTTTACATAAAAAGCGTCGGCAAGTGCTCTTTTTTTCATTTGGATGTTCATGTCGCCATCATCACCACGTAGTCCATTGACTTGGGCAAGTCCTGTTATTCCTGGCTTTACAAGACTTCGAATACTGTAACGACTAATCTTTGGTTTGTAAAATTCGTCAACTAAAAGCATGTGTGGCCTTGGTCCGATAACAGACATTTCGCCCTTAAAAACGTTAATAAATTGTGGCAGTTCGTCGATGCTAGATTTTCGAAGAAATTTTCCAAGTTTAGTAATGCGTTTATCACCGACTTCTGTTGTTTTGGTTGTGGAATCTGCATTGTTGACCATTGTACGGAACTTCCAGCATTCAAAAATTTCTTCATGAAAACCATAACGCTTTTGTTTAAAAAAGATAGAACCTTTACTGTCTAACTTTATTAAAATAGCAATAATGGGAAATAGCCAAGAGCAAATTCCAAATAATACAACTACTGAAAAGACAATATCAAAACATCTCTTTAATAATGCATTTGTGAAATAATCCAAAGGATATTTAGTAGGAGATAGGATTGGTAAGGTTACAATATAGTTAATGTCGTATTCAAAAAAATTATTCTGAATGATATTCGGTACTAATGAAATAATGACTTTGTTACTTTCAGCAGCAAGAAAAATTTTTCGTTCTAAATCTGCGTTTAAACAATTTTCAGAAGGAAGAAAAACAGTGTGGATTCCTTCTTTCTTCCAAAAATTAATAAGCTTGTCTATATTGTAATTTTCTTGTGGGTATTCAAAAATCTTGTAACCATAATCAGAACGAGTTTCAATGATTTCTCTTAGGATTTCCGTTGAACCATTTTCACCAATGAACATAACGTTTCGGTGGTTTTTCCCCAAAGTTCTGATGTACTTTAAAAGAGAAAAAACCAAGCTTTTAAAAGGAACCATCACTAAAAGCATGAAGCCAGCTAGATAGAAACGTTCTGTTTTTAAAAATTCGTTATTACTTACCTTTCCTAATAGAATGACACCCAAAAAGAAAATGAAGATGTGAACAATAATCCTCTCGAGGTAACTAGTAAATGTTAAGCTCCTTGGGACATCATATAGCCGAGTACGTCCACTCAACAGGATCCAAAATAAACATAATAAGGCTGTAGAAAGTAGATTTTGTTCAATCTCAACCGAGTCGTATTTCCATTCAAAATTTCGATAATAAAATATCACAAAAACAGATGCTACTAGAATCATATCTAATAGTATCATAAGGCTTTTAAAATATCGAGAATATCGAAGTTTTTGCATCTACATTATAATCAATCCGCTAATATAATATTTTTTTTAAGGAATATTTAAGTATTTATGCGTTTGGATTGAGGAACGCCATTCTGGATGTTCCAATATAAAGTCGGTTATCTTCGGATAATTAGCATCTTTTTTACTCCATTCACTTTGTAAAAACAATTCGCAGTTAGGATTTACCTTTGCGGCTTGTTCTTCAGCGAATTTTAAATCACTGTTGTTAAATACGATGACTTTCAATTCATTAGCTACTTTGTAGATGTCTTCTAATGGTAAGCCTGTCTTTTTAGGAGATAATGTAATCCAATCCAATTGTCCCGACATCGGATAAGCGCCAGAAGTTTCGATATGAATGGTGCAACCAAGTGATTTTAACTTAGATGTTAGTAAATCTAAATTCCACATCAAGGGTTCGCCACCAGTTAATACTATAGTTTTACAATATTTGGCTGCGGTTTCCGCAATTTCTTCGGTTGACATTAATGGATGAAGTGTCGGATCCCAACTTTCTTTAACATCACACCAATGACAGCCAACATCGCAACCACCTAATCTAATAAAATAAGCTGCTTTTCCAGCATGAAATCCTTCTCCTTGAATAGTGTAAAAATGCTCCATCACTGGGAGCATTTTACCTTCTTTTAATAATAAATCTTCTTGTTCTTTAGTCATTATAAACTGAAGTTTTGTAAGCGATAATCGTGTTTTTCATTAACATCGCTCGTGTCATGGGACCAACACCACCAGGTACTGGCGTTATCCAACTTGCCTTTGCAGCGCAACTGTCAAAGTCTACGTCGCCTGCAAGATGATAACCTTTTTCTGAGTCGTCGTCAACACGTGTAATACCAACGTCAATAATTACAGCGCCTTCTTTGATCATATCACCTTTTAGGAAGTGTGGATCGCCTAAAGCGGTAATCACGATATCTGCTTTTTTAGTATATTCTTCTATATGTTGTGTGTAAGAATGCGTCAACGTCACAGTCGAATTCCCGGGGAAATCTTTTCTCCCCATCAAAATGCTCATTGGTTTTCCAACGATGCGACTACGACCAATAATTACACAATTTTTTGCTTTTGTTTCAATATTGTAGCGCTCTAGCAAAGTCAAAATTCCAAAAGGAGTTGCAGGTAAAAACGTGTCCATTTCTAAAGCCATTTTCCCGAAATTTTCTGGGTGAAAGCCATCCACATCTTTTCTAGGGTCAATTGCCATAATGATTTTTTCTTGGTCAATTTGCTTTGGTAAAGGTAATTGAACAATAAAACCATCCACTGCTTTTGATTTGTTAAGTTCATCAATTTTTTCTAAAAGTTCAGCTTCAGAAACTGTACTTGGGAATTTGATTAAACTTGAACTAAAACCAACTTCCTCACAATCTTTTACTTTGCTATTGACATAAGCTTTACTTGCGCCATTGTTACCAACTAAGATGGCAACTAAGTGTGGAGCACGTCTTTTGCTAGCCAAAATTTTTTCGACCTCCTCGCGGATTTCTTGTTTAATTTCTTTTGAGACTTTTAGTCCGTCTAAGATTTGCGCCATTTTTCTTTCTTTTTACTTTTTATATTAGAATATTTTTACTTCTTTTTTAAAATCAAAACGTCTTGAAAATCTCGATCTTTTCTATCTAGACTAAAATCTCTCCAAAAACCAACTATGTGCTGCTCGATTTTGAGACCTGCATCTTGTATCATTTTTTCTAAAAAAGAATATTCGAGCGCAATGTTTGCACCTTGTACTTTTTCATCGAGTAGACGGTAGCCATCTTTTTCATAAGGAAATTTAAATCCAGGGAATTTACTCAAATCCTCATTTTTTCTATAAATAAAGAATGTCGCCAAGCACATTCCATCTATTTTTAAGACACGTTGGATTTCATTAAGATAGTTATCAATTTCATTAACTCTCATGTGCGTAAAAACCGAGAATAAAAAAGATTTATCAAATAAATTATCTTGATATGGGAACTTAAAATTTTCAGCTTTTCCTTCGTACTCATTATATAGATCATTATTTAATGGAACGAACTGAAATTTAAAATTCGGAAAATCTTTGCTAATTGTTTTTTGACACCAATTTACTCCTTTTTTTACCACATCAAAACCGTCGTATGTAGCATCAGAATTTAGATATTTTGTAAGATGAATGGCAGTTCTACCCATACCGCTACCTATATCTAGAACTTTGTCATTGGGCTTTAACGCTATGTATTTTTTAAGTAAGGATAATTGTTCTTGTCCCTTTTGTTTAAAATCGCCAGGTCCAATAAAAATATCTCCTTTTTTAGGAATATACTTTTCTCTTTTACCAGTAATGCCTTCATAAAAGTCAATAGGAGAGAAGTATAGCTTTCTAACGAAAAAACGATACTTTGGTGATAGTTTATAAAAAAGATTCCTTTTTAACATAGTTTAGATTTCTTATAATAATTCATCAAACCATTAGTTGATGAGTCGTGGCTTGTAACGTCTTGATTGTCTTTTAATTGTGATAGAATTTTGTTGGCTAGAACTTTTCCTAACTCAACACCAAATTGGTCAAAACTGAACACATTCCAAATGACACCTTGTACAAAAATCTTATGCTCGTAAAAGGCAATCAATTGTCCTAAAGTGTAAGGGGTTAATTCTTTGATTAATATAGAATTAGTTGGCGTGTTACCAACAAATATTTTATAATTGATAAGCTTTTCTATATCTTCTTCAGAAAGACCTTGATTTTCTAATTCTACTAAAACTTCTTCTTCGGTTTTTCCAAATGCTAAAGCTTCCGTTTGAGCGAAAAAATTGGCTAAAAGTTTATCTTGATGATCAGACACATCATTGCAAGATTTTGAAAACGCAATAAAATCTGATGGAATTAATTCTGTGCCTTGATGGATTAATTGATAAAATGCGTGTTGTCCGTTGGTTCCAGGTTCACCCCAAATAATAGGTCCTGTTTCATATTCGACAAAATCACCATTTCTGTCCACCGATTTCCCATTACTTTCCATGTCGCCTTGTTGCAGATAAGCCGCAAAACGATCAAGATATTGAGAATAAGGTAAAATAGCGTATGTTCCTGCCGCGTAAAAATTTCGGTACCAAATCCCCAAAAGTCCCATCAACACAGGGATGTTCTCTTTAAAATCTTTAGTTTTAAAATGAATATCTGTTGCTTCGGCACCTTTTAATAATTTTTCGAAATTATCATAACCAACTGCCAAAACAATGCTTAATCCAATCGCACTCCATAAAGAATAACGACCCCCAACCCAATCCCAAAACTCAAAAGTATTTTCGGCTAAAATTCCGAATTCATTAACTTTTTCTGTATTTGTAGAAAGCGCAACAAAATGTTTAGCAACATCAGCTTCATTTGCTCTAGATTTTAAGAACCAATATTTTGCAGACTGCGCGTTGGTCATTGTTTCTTGCGTGGTAAATGTCTTAGAAGCGACAATAAATAAAGTCGTTTCTGGATTTAGGTTTTTAAGAACTTCAGCAATATGATTGCCATCAACATTTGAAACAAAATGAACATCCAAACGTGTTTTAAAATGCTTCAAAGCTGAACAAACCATTACTGGACCAAGATCTGAGCCGCCAATCCCGATGTTGACAACATCCGTAATTTCTTTTCCTGAAAAACCTTTGTGCTCACCAGAAATTACTTTTTCTGAAAAAGATTTCATTTGGTTCAAAACCTTTTTGATAGCTGGTTTAATGTTTTCGCTATCTACCAAAATTGGTGTTTCCGAAAAGTCGCGTAAAGCAGTATGCAGAACGGCTCTGTTTTCAGTTTCGTTGATTTTTTCACCAGAGAACATTTGTCCGATGGCTTCCTTTAATTGCGTTTCTTCTGCTAATTTTAACAACAGATCCAAAGTACGCGAATCGATAAGGTTTTTTGAGTAATCAAATAGTAAATCTTCTGTTTCAAGAGAAAACTCTTTGAAACGTTCTGGATTGTATTTGAAAAGTGTTCTCAATTCAAAATCGTTGTTTGCGAAATGACTTTCTAAGTCTTCCCAAGCTTTGGTATGAGATGGATTAATTTTTGGAAGCATAATCACAAATGTTTTTAATCTACAAATTTACTGAAAATTCGTCGGATGAGCTTGCAGATTTTTATGCTTTTCTAAATAAAAAATTCCGCCTCGATAGACGGAACTTTTATTATGATTTTAGCTCTTTCGAAAAACGATTTAAGAAGAGTTTCTTTTTGTTTAAATAAATTAAACCAGCAATTATTAGTAAAATTGGCCAAATAGAAACCAAGAAAACCACAATCTGCTGAATCATATAAAAGCCTTCTACCAACCCATTTTTTAATTCGAATCCGAAGTTGCTTTTGAATTGATTATCATAGTTTTGCGTATTTGGAATTGGGATTTGTGCAACACTAACATTTGGTTCTTTTAGATAAATATCAACTGTACTGTATTTCAGTTGGTCGGCTATACTGATGTTGGCAACTTTTTGATTGTTGGCTTCGCGATAATTGTCGTCGGCCAGTTCTACTTTATCTTTGTTGGCTTTAAGTTGATTGATGTTTTCTTCGTTCTTTTGTTGACGTTGCGCATCTAGTTTTGCTAAAGCAATATTTGCGGTAACATCATCTGCATTGATAATTCTTGCATTTAGAAACAATTTATTTTGATTAATATCATTTAAAAAATCCCCTAAAAATTCAGTCGGAACCCGAACTTGCATCGTGTTTTCGTTTTGATATTTTCGAACTAAAGTCGCTTCAGTATCAGAAGTGTTGAATGTTCGTTCTGAAACCGTTTGCGCTTTCATTTGGCTTTTCGTAACAAAACCGCCCAATTTCACCAAAGATTTTTCGATAGCCACCGAAGCATCGTAGACATTCTTAACTTCCATGTCAATGTTGGCGGTTTTAATGAATTTCTTACCTTCAACTTGTTGAGACGCCGCAACAGAAGCGTTATCTGTAGTTGCGATTTCTGCTTTAGACATTTCCATTGTAGAAGCTTCTCCTGTTTCGTGTTTAACACATGAGATAACACCTAAACTAATAAAAGCTGCTGCGATTGAGATTTTAATAATTGATTTCATAATATATGGGTTTTAGAATTGTGATAAAGCTAAAACCAAACTGAAATTTTCTTTTTGTAAGCTTTTTGTTTTTTAGTTGTAAAGCTTAGTTTGCAATTTTAAACGATTGAAAATCTGTATTTTGTAAAATATAATTGTATTGGCTGAAAACTTATTATTGCTAAACTTTAGGAACAAAATTTGTTCTTTGTTTTTCAAAATCACAGCTTATGTCTTCTAGATTTTCAAAAATTAAAAATATAATAGAACTACTTCGTCATTTGGACATCGAAAAAATTTCTGAAATTTCTTCTAAAGTTAACCTTCCAAAATTGGTTAACAATGTTTCTCATTTAAGCGAAAAACAATTAAGTGCGATGATGAAAATGATGGATCCTAACAAAAAAGAAAAAATCCTTCCCGAAATAGATGGCGATTTTTACGACGTTAATCACACCTTAAGTCCAGAGCATCGAGAAATTCAGTTAAAAGTTCGTGCGTTTATGGAAAAAGAAGTAAAACCTTTGGTTAACGACTATTGGCTTCAGGACGAATTTCCGTTCCAGTTAATTGAAAAATTTAGAGAATTAAATATCTGTGGTGTGACTTATGATGGTTATGGTTGCCCGAATTTACCATTTTTAATGGAAGGAATTTTAGCAATGGAAATGGCGCGTGTGGACGCCTCTATTGCAACATTTTTTGGTGTACAATCTGGATTGTCAATGGGATCAATCTATATGTGTGGCTCGGAAGCTCAAAAAGAAAAATGGCTTCCCGCTATGCAAAAATTTGAAAAGATTGGCGCTTTTGGTTTGACGGAACCAGAAGTTGGTTCTGGTGCTGCAGGAGGACTGACGACGACTTGCAAAAAAGTGGAAGGCGGCTGGATTCTTAATGGTCAAAAAAAATGGATTGGAAACGCAACCTTTGCAGATGTTATTATCATTTGGGCACGCGATGTTGATAGTGATGAGGTTAAAGGCTTTATTGTTGAAAAAGATAATCCTGGTTTTGCAGTCGAAAAAATCAAAGGAAAAATGGCACTTCGTATTGTACAAAATGGTTTGATAACCTTGACAGATTGTTTTGTTACCGATGAAAATAAATTAGTAAACGCCAATTCTTTTAAAGATACCGCTAAGGTTTTACAAATGACTAGAGCAGGTGTCGCTTGGATGGCTGTTGGTTTATCGCGTGGCGCCTACGAAAATGCCCTCGAATATACGCGTGAAAGAAAACAATTTGGAAAACCGATTGCAAGTTTCCAAATGATACAAGTACATTTGGTGGAAATGTTGTCCAATTTAACAGCGATGCAAACGATGGTTTTCCGACTTTCAGAAATGCAGGATGAGGGAATTTTAAAAGATGAACATGCTTCTCTGGCAAAGGTTTTTTGTACGATGAGAATGCGAGATATCGTAAGTCGTTCGCGAGAAGTTATGGGCGGCAATGGGATTTTGTTGGAACATAATGTGGCGCGATTTGTTGCTGATGCCGAGGCGATTTATTCTTATGAAGGCACAAAAGAAATTAACTCTTTAATTGTTGGTCGAGCTATTACAGGCTTCAGTGCTTTTGTCTAAATTTGTGTCATGAAATTTATTTTTTCATTTTTTATATTTTTAAGTTTGATTAATTGTAGTCAAACACAACAACCTATTAAAACTACCAAAACAATGGAACATCAGGACAATCCTTACTTTTCACGAACGGATAGAACTAAATTAAATGTTAGTAATGACGAATGGAAGAAAATTCTTCCTCCCGATTTATATGCGGTGGCGCGAGAAGCAGCAACCGAAAGACCTTTCACGGGGAAATATAATGATTTTGACGCGATTGGCGACTATTATTGTGCGGTTTGTGGCAATCACCTTTTCCGTTCAACTTCGAAGTTTGCAAGTTCTTGCGGATGGCCCAGTTTTTTCGAAGCTGATAAAGAAGGTGTCATTTATAAAAGAGATTCTTCGCACGGCATGGAGCGTATAGAAGTTTTGTGCAAGCGTTGCGATTCCCATCTGGGACATGTTTTCAACGATGGACCACCACCAACAGGAACACGTTATTGCATGAATTCCATAAGTTTGGATTTTGAAAAAGATTAAAATTTAAACCATAAAAAACAAAAAGGCTGCTTCATTGCGAAACAGCCTTTCTTATTATAAGCCGATTTTGTATTTATTTAAAAATATTAAAACTTAAAATCTACACCAACATACATATTGATTCCCATGATTGGAGCATAGACCATTCCGCCGTCAAAGTTGTTGCCGAAAGGGTTTTGCGCATCAAGAATCGCATTGTGTTGTTTGTAATTGGTTAAGTTTTCGCCACCCAAATACACTCTAATTTTATCAGTAAAGTTTTTAGAAACCTGTGCATTAAGTGTTGTATATGGTTTTGAATAATTTCCTAAATGTCCAGCCGCAGCATTATGCCCCATATTTGGAAGTCGTTGTTCTCCAATCCAGTTAAGTGTTGCATCAAAATTCCAGAAACCACCTTTTTCGGATTTGTTGGTGGCGTAGGCTGCGTTAAAGAAAGCTCTGTGTTTCGCCATGAAAGGTACTTTCTTCAATCCACTAATGTAATCTGTTGCCACATCGTAATATTTGTATGCCAAACGGAAATCTAAATTTTTCGCAGCGTTGATGTCCCATTGCGTTTGGAAACTTGTTGCAAAAGATTTTCCTTCAAGGTTATAGAACAAAATTTTATGCGCCGATTGGTCAAGGTCAACAACAACTTGATCTTGGAAATCTGTTCGGAAAACGTCAGCAACAATGCTGTTTTTTCTATTAAATAATCTAAACTCTTGTTGTAAGCTGATTCCATAATTCCAAGCGATTTCTGGTTTTAGACCATAAATTTTTCCACCGTTGTTAACAATTTCGATCTTACGATTCGATGCGAAATATTGTTGATTTTCTGCAAAAACATTCGCTGTTCGGAAGCCTTTCCCTCCTGATAATCTCAGGATTGTTTGAGGTGTGATGTCATATTTAAAATTAAGTCTCGGCGTAAATTGCGTCCCAGCCAAATTATGAAAATCCACTCTTGCACCAGCAACCAACGTATATTTAGCTCCAGTCAACGTATATTCCGCAAAAAGTCCAGGCACCGTCTCTTGACGTTCGATGTTTTGGTTTAAATAATCTTCGTTGTAATTATCCAATAGGAAGCTCGCACCAACTTTGTACTTGTGGTTGGTATTTCCAAGAATACTTTCAAAAATTAAATTGGAATAAAAAGTCGATTGCTTTCCAAAGTAATTTCTAAATCCGAAAAAGCTATCTTGTTGATGATAAGTAAATTGATTCATCCAGCCCAAACTTTGGTAAGGTTTTCCTTTAAAAACATAACCTGTTTTATTCCAAACCTGAAATCTAGAAATGTCGATCCCTACACCATAAAGATCTTGTTCCTTTTGAGAAAGTCTTTTGTTATAGCCAACTTGTCCTGCAGTTCTTTGATCTTGCAAAAAGTTAACGCCAAAGTGCGATCCCAAACCAGAATGATCAAGGTCATTATAGTTTAATAAGTAAGTAACATTAAGTTGCGTGCCTTTTGGACGATCCAGAAAGCCATCTTTGTTCATATCCGTATTGCCCAAAGTTGCGTTGCCGTGTAGCAAAATACTTTGATTCCAATGGTCTGATAATGGGGAAGTATGCGTAATGTTGGCTTCTGTTCTTCCTTCAAAATCTGCAAAAAGATTGATTTCTGTCGCCGATTTTTCGTCGTTGGATTTTAGAAGTTCGGTGTTAATTTGTCCAGTAATACTTTCGTAACCGTTAACAACTGTGCTTCCGCCTTTTGTCAGTTGGATGCCGCCAATCCATTTTCCAGGAATGAAATTAAGTCCATAAGCTGATGCCAAACCACGAATTTCTGGTAGAAGTTCTTTCGTTAAACTCGTGTATTTTTGGTCAAGACCTAACATTTTAAGTTGTTTAGTCCCAGTCACTGCATTGCTAAACGAAACGTCAACCGTCGCATTGGTTTCAAAACTTTCGGAAAGATTACAACAAGCTGCTTTTAATAATTCCTTAGAATCGATATTAAATGTCAAACCAACTTCTTTTTTGCTAAGAGCTGTTGCTGCCTTAGTTTTTGTAACCGTTACACCATCAATTTGGTTGGCTTCTTTGTCATGCCCATGACCAGCGTGTTCATCTTCAGTTTTAGTGGCTTGTTTTGGAGCTTCTTCCTCTTCATCCATATGTACAAGTGGATTTTTTTCGCCCCATTTGAAGTTACGATCATAAAGACAACATTTTGGAAGTTTGTCATAGACTTTAGTTTCAGACGTGTATTTTTCGTTGTCGTGACCAACATCTGCAATATGTTTTAATATCTTATCCGATGAGGTTTTTGTTGAATCGTAAGTGATATGTATTTTTTGTTCGTTGGCATCCCAATTTACAAAGGAAGTTCCCATGTCTTTGGCAGCCTTTTCGATACGCATTTTACAAGAGCTGCAATTTCCTCGTACGTAAAAAGATTCTGTTTTCAGAGTTTCTTGTGCCCAAATTGTTATGGAACAAAGTAGCATAACAAAAGTGAGAACACTTTTATTTAAAAATTTCATTTGAAAAAAATTCGGAGGTTATTTTAATTTACAAACTTTGTTAGTATCACAATCCGCAGACATTTTGGAAGAATTGTCTGGACGCTTGTACTGACAGCATTCTTCTAAGGAAGAATATTTTTTGTTAGCCGCACGGAAAGCTTGGTTGTCGTAACCTGCATCAGCAACGTTTTTCAAAACATTATTGACAGAAGTATTAGCTGTTTTGTAAGTAACTGTTAAGACTTTTGATTTTTTGTCCCAAGTTGCAGTTTCAACATTTTTATCTGCTTTAGCTGCAGTTTCGATGTTATCTTTACACATACCACAATTACCTTCTACACGATAAGTTTCGGTTTTGGATTGCGCTGAAAAGTTTGAAAATAAAAATATAGATAGGATGAAAATCCCTGATTTAATAATAGATTTCATTTTTAAAATAATTTAATTGATAATAAAATTCGCTCGAAAAAATACTTCTCAAGCCTGTGATAATACAATTAAGCTATTTTGGGCGGTTGCCAAATGTTAAAGAAATTATTATTAATGAAATTAAAAGAATACCCAAATGTTTTTTGAGTGTTAAAAACATTAGCAAGACTATTCTTTGCGTTAAAATCTGTTAAAAATAACGGCATGTAGCAGCTATGACACGTGTGACATTGCTGACAATGGTCTTGACAAGAGTCTTTGGTGTTGTCCGATTTGGAGTCTGTATGACAAGCGTCTTTTTCTTCAGAGTGTTTTGTACAACAATCATCAGAGTTGGTTGTCATTTCGCAACAAGTGTCATCAGCAATAGAAAGTTCGATAACCTGCATTGAGAAAACCATACTTCCCAAACAGAACAGACTAACGAAAAATAGTAACTTTCTGAACATTTGTTTTAACACTTGATTGCAAACTTACAAAAAATATAATTGATGAAAATTCGTTTTAGTTAAAAATTATTAAATTTTAGTTAAACTTCTTAATATATAATTCATTGATAATCTTATAATTGTAATTTTGCCCTCGCAAATGTAAAGTATATATGAAGAGACTCCCAATTTTTCTTTGTTCAGTGTTTTTGTTAGGAACATCTTTTTATCCCAATACAAAAATCGAAACAAGTTCGACAACAGCTAAAAAAATTCACAAAACAGTTGTGGTTGAAATAAGCAAAGAAGAAACCAAAACAACAACAGCAGAAACGATCTACAATTCGATTTCTTTTGAAGGTAATGATGTTTTAAATTTTGAGGTTTTTAATAAAGCTTATTTAGGGTTTCAAAATTTAAAAAAATCTGGCGCACTTAACGAAGATGCGAGATTGTTAAGTATCTGCGATTTTAGCCTTTCGTCTAACAAAAAGAGACTTTGGGTTATTGATGTAGAAACGAAAACCGTACTTTTTAACTCATTGGTTGCGCATGGTAAAGGAACGGGCGAAGAATTCGCTACTAACTTTTCGAACACAGAAAATTCTCACCAATCAAGTCTGGGATTTTATGTGACGGAAACAACTTATAACGGTGACAATGGCTATTCTTTACGATTAGTTGGGATGGACAAAGGTTACAACGATGCCGCTATGAAGCGCGCTATTGTAATGCATGGCGCCGATTATGTAAGTGAGGATTTTATAAAATCCGAAAAAAGATTGGGTAGAAGTTGGGGTTGTCCAGCTGTGCCAAGAGCTTTGGCTGCACCAATTATTGATAGAATTAAAGATAAGTCTTGTCTGTTTATCTATTATCCAGATCAAAATTATCTTTCACAATCCCAGTGGTTGAAGGTGGCAGAGCCTTTGTCAAACGAGGTTCTTGCAAAGCAATAGATTAAATAATAATTGAAAGGAAGCCATCATGATTTGATGGCTTCTTTTATTGTTTTAATATTTTTAAAATCTTGACCGTCCCACTGATAAAGGTTTTTTATCTTTTCGCCAGTCGTCACATCGTTATCATCGGTTTGTCCTTTTTCTAAAATATAATAGAATTGATTGTTTAGTTTGTTTTCTGCGCTCGGCAATTCGATACTTTCGGAATGATAGAAAATTCCGCCATCAGCAACGCTTTCAGTTTTAGGTAACAAAATCAAATTATCTTTAGTCACAAAAAAAGTTTGTTCGTAGGTTGGGATACCACAAGCTTCTCCCGAAACCATCGCGTTAATCGTATAGTCGATATTTTTTAATCGTATAGCTTTTTCAACAATTAAAGAATGTGCGCTAAGATTTTCTGTGGTTCCAGCATCGAAATTCTTTTCTGAAACCAAATTTTCATTTTTAAAATATTTGATGCCGCCAACAAGACTCTTGTAGCTGATGTTATCAGGATTTATTTTTATTTCCGTTGAAGGAATACCAAACAGAATGTCAACACCGTCTTTTGAAAATTGAGAAATTGCGAGATTGCCACTCCAGATAAAACCAGTTTTATTGTCGTATGCAACGCGTAACCAATTTGCAGCTCGTTCACCAAGTTGGGTAACAGCGCCGGTCACTTCTATAATTTTTAAACTTTTGTTATGTGAAACACTGTCGACAACTTTTGATGTTAAGGTTGGAAGCTCACGGATTTTGGTTTGGTCAACATAGACTTTAACCATTTCATTTTTTTGATGATTAAAAACCGAATTCGCATACAAGCCATTATCAACATAAGCGTAAGCGACGTCACTTTGCGCAGTGACAAATCCAATCGTAAATAAAAAACTAAATATTAAATAACGTAACATAAATTAATTATTCAAAAAAAACCTGTAATTAGCAGGCTTTATATTGTTAAGTAAGTGGCTCTCCGACAGGTATTGCACAGTCATGATGTGGCTCTCCATGTGCCGGATTAAGTGCGGGTTTTGGTCCAATCGCTTGTGGTGTAGCTGGTTGTTGCGGTGCAACAGGCGTTATCTGCTGTACCGTTGGCGCTGGATTCATACCAACTGCAGGCGCCGGCGATGGTGCCGAGTTTAGCGGTTGTCCAACAGGAATGTCGCAACGGTGGTTAGGCATGCCATGTTCAGGATTTAGTCCAGCAGTTGTTGGTGCTGGAGTTGCAATTTGAACTTGATTTGGCTGCGCAACTTCAGTTTTAGCTTCTGTATTCGTGCTATCAATTTTTGCAACTTCAGTTGATTTGTTATCTGGTGTTGGAGAGATTTTATCATTCTTCCCACAAGAAATAACAGAAACGCAGATTATTGCTAGACTAAAAATTTAAGATTTCATAACTTATATTTTCTCAAAGATACAAAAGAATTAGTTTTTCACTAATAGTCGGAAACCTTCACCATGAACATTGATAATTTCTAAACCTTCGTCATCTTTAAGAAGTTTTCTCAGTTTAGCAATATATACGTCCATACTTCTTGCGGTAAAGTAATTTTCTTTTTTCCAGATTTTTCTAAGAGCTAAATCTCTAGGCATGAAGTCGTTACGATGTAAGCAAAGTAGCTTAAGAAGTTCATTCTCTTTTGGAGAAAGCTTGTATTCTTTTTCGCCAACACGCAGTTGTCTTAACATAGAATCGAAGAAAATATCACTAACCTTGAATTGCTCCTGATCTTCGTTTTCTAAAACTGCGCTTCTTTGCAGAATTGCTTTAATCTTATAAAGAAGAAGTTCTGTATCAAATGGTTTTGTGATATAATCGTCAGCACCAATTTGATAACCCTTCAAGATATCTTCTCTCATGTTACGAGCAGTTAAGAAGATAATCGGTGTATTTTTATCAATTTTTTTAACGTCCTCAGCAAGGCTAAAACCATCTTTTTTCGGCATCATTACGTCGAAAATACAGATGTCGAATTCTTTCTCTGTGAATTCCTTAAGACCCATTTCTCCGTCTGTCGCCAAAGTCACCTCGAAGTTGTTGATGCTAAGATAATCTTTAAGAACCGCACCAAAACTTTGATCGTCTTCTACTAATAATATTCTGTTGCTCATAGCCTTAATATTTTAATTGGTTAATCGGAATTGCTTCCTATTTTATTTAATTGTTTGATTTGTATTTTAACTCATAGGCAGTTTAACAACAAATGTGCTACCTTTTCCTTTTTGAGATTCTACCTGTATTTGTCCGTGGTGGATTTCTATGATTTTTTTAACATAAGAAAGTCCAAGTCCTTGACCTTTAACGTTATGGATGTTGCCAGTCTCTTCGCGGAAGAATTTTTCAAAAATCTTCGCTTTGTTCTCTGCGTCCATTCCCATGCCTTTGTCAGAAATTTCAATGACATACCAATTACCATCATTTCTGGTTTTAATAGTGATTTCTGGCGTGTCTGGCGAATATTTGTTAGCATTATCTAATAAGTTAACCAAAGCATTCGAAAAATGGAATTCATCTATTTTAAAATTATATTTCTCCGCTGTAAAGTTGGTTGTTAATATACCTTGACGTTCTTCAACAATTAATTTGAAAGACTCAGTAATCTTCTTAATCAACTCACGGACGTTGGTTTCTTTTAAAAATAGTTGCATCTCGTTACGTTCTAATTTTGACATATTAAGAACATTTTCGACTTGCTTTTTCATCCTTAGATTCTCTTGTTTTATTAGGCTCGAATAGTATTTGACCTTTTCTGGATCAGTTGCTATTTTATCGTTTGATAAAGAATCTGTCGCCACCGAAATCGTTGCCAAAGGCGTTTTGAATTCGTGTGACATATTGTTGATAAAGTCTGTTTTGACATCAGCAATTTTTTTCTGACGCATCATATAGTTGATCGAAATAATATAAATCCCCAAAATCGTCAACAATGATACAAAAGTCCCCACCAACATTGGTAAGTTGTGTCTCACCAACGAGTAATCTTTTCTCGGAAACACCAAAGCCAACGTGTATAATGTTTGGTCTTTACTGTTTGTAAAAAGAGGATACGTATAGTTGGTTTTATCTTTTTGATCCAAATAAGTGTTGTTGCTAATCGATGTTAACTTGTTGGTTTTATCGATCACGCCGAAACCTATTTTGGTGTCAATACCTTTTAATTTTAATTCTTTTGTTAAAACAGAATCAATCGTTTTATTGTCAACACGTTGTTCAATTGGAAGGTTGCTGGCATTTAGTTTTGCAAATTCTTTCAGTTGTAATGTGCTGTTGTCTAGGTCTTTACCGATTTGTGAAGTCAGTAGTTCTGGACTTTGTTTTTTAATCTTGTACAAACCTTCATCCTTGTATAATTTGGTGATATTAAGAGAGTCACCTTGCTTAGAAATTGGGATTTGTTGTTTTTCGATGATGCTTTTTTGAAACAAAATCGAGGTTCTGTTTGCAGAATCTTTAGTCTGCTGAATATAAGTCTGCGTCGGCTGATTGTTGCTTACAATTTCTGATTTTAAGTTTGTAAAATCTTTGTTGTAATATTTGTCAACTTCCAGTTCTTGTATTTTTTCCGAAGAAGTTTCTAAGGCAGAATAGACTTTATTAGAAAAATCTTGCTCCAGCGCGCCATATAATTCTTTAATCCAATATAACTGCAATGAGACGAACACAATGAGTGATATCGTCATAAAAACAGAGATAATCGGAATGAATTTATTGTTCATTGAATTGTTTTTGAAAAGTTAAAATTAAACGATTCTATATGCAGATAACAAATATTGTGCTAAAAAAATATATTTTGTTTCTTAAATCTTATTTTTTTAACATTTTTTCGTGAATCGTAAATGGTTTCGCTTAGAATGAGTTGAAATTCAAGCTAGTCCAAAGGGATTTCTTCATCCAAAAAGTATTGTACAATTGCTTTTCGCATCAAGATGCTTTGTTCATTTGGTTTTAGTTCTGGAAGATTATCCGTTTCATCATATTGCGGCCAACCATCAATATAATGTGAAAATTTGTAATAACCAAAAGGTTCCAAAAGTCTGCAAACCGCGATGTGGATGAGGTTAACCTTGTCGTCTTTGGTATATTTTTGTTTTCCACTGCCAAGCTCTTGCACGCCAATTAAGAAAAGCATGCTTTCGATGGGTGGATTTTTTTCGGTATCAAAATTATTTTCGAAAAAAGATTCTATCTTTTTCCAGATTTCTGCTTCATTCATATTAATTCTTATTTTCAATTTTTAAAAGGAAAGCATATTCCAAAGCGATTTCTTTTAAGCTTTCGAATCTGCCACTTGCGCCACCATGACCAGATGTCATATCGGTTTTAAAGATTAATATATTATCATCGGTTTTTAAATCTCTAAGTTTTGCTGTCCATTTTGCGGGTTCCCAATATTGAACTTGGGAATCGTGGAAGCCTGTCGTTATCAGTATATTTGGATAATCTTGCGCTACAATATTATCATACGGCGAATATGATTTCATGTACTGATAATATTCTTCCTCATTTGGATTTCCCCATTCGTCGTATTCTCCTGTCGTTAAAGGAATACTATCGTCCAACATTGTAGTAACAACGTCCACAAACGGAACTTGCGCTACAACACCTGTGAAAAGTTTGGGTTCCATATTAATAACGGCGCCCATCAAAAGTCCCCCAGCACTTCCGCCCATTGCATAAAGATGTTTTGGAGAAGTGTAATTGATTTCTGTTAAATATTTTCCAGCATCGATAAAGTCGGTAAAGGTATTTTTCTTTTGAAGCATTTTTCCGTCTTCGTACCATTCGCGACCAAGATATTCTCCTCCTCTGATGTGAGCGATTGCATAAATAAAACCTCGATCCAAAAGTGATAATCTAACATTCGAAAAAGTCGCATCAATCGTCACACCATAACTTCCATAACCATAAAGTAATAAAGGAGTGTCCGATTTCTTCGCAGTGTTTTTATGATAAACTAAAGAAATAGGAATTTTTTTACCATCGCGAGCTGTTGCCCAAATTCTTTCAGAGATATAATTGTCAGCGTCAAATTTTCCTCCTAAAACTTCTTGTTGTTTTAACAATGTTGAAGTTTGGGTTTCCATATCATATTCAAAAGTCGAATTTGGTTTGGTTAAAGACGTGTATCCGTAACGCAAAATTTTGGTATCAAATTCTAAATTGATGCCGATGTAGGCGGTATAAGTTGGATCTGAAAATTCTAAATAATGCGCATTTCCAGAGTCGTTGTTGATGATTTTAATTTGTAAAAGACCTTCAGTTCTTTCTTCAATGACAAAATAATTTTTAAAAATTTCAAAACCTTCCAACAACACCTCTTCACGATGCGGAATATGGTCTGTCCAGTTTTCTTTGCTTGGTTGCGAAACAGGTGTTGTTACGATTTTAAAATTAGTGGCATCATCAGTATTTGTAATAATATAGAACAAATCACCATAATGCTCGACAGAATATTCGAGGTCCTCAGTTCTCGGTTGGATAATTGTCCATTCGGCATTAACGTTATCTGCTGGGATAAAGCGTTGTTCGTCCTCGTTGGTGCTAGATGTTGCAATGAAAATATATTCCAAAGATTTAGTTTTGAACAAGCCAACATCAAAAGTGTCATCTTCTTCATGATAAACCAAAACATTTTCTGACTCTCCTAATCTATGACGATAGACTTTATCAGCGCGCAGACTTTCATCTTTAGTAATATAGAATACATGCTCGTTGTCATTCGCCCAAACAATTTTTCCTGTATTATTTTCAATTTTATCAGTGTAAAGTTCTTTAGTTTCTAAATTTTTAAAATTGATTTGGTAAATTCTTCTTCCAATTTTATCGTAAGAAAATGCTAGGGTTTTGTTGTCAGGACTAACAGTCAAACTTCCAATTTCAAAATATTCTAAACCATCAGCTAATTGGTTAGCATCAAGTAAAATTTCTTCTTCTGCTTCTAGGGTTTCTTTTTTTCTTGTGAAAATAGGATAGTCTTTTCCGTCTTCATAACGCACGATATACCAATAGCCGTTAAAAAAATAGGGCAGTGATGCATCATCTTTTTTGTAGCGCGCTTTCATTTCTTCAAACAGTTCGGATTGCAAAGTTTCAGTATCCTGCATTACAAAATCCGCGAATTTGTTTTCATCTTCCAAATACTGCAAAACGTCAGGGCTTTCACGTTGGTTCATCCAGTAATATTGGTCGTTTCGCACGTCTTTGTGCTTTTCGATAATATGGTCGATTTTCTTTGCTTGAGGCGCTTTCATATAGAAAAACTAAAGTTCTAAATTAATAAAAAAACCACCTTCCATGTAGGACAAGTGGTTGTAAATTTATAGATGCGTTTGATTTTATTTGTTCAAACTTCTAACGTATTTTTCAATTGCCATTGTCATCGATGGCGATTCTTTTGTTGGAGCCATAACGTCAACTCTTAAGCCGTGTTCTTCTGCAGCAGCTTGAGTCGTTGGTCCAAATACAGCGATTTTTTTATCACCTTGCTCGTAGTTAGGGAAGTTTTGTTTCAAAGATTTGATCCCTTGTGGACTAAAGAACACCAACATATCATATTCGTTAATGTCAATATCTGTCAGGTCGCTACAAACGGTACGGTACATAATCGCACGTGTCCAATCTACACCAGCATTATCTAGCGTTCTTGGAATGTCATCGTTAAGAACGTCCGATGAAGGTAATAGATATTTCTCGGTATTGTGCTTTTTAAGAAGCGGTGTAAGATCCGAAAAGGTTTTTTCACCAAAACTAATTTTACGCTTTCTGTACACAATATGTTTTTGCATAAAGTTGGCAATCGCTTCGGACTGACAAATGTAACGCATTGTGTCTGGCACCGTAAAACGCATTTCTTGAGCTAAACGGAAGTAATTGTCAATAGCATTTTTACTCGTAAAAATTACACCTGCGTATTGAGAAAGGTCAATTTTTTGGGTTCTAAGATCTTTGGCATCCACACCTTCGATATGGATAAAAGGACGAAAATCAATTTTTATTTTCTCTTTTTTCGCAAGTTCCAAATATGGAGAAGACTCTTTGGGAGCTGGTTGCGAAACCAATATAGACTTAATTTTCATGTGTTTTTGAATGTCTTTTATTAATTAGCTAAAAAGAAATTTCCAAAGCACAAACAAGGGTGCTATTTGGAGGGTGCAAATATACAAAATTTTATAATACCATTCGTTTGGCATTGTTTGAGGTTTGTTAAACCAATAAAGAAATAGTTTTAAAATAAATAAGAATAATACCGAAATCATCGTAATGTAAAGGTATTTTAACTCATCTATTGGGAAGTAGAAAAAAGTAAAAGATGCAATAATTAACAAAATGCTACTCAAAAAATAGTACTTGTTTGCCAGTAGATAAAGGTTAATTAGCAGCTTGTTGTAGCCCAAACTTGTGAAGAAAAAGTAGGTCATTATTGTTTTAATTAAAAAAAATAAAACAATACTAATGAAGACAAAACCAAATTTGTTGAGAGTAAATCCACCGATTTGTAAATCTGTAATAAATTTTGGAACAACAGGTACAAATTGCGAAAAAGCGACTGTTGACATCACAAAAAATACAATGGACGTCAATATCCACGACAATACAACGTTGCTGCTCTCGTCTTTTTTTAGTAGTAAAAATTCTTTGATGGAAGCATCGCGATGAAGAAAAATAAAACTAAAAATGAAGATGAAAATACAACCCAAGATGCAAAAAATTACCCAATCATGTTGTTCGTAAAGTCTTACCACTTCAAAATTTTTGCAAAAATACGGAAATAATTAAAGCCAAATATCGATTGTCAAATTTTGATTGGTGAGATTATTGTATGCTTCGAAAATACTATCTTTGCACATTGATTTTTTTTAATGAAGAAACTGGTCATTATACCAACTTATAACGAGAAGGAAAATATAGCACGAATTATCGCTGCTGTTATGGCATTGGACGGAGATTTTGAGGTTTTGGTAGTCGACGATTCTTCACCAGATGGCACAGCTGACATTGTTAAATCTTTACAAGGACAATATCCCGAAAAGCTTCATCTTACCATCAGAAAAATTAAAGATGGACTTGGGAAAGCTTATATTCATGGATTTCGTTGGGCATTAGATAATAGCTACGATTATATCTTTGAAATGGATGCCGATTTTTCGCATAATCCAAATGATCTTCCTAAATTATATGAAGCTTGTTTGGATGCCGATATGACAATTGGTTCGCGTTATAGCAAAGGCGTTAATGTTGTTAACTGGCCGATGTCTAGAGTATTGTTGTCGTATTTTGCGTCGAAGTATGTGCGTTTTATTTTAGGAATTCCTGTGCACGATACAACGGCGGGTTTTGTATGTTTTTCAAGAAAAGTTTTGGAAGGTATTGGGCTTGATAATGTTAAACTTAAAGGTTATGGATTTCAAGTTGAAATGAAATTCCGTGCTTTTAAAAAAGGATACAAAATAAAGGAAGTTCCAATTATTTTTACGGACAGAACAGAAGGCGAAAGTAAAATGAATGGCGGCATCATCAAAGAAGCGGTGTTTGGTGTTTTGGATTTAAAACTAAAAAGTATTTTCGGTAAGTTATAGACTTATGAAAAAATGGTCTTTTTTAATATTATTTGTTTTGATGGCTTGTTCCAAATTAATGGATAAGCCCAAAAACTTAATTCCTCAAGATCAAATGGCAGAGATTATGGCAGATTTTGCAATCAATGATCAAAGCTATATTTTCAACCAAAAAGATAATAGAGAAGGCGCAACTAAGTTTCTTCTCAAGAAATATAAAATAACGTCCAAAGATTTTAGTGAAAGTTACTCCTATTATGTAGCAACCAATCAATTGGACGCCATTGTAGAACAGTCGAAAGAGTATTTGTTTAAAAAAGAACCAAAACTCGAAGACTATATCAAAAAGAAAGAGCAAGCTAACTTGCCACCAGAAAAGACGAACTAGAAGAAATATAATGTCGAAGTTTTTTGAAATTGAAAAAACATCCCAAAGCAAAGCTAGAGCTGGGTTTTTACATACAGATCATGGCGATATTCAGACGCCAATTTTCATGCCGGTTGGTACTGTTGCAAGTGTTAAAACTGTGCATCAACGCGAGTTGAAAGAAGATATCGATGCGCAAATTATTTTAGGGAATACTTACCACTTGATGTTGCGTCCAGGGATGGGTATTATGCAGCAAGCTGGAGGTCTTCATAAGTTTATGAATTGGGATCGTCCAATCTTAACAGATAGCGGTGGTTATCAGGTTTTTTCACTTTCTAAAAGTCGCAAAATGACGGAAGAAGGTGTTAAGTTTAAATCACATATCGACGGAAGTTATCATTTTATTTCTCCTGAAAAATCAATGGAAATTCAACGTCAGATTGGCGCTGATATTTTTATGGCTTTTGATGAGTGTACGCCTTATCCGTGCGAATATAATCAAGCAAAATTGTCCATGGAGTTAACACATCGTTGGTTAAAAAGATGTGTGGATTGGACTAAAGATAATGAAGAACTGTACGGACATAAGCAACGTTTGTTTCCGATTGTACAAGGTTCGACTTATTCGGATTTAAGAAAAATTTCAGCAGAAGTTATTTCTGAAGCTGGTGCCGAAGGTAATGCTATTGGTGGACTTTCTGTTGGTGAACCTGAAGAGGAAATGTACAGAATTACCAATGAAGTAACCGATATTCTTCCAAAAGATAAACCGCGTTATTTGATGGGTGTTGGTACACCTTGGAATATCCTAGAAAGCATCGGACTAGGCGTTGACATGATGGATTGTGTGATGCCGACAAGAAATGCGCGTAATGCAATGTTATTCACTTGGCAAGGTGTTATCAATATGAAAAATGAAAAGTGGAAAAACGACTTCTCAGCCTTGGATGAGTTTGGGACAAGTTTTGTAGATCGCGATTACAGCAAAGCCTATGTTCGCCACTTATTTGTTGCGAAAGAATATTTAGCAAAACAAATTGCATCGATACATAATTTGGCTTTTTATCTAGATTTGGTGAAGGTTGCCAGAGAGCATATTGTTGCTGGCGATTTTTATGAGTGGAAAGATTCTATTATTCCTCAACTTAAACAAAGACTATAATTCTTCGTAGGTTTTATGAAAATTATCGACGCATATATTATTAAAAAATATCTTGGCACCCTCTTCTTTATGTTGGCGCTTTTGTCGATAATTGTGCTAATCATCGATGTTCAGAGCAAGACACCTCGTATCGAAAATAACGGTTTTTCGGTGACTTACTTTTTGGTGAATTTTTATCCGTTTTGGATCCTTAATTTGATTATCACTTTTATGTCGATTTTGGTTTTTATCTCGGTCATTTTCTTTACATCGAGGTTGGCTAATAATACCGAAATTGTTGCAATTATCAGTAGCGGCGCAAGTTTTCATCGTTTTGCAAAACCTTATTTAATTGCATCTTTGATTATTGCGGGATTTGCCTTAGCGACCAATCATTTTATTTTGCCTTGGGCGAATATTAAAAAGAATAAATTAGAACCTTATACTTACAACCAAGTTAACAAAGACGAATTGTTGGGGAATACGACCATCGCGACCAATCTTAACCCTTTCGAGTATATTTTTATTAATAATTATAATCGTGAACAGAAGAAAGGTTTCGGTTATCTTTATCAAAAATTTGACAAGGACAAAAAGTTAACATATCAGATTATTGCGAATGATGTTACTTGGGATGCGAAATCAAAATCCTTTTTGCTAACAAGTTATATGGAGCGTTGGCCACAAAAAGATGACTCCCAAAAGTTAGCGAATGGTGATCAAAAAAAGCAAGATTTTGGATTGCCACCAGAAGAGCTTTTCCCTGACAAATTAGTTGGTCAGAATAAAATAACGCCTGATCTTATCAAACTTATCGAACGTGAAAAAATAAAGGGAAACAGCAATGTTAATACCTTTTATAATGAATTGCACCAACGTACGTCGATGCCTGTTTCTATTATAATTTTGACATTTTTGGCATTGTCTTTATCATCACAAAAAAAACGTGGTGGACTTGGGATTAACCTTGCCATTGGTATAGCATTAGCTTTTGTGTTTGTGTTTTCTTTCCAAGCTTTAAGCGTGGTTTCCGAGAACAAAAGTATGTCACCACTTCTTGCAATGTGGCTTCCTAACTTAATATTCGGACCAATTGCATTTTATCTTTATTGGAAGAGAGCTAATCAATAAAGTAACTCGACTTGTTTATGAAAAACACGTTGTAGACCATCTTTTTCAAAATCAATCCAAAGGTAACCGTCAGCATCGGCTTGTTTTATTATGCCATTTTGTCTTATGTCATCTTTTACAAACACCGAAATTTCATTTTTTCTAAATAAATGACTGTTGAAATTATTTAGAATTTCCACGTCATAAATTGTTTTTGAAATTTCATTTTTAAAATAATAATGAAAAGCTTCAGCAAAGTTTTTTATGTCGAAAGCTTGACCAGTAGTTGTTAAAATGGAACCTGCCTTTGGAAGATTGTCGTAGTTTTCTTGTAAAATATTAATGCCAATCCCAATAATGAAATAACTTTCGTGTTCTACTTTTTTCTTTTCGATTAAGATGCCACAGATTTTTTTTTGGTTTAAAATTAAATCATTTGGCCATTTGATATTGACAGCACTTTTGGTCATTTTGGCTATAAAATCACGTGTAATAAGCGCGGTACGATAATTGAAGCTGACATCGTCAAGATTTATGTTCTTCGTTTTTATAGCAAAGGTGTAGGCGAGGTTTTTGTCAATTTGGATATTCCATACATTTCCATATTGTCCGCGGCCTTTAGTTTGGTTAAAACTGTATAGCGCCAAGTGTTCTGGAGTGTTAATTAACAGGTCAAGAATTTCTTCGTTTGTAGAAGTTACTTCAGATTTGTAAATTAGATCGGTCATTTAAGAAAACTTTAAGACATCCAAAGCTAAGAAGACAAAGCTTAAATAGATTAAAATCAATAAATTTGCAGATATATAATTTTTGAATGAGTAAAAATACAGAAAAACAACTATTAGTAGAGAAAATAATAGAAGCAATACAAGATACAAAAGGTGAGGACGTTTTAGTTTTTGATCTTTCGAATATTGAAAATGCAGTTGCAGAGACATTTATCATCTGTAGTGGTAATTCTAATACACAAGTATCGTCTATAGCTGGTAATATCGAAAAGAAAGTGAGAAACGAGCTTAAAGATCGTCCATGGCATGTAGAAGGTAACGAAAATGCAATGTGGGTGTTGTTAGATTATGTATCGGTTGTTGTGCATGTTTTCCAAAAACAAGTTAGAGAATACTATGATATCGAGACGCTTTGGGGTGATGCAAAAGTAACACGCATCGAAGACGCAAAGCCCAACTTCTAAGATATTATTTCCAAATATTTCAAAGTAAAAAATAATGAATAATAATAAAGGTTTTAATTGGTTTATTCCCATTATTATTTTGGTTATGGTGCTCTTTTTAGTGCCAGGATTTCTAGGAGATTCTAATGCCAAAAATATCGGTGAGAATGACTTCTATAAGCTTGTCCAGTCTGGTAAGGTTGGAGAAGTTATGGTGTACAGAGATACGCCAAAAGCAGAAATTTTTCTTAACAAAGCAGCTAAAGCAGAACAAAAATCTGCCACTAAAAAAGACGAAAATCCATTATCGATGTTGGCAATGAAGCCAGGTCCAGATTACACCTTGACATATGGTGATCTTCGTTATTTCCAAGAAAGGTTTAACCAAATCAACTCGGAAGCGCCAGCTGACAAAAAAGCGACTATGGAATTTGGGACTAGCAAAAGTCCATTCTCTGAGTTATTGTTTACAGCTTTATTCTGGATTGCAATTATGGCATTATTCTACTTTTTCTTATTCAGAAAAATGGGCGGTGGAGGCGGTCCTGGCGGACAGATATTCTCGATTGGGAAGTCAAGAGCTAAACTTTTTGATGATAAAGAAAAAATTAATGTAACCTTTAAAGATGTTGCGGGTCTAGAAGGCGCAAAAGAAGAGGTACAAGAAGTTGTAGATTTTCTTAAAAACTCAGAAAAATACACAAAATTAGGAGGTAAAATTCCTAAAGGTGTTCTTTTAGTTGGCCCTCCAGGTACTGGTAAAACTTTATTAGCAAAAGCTGTTGCTGGTGAGGCGAAAGTGCCATTTTTCTCTTTGTCTGGATCAGACTTTGTAGAGATGTTTGTAGGTGTTGGGGCATCTAGAGTTCGTGACTTATTTTCTCAAGCTAAAGCAAAATCGCCAGCTATTATTTTCATTGATGAGATTGATGCAATCGGTAGAGCAAGAGGAGGTAAAAACTTTAGCGGTGGTAATGATGAGCGCGAAAATACACTTAATCAGTTGTTAACCGAAATGGATGGTTTTGGTACAGATACTAATGTTATCATTATGGCTGCAACCAACCGTGCTGATATTTTGGATAAAGCCTTATTAAGAGCTGGACGTTTTGATAGATCAATTTATGTTGACCTTCCAGAACTTCATGAAAGAAGACAAATTTTCGATGTTCACCTACAGAAAATTAAATTAGATCCAGAAGTTGACAGAGATTTCTTAGCAAAACAAACACCAGGCTTTAGTGGTGCTGATATTGCAAACCTTTGTAACGAAGCTGCACTTATTGCTGCGAGAAATAGTCATGAGGTTGTTACTAAACAAGATTTCTTAGATGCAGTTGATAGAATTATCGGCGGTCTTGAAAAGAAAAATAAAGCCATTAAACCTTCTGAAAAGAAAAGAATTGCTTTCCACGAAGCTGGTCACGCAACGGTGTCTTGGTTGACAGAACACGCAGCGCCTTTGTTAAAAGTTACGATTGTGCCAAGAGGACGTTCTTTAGGAGCAGCTTGGTATCTTCCAGAAGAAAGACAGATTACGACGACAGAACAAATGTTAGACGAAATGTGTTCTTTATTAGGTGGTCGTGCAGCAGAGCAGGTT
Organism: Soonwooa sp.; assembly: GCF_032062245.1. NCBI lineage: Bacteria > Pseudomonadati > Bacteroidota > Flavobacteriia > Flavobacteriales > Weeksellaceae > Soonwooa > Soonwooa sp. The sequence continues at coordinate 116,589 of NZ_DAMBQF010000005.1, forward strand.
GCTTTGGGAGATTATTCTACTGGTGCGCAAAATGACTTAGAAAGAGCTTACAAACAAGCTAATGCAATGGTTACCATTTATGGTTTGAGCGAGAAAGTTGGTCACGTATCTTACTATGATAGTTCTGGTCAAAATGATTATGCGTTCTCAAAACCATATTCTGAGAAAACAGCTGAGATTATCGATGACGAAATCCAAAGATTTGTACAAAGTCAATACGAAAGAGCAATCCAAATTCTTACAGATAATCAAGACAAATTAACTGCTTTAGCTAACAAATTATTAGAGAAAGAAGTTATCTTCCGTGAAGATCTTGAAGAGATTTTCGGAAAAAGAGCTTGGGATCCAGAGTTGACAGAGAAGCCAGTTTCTAACGCAGAAGTTCTTCCTGCAACAGCAACTGAAGCTACTAATGTTGAACAACAGAACGAAACGCCACAAGCGGAGCCTAAATTAGAACATTAATATTGTTAATTTTCTAAAAAATAACATAAAAAATCCTGATTCTTCATCTTTTATGTGTGGTAATCGGGATTTTTGCTATATTTTTGATTTTTAAATTTCTAATATTACAGATATTTTATATTTTTGTAATTGTATCAAAATCTCTGATCGAAATTGAGTTTATTCAAAAAAATTGTAAATAAGATACTTAACCAACAAGAGGAGGAAGACGATCCTAATGTGACGAAGTTGGGCGACGAATTGCGTGATGCAGATTTGGACTACAAATTTGCCCAATTGTTTACGCATTCTGGTGGATATTTTAACTATTGTGGAGATGATGCAGAGGCGTTACAGACGCTTAATCAAATTCTCAAAATAGAAGGTATTACTTCTGTTTTTTGTTGGGATAAGCAATTGCAAGATTTTCTTAATGTTACTAAAACCAAGTACACTTCGCAATTAGAGGAAGAAAATGATGCTGCTTTTATCACAGCAGAATATCTCATCGCTTTTGATGGTAGAGTTATGTTATCGCATAACAATATTATGCATTACCATTCTTCTAGATTACCCGAAAAAATTATTATTATCGCAAATGTTTCGCAAATTGTAACCAATCTTGGTGAAGCGATGATGAAAGTAAAACGTGCTGGTAATCTTAAAAATTTAACTTCGATTAGCGGAAGTCAATCAAAACTTGACACACCTAACAAAGACAGTTCAAAACTTTTCTTACTTTTGCTGGAAGATTAATTTTTAAACTTGAACTTTGGATAAAAATCTCATTCAGCGACTTATTTCGGGAGCAATTTATGGTTTAGTCATCATACTTTGTTGTACACCTTTGGGCGAATCATGGCTTAGTCCCATCATTCCTGCTGTCAAACAACAATATCTTTTTTACGGATTAATGACATTCTTTATGCTTGTTGGCGTTTGGGAATGTATCCGAATTATGAAATTTGATAACGGTATTTACAAATGGCTGGTTTTGCCATTGGTAGCTTTTATTTATTATCAATTTTCAAAACGATTTTTCTATCACGGATTTTTCTTCAATTTTAATTTGTCAGAAATACTTGCTTTAGGTTTAATTTTAATTGCTTGTATTACACTTTTCAAATTTCCCAAGGAACTTTACTTCGAAAGCGGTAAATTTATTTTTACAGTTATATATACAGCTTTACCATTTAGTTTTGCATTAGGATTGCCGAGTTTCCGCACATTAGATCCAGTTAACAAGCCTTTCACTTTAGAAGTGATGATGTTGTTTATTCTCATTTGGAGTAGCGACAGTTTCGCATATTTTACTGGAAAATTTTTTGGTAAACACAAGATGGCACCAACTATTAGTCCTAAAAAAACATGGGAAGGTTTTGCAGGTGGCGTATTTTTCACATTGATTCTAGGTTTCTTTGTTGAAAAATATTTTCCAGAACTTCGTGGTAATTGGATTATGGTCGGGTTTTTAGTGTCGATTTTCGCGCCTTTAGGCGATTTGGTAGAAAGCCAATTAAAGCGTTCTTTTGGTGTTAAAGACAGCGGAAACATCATTCCAGGACATGGTGGTGTGTTAGATAGATTAGACAGTTTCATAATTTGTGCGCCTGTTGTATATTTGTATTTTATTTTAGAAAAATTTGTATAGAATCTTAAAGGTTCGAAAATATAGACTATGAAGCTTCATAAAGAATCCAAAGGCACCTTAACGGTTGCGATTTTAGCCATTTTAATAATTGGAGGTATTTCTATTTACTTTCTAAAAATGTGGTCATTGTTAATCATCGTTCCATTATTGGTGATTTTAGGATTGGTATTTTGGTTTTTCCGTGTTCCGAACCGTCATATTTTGGAACATGTTGAGAATGTAATTGCACCAGTTGACGGTAAGGTTGTAATGATTAAAGAAGTAGTTGAAGATGAATTTTTAAAAGAAAAATGCATTCAGGTTTCTATCTTTATGTCGCCACTTAACGTTCATATTTGTCGTTATCCAGTTTCTGGAGATGTTGTTTATAAAAAATATCATCCAGGAAAGTATTTGGTGGCGTGGCACGAAAAATCTTCAACAGAAAATGAAAGAACTACAGTTGCCGTAAAAAGTGAAACCAATCATAATGTGGTGTTCCGTCAGATTGCAGGTTACGTTGCGAGACGTATTGTTTTCTATTGTAATATCGAGGACAAAGCGAAAGCTGGTCACGAGTTTGGATTTATTAAATTCGGCTCCAGAATGGACGTTTTCTTACCACTTGACACCGAAATCCTTTGCAAAATCGGAGACAAAACTAAAGGTGGTCTAGATGTCATCGCGAGATTAAGAGATTAATTTTACAATCAATAATATTAAAGAGACTTTTTTTGAAAGTCTCTTTTTTTTACCATTCAGTTTCCGAAAATTACCATTCAACATATTTTTTTTCGGTTTAAAATATTTGCGTTTTACTTTTGAAGCATAAATCAAAATCTATTATGAAAAACGCACTATTATTTACTTTTGTTCTCGTTTTATTTTCTCAGTTTTCAAAAGCTCAAATGGATGATAAATTTTATCAACCAAGTAAAATTTTGAAACCAATAGAATTTAAAAATTTTGAAAATATTTCTCTACCAGTTGAATCGGACACAATAACTGCCATTGTCTTAAGACCTGAAACTAAAAGTCTTAAAAAGACGATTTTGTTTTTTCATGGAGCAGGTGGCAATGTGACGAGTTATCAATTTATGGTAAAGCCTTTGGTGGAAGTCGGTTATCAAGTTGTGATGGTAGATTTGCGTGGTTATGGAAAATCTACTGGGACACCAACGCATCTTAATGTCGCTGCTGATGCACAAAAATTTTTTGATGCAATGCTTGTTCGTCCCGATATCAAAAACAATAAAATCTATATTTACGGTGCATCTTTAGGAACACAAGTGGCTACAAAAATTGCAAAAGACAATCAAAATAAAATATCAGGATTGATTATCGACGGTGGCATGTCATCTTTCACGGATATCGCAGCTCATTTTGCACCGCAATACAAAGATGTTATCGAAAAAATGTTGATTTCTCCGTATTCTGTAAAAGAAGACGTTAAAGCATTAAAAGGTCTTCCAAAGCTTTTTATTTATGGTTCCGAAGACAAAACGGTTCCATTTGAGCAAGGTAAAACTAATTTTGCTAATGCCGCCGAACCAAAACAATTTTTGGAATACAAAGGCGATCATCTACTTGGCATCAAGGTTATCAAAGATGATATTATCAAAGCCATTTCTAATCTATAAAACCAAAAGAGAACCAATTAATTGGTTCTCTTTTTTTTCTTTTTGGAAACTTTCTTTTTCGGCATTTTTGACTTCACAAATTTTTCTCGATTTTCCAAAAACTCGATTATATCCTTATTGTACGAAAATTTTTTCGCTTCCTTAATTGTTTTTAGAGCTTCATCATAATGCTCCAGCTTTTCAAAATATACCGATTTCCAGTACAAAATATTCGACTTATCAATGCCTTTTGTTTTAAAACTGAAATCCAACAATTTCAAAGCTTCCTCATAATCCTCGTTGTTTAAAAGGCAAGAAACATAATATTTCGGAATCGTTACATTCCCGACATCACACGCAAGAGCTTCCTGAAAATAGGTTTTCGCCTGCTCATAATTTTTCAACTGCTCGCTATATATTCGTCCCATCAGGCAAAGAGCATCCGAATCTTCCGGATCGTAGGACAAAGCGTAATTCAAGGCTCCCAAGCAATCCGCCAAATTGTACGGATAGCAATCCAAAGCTTCAAAATAATATTTGTTTTTAGTTAAGCTCATTTTTTTTTACATTATTAAGTTTGTTTTTTAGGAGCTGTTTCCCGCTTTCCGCACTCGCTTTTGCAAACCTTTCAAAATCCATTGCATTTGCAAAGAGCTCAAACAATTGCTACAATGGTAAGTTTGCATTAGGATAATTAAGGAAGTAAATTAGTTGATAATATTAA
>NZ_DAMBQF010000006.1:0-117967 GCF_032062245.1 Soonwooa sp.
AAAGAATACTTCAACAGAAACATTAACAACTTAAAAGTAAGTATCATTTAAAATGTACAATGGGTTGTGCTAATAACAATATATCGATCAACAAAGTAATTTATGAAGATCATTCAGCGAAAAGTTTTAATCGCCCTGAGTGGAAAAAATACCTTCTTGAAATAAGAGACAAAAGCCATAAAATCAACTTAGTCTTATTTACCAAGTGGAACAGATTCAGTTGTAATACAGCAGATGCTTATCAAATGATAAGTTTACTTCATAAAAATCACATTATCCCTCAATCTATTGAACAGCCATTGGATATGTCTGTTCCTGAAAACAAGCTTATGCTTGCGATTTATGTATCCACTCCGGAGGTAGAAAATGACAGAAGGGCACTCAACACGTTTCACGGTATGCGGAGAGCAAAAAATGAAGGTAGATTGATGGGAATTGCTCCATATGGATATATCAATAGAAGCCATGAAGATGGCAAAAAGTATATTGCCATCAAAGAGCCAGAAGGATCTAATATAGCCTGGGCATTTAACGAGGTTGCAAAAGGACATATTCCCGCAGATCATGTTCGATTGCAGATGAACAAAAGAGAGGGTGCTTCAATGTCAAGAAGTGCATTTGCAAAAGCTATGAGAAATCCGGTTTACTGTGGTAAAATATATATTGAGGAATATAAACAGGAAGAGGCCTATTACATTGATGGAAAACATGAACCACTGATTAGAGAAAGACTGTTTAATCAGGTTCAACAGATTATGGACAAAAAAAGAAGAGTAGAAGGACCGGGCGGAAGAGTATTAGAAAATGAACGTTTTCCATTACGTGGAATTTTGCGTTGTCCAAGATGTGGCAAAAATCTTACGGCAAGTGGGGCTAAAGGAAAGTCTAAAACGTATTACTATTATCATTGCCATTATAAATACGGATTTCGTTTTGATTCAGATCGATTAAATGAACTATTCGAATTGGAAATTTCGAAATTGGAATACAATCCTATCATCAAAGATTTGATGAAAGATATACTTTTAGATAACTACAAACAATTCACCTTTGATATAGATGCAAAAAGGAAGTCCATATCAAAAGAGATTAATGAGTTGAATGAGAAAGTTGCTAATGCAAGAGATAAATATCTTGCAGATAAATTAGATGAACAAGATTACAAAGAGGTAAAAAAAATAACAAAAGCACAAATTGAACAGCTGGAACAAGAGCTCCAGCATATTGTTTCAGAGAGTAAAATACTTGATATAAAAACAAAAATAGAAAATGCTCTCGACTCAATGGAAAACCTTGCAAATCTCTATCAACAGGGTGATTTACAGACAAAAAGAACGATAGGGTGTTTGATATTTCCTCAAAAAGTCGAATTTGACGGAAAAAGTTTTCAAACACCTAAAATGAATATTGTCGCTCAATGTATCTATCAGTATAACAACGGCTTAGGAAATAAAAAAAACCGACATAAGAGAAAAAAATCTACAAATGTCGGTCTTGTGACCTTGACGAGCGTATCTTCAAACACTTTTATGGATGATTTGGTTCGTTTGAGCCAAATTAAAAAGGATTTACCTCTTCCTAATTTAGAATTTAATTTTTTACAGTTATAAATTTTTTGCAAGATGATTGTATATATTTGAAATAATCGAAATTGGAATCGTTTAACTTCATTTTACTTCGATTGGTTTTCCCTTTTTATCATAAAGATTTTAACTCCAGTATTTAATTTGTGTATAGTTAATAGCGTTTATACAAAGATGAAACTTGGTACATTGAAGTATATTGTTGAGTAAATAAAAATTAAAACAATGCTTTTGCCGAAAACTTATTATCATTTGGAAAATAATATTATATTTTCTAATTCATACAAGATCGTCCATTCAATTTAATTCACAAAAATTTGATGTTATCTTACTTTTTTCTCTAAACATATCTAATAATGAAAAAAGACAGCCCGTAAGCTGCCTCTTTTCAAAACTTGGGTTTTGATGGTTTTGTTTTATTTTTTGATGACTTTGAAAGATTTTGTAGTTCCATCCATCATTTTTAAATTGATAATATACAATCCTTTTGATAATGAAGATAGGTTTAATGATTTTTCAGGCTTAAGATTCTTAATCGTTTTTCCAGAGTTATCATTAATAGAAATTGATGCGATAGAATCTAGGTTCGATATATTAATAACATCTACAAATGGATTTGGATAAATGCTAATCAGTTTTTTATTCAAATCATTAATAGACAAAAATGAACCTGTAGTGAAAGAAGATTCCGAACAACCAATGGCTGTTTCAGTAGAACTATCTGGAACAATTTTTACAAAATAAGTTGTATTTTCTTCTAAACCTTGTAATTGATAAGTTGTTGATGTGACATAAGCTGACACTAAATCATATTTTCCAGAGGATTTTCCTACGAAAACTTTGTAGCTGGTCGCTCCGTTTACTGCTAGCCAACTCACAGTAGGAACTCCGTTTGGAGATGTTCCATTAGAAGGAAGTGTTACTGTTGCACAAGAAAGTGGCGAAACATATTGCGGACAAGAATTACCTGTTACAATTGGAGAAGCCAATAGCCAGTTGGACTTTGTTCCTGCCAATGCAAAGTTATTCAATGTTACGGAGTTACTTTTTCCTGTTTCATCTACCAATGTGGTCACAGCGCTATTATCAGCTTCATTGTTCCCTTGGTTGAATTTGAAATAACTCACCAATCCATCCTGAGAAACTGGATTGGCAACTTCACAGCTTTTGCTATTTTTCAATTCGTTTTCGCTGAGTGCTCTGTTCCAAATACGAACCTCATCTATATCGCCTTCGAAGTGTTCATCAATACCGTTTCTCTGGCTACCTCCAATGAGAAATGAAGTACCTGTTGTATTTAGATTCATCGTCGCGCTTTGCACAAGTACACCATCCACATATAACTTTATTGTACTATTTTTTAGCGTTACCGCCACATGATGCCATTGATCATCTCGTAAATTGTATGGACTAGTTGTATCATTAAATTCGCCAACAAAGGCCAAATTGCCATTAGAAAGCATTAAACAAAATCTTTTGGAGTTAGCGTAAGTTCCATAATTGAAAATCGCGGATGATGTATAAGGACTTGTTCTTACTGATGGCGCTTTTATAACAGCTTCTATTGTTCTTTCTGCCGACCCTTGTGGTAGAAAAGAATTTGTTCCCGAGATATAATCATTAATCCCGTCAAAATTAAGAGTCGTTGCAGCGGGCGCATCTATATATCGGATTTTTGCTCCCCAAGTATCAGCAACTAAAATCCTTCCGTTTTTTGTTACAAATGTAGAAGTTGGAGCATTCAAGGTTGTGTTTGGAAATGTCGTCACTGTTTTTCTATCGGCTGATATTTTTCTAATCCAATTACTGCTTGTAACAGCGAGGTATATATTTCCAGAAGAATCTAATCTCAAGTTATGAGGATTATAGAATCCGTTTACCAGTAATTGTCTATCCGTACCATCTTTTTTTATGGAATAGACTGCACCATTATCCGTGTAATATAACAAATCCAAATTTGGATCATAGGTAATACCCATAGGACTTATCAAACTAGCAATGTTAGTGTGGCCAGTTCCATCTTCTTTTACTTTTTGAAGATTTTTACTCTGATTGCCTATAAAATAGATATGATTATCATTACCAGACGTTAGATAATAAACACCCGGAGCAGGTGCAATAATTTCTGGATTAGTCCCATCGAGATTCATTTTCATTAGGTTTCCGCCAACCAGAGCAAACAATTTGTTATTACTGATCAAAAGACCGTAAACATTGCCTGAAAAAGTATTCAATACAATGGGATTGCTTCCGTCGGCATTGGTTTTAATAATTCTTCTGTTTCCAGTATCACTGATGTAAATGCTACCATCCTGATCTGCAATCACATCATAAGGTGCGTTGAGATTATCTACTAAGATTGTTTGAGCTGAGATAGGATTACCTAGAAATAGGCAAACTCCCAGACAAACCATTTGGAAAAAAGTTTTCATAATCGTTTATTTTTACTAATTGTTGAAGCAAAAATAATCACAGCTATTTGACATAATATAAAACTGGGACGAAATGCAGAACTTTGTAGATGAAAGGAAAAAATCGACTATAAATTTTGTCTGAAATTCCTAGAAAGTGGTAGTCTAAAGCTTTTTACAAGCACTTCATCAGATGATATTTTTTCCAAAAAAGAAGAGTTTATAAAAATAGAACGATGGATTTGTTTAAAGGATGAGGGTAATTCTTTCGAAAACTCCAGCAAAGTATTTCTGATGGTGAACTTAGAATTTGTAGTGATAATATCAAGATAATTTCGATCGGATTGGATGTAAATAATGTCGTCCAATTTTAATTTAATATCATTGTAACCATCTTTCACAAAGACATATTGCTTTTGTTTTTTCTGGATGATGATTTTAATCGCAGTCAGCAAATCCACTTCTCTAATTGGTTTTGTGAGATAAGATTCTGGAGAGATTTTGAGTGCATCTTCTATCGTTTTAGAATCAGTCTGTCCAGTAATAAAAATGATATTGCAATCTTCACTTTTTTGTTGGCTCAGCGCTATACCTTCCAGATTGCCTTCCAGATTGATGTCCATCAAAATCAAATCCGGTTGTATTATTTCCATTTTTTCCTGAGCTTCTTTCACAGAATGAGCCATAGAAATAGCCTCGCAACCATTGCTCTCCAAGATATCTTTGATGTAATCTGCAATCAGAACCTCGTCTTCAACAATTAAAATTTTGATAAAATTCACAACCTACAATTTCATATTAAAACTAAACTTAAACCCATTTTCCAACTCGATTCTGTATTCTATTTTCAATTGGCGACAGAGTTTTTCCACGAGATTCAGTTTCGTGATTTCATTTTTCGCCATGCCATTATCTTCGTATTGAAAATAGATTTTACTTTCGTCCGTATCTATTTTGAGATCAATTTTTTTATTTTCTTGATTTGGAAAAGCGTGTTTCATAGAGTTCATACAAAGCTCCGTGACAAGCAGTCCGATATACATCGCACTATTAACCGGAATCACTAAATCTTTAACATCAAACTGAACTTCGATATGATTTTCAACGAACAGAAAGTGAAGATTTTGTTTAATTTCCAATAAAAACGATTTCAGATTCAGATTTTTCTTGTCTTGATTATCATACAATTGACGATGCAAAATCCCCAAAGAATCGATTTTCGCAATGATTCTCTTGTTACTCAGATCATCATTAGAATTCTTTTTCAGCTCATTATCAATCAAAATCCTCACAAGCTGAAGATTATTGTTGATGCGATGATGCGTTTCGGAAACCAGGAACTCATTCTGCTGAGAAACAACGGTCAATTTCTTATTTTGCTTTGTGATAATCTTGACATAATTAAGCAAAATAACAGTGAAAATCAGAATGGCAATCAACCCAAAAAGAATGGAATATTTTAGAAGATTCTGTCTTTTGATTTCTTCTTCCTTAAGCAAAAGAAGCTTTTTATTCTCTTCGATTGTTTTTTCCTTTTCGGCAATTTTAAAACGTTCTTCATATTCCAAAACTTTACTATCATACAATTTGTGATAATAATCTTCCGTTAGGTTTAATCTGATTCTCAGGTATTTGTGAGCTTGTTGATAATCGCCTGTTTTCTCATAGACGTTTTGCAAATGATCCGCAAAAACAAGTTGATTATAATTAAGTTTGTTTGCCTCCGAGAGATTATAACCTGCAATACCGACGTTGATGGACGCAGTGTAATCTTTTGTTAAGTCCAAATTTCTGGAAAGATTGATCATCGCATCGGATTGCAACTGGATATTGGAATTTCTTCTCGCCAAGTTAATAACCTGTTGTAACTGCTCTATAGCTTTTCGGTAATTTTTCCTGCCTTCGTAAATATTTGCAATCTCCATCATAGAGATCAGTTCGTTTTCAGAATCTTTTAATTCTCTTGAAAGGACCAAAGATTTCTGTGAATATATCAGGACACTGTCGGAATTGACTTTATATTTTGAAAAAAGAGCGGCCTTCCTGTTGTAATATTTTATGAGATACAAATCCTTGATTTTGTGGTTTCTTAAAATGTTTTCACAGATACTAAAATATTCTTCAGCTTTTTTGAACAATCTGCGGTATCTGTAAAATTCTGCCAGATGTGTGTAAACATAAAACTCTTCCTGCAAAAGTTTTTTCTGTTTGAAAATCCGAAGTGCATTTTTATAAGCCTCGGGAGATTTTTCATACTCTTGCTTCAGCTTGTAGGCATTTCCAAGCTCTACATATAAAAAGGCTTTGCTGATTTCGGATTTTGATTTTGAAATGTGTTGATTAATGTAAACAATTGCAGAATCAATTTTATTTTGGCGAATGAGCTGGTGCGAATATTGAATTGGATTTTTGTCATTAGCATCTATAAAAATAAAACTCAACAAAAAACATAATCCGAATATTTTTGGAATTATATAAATTTTTGGAATTATTTTTTTCATTTTGACAATCTGTAAATCAATTTACAAAATAAAGGTATTTTATAACAATATCAAATTTATCTAAACTTAACCGACTTTTCTAATATATTATTAATTCAATATCTCCTGTAAGGTATAAAGCGCTATATCACAGTTCCGAATCTATTTTTAATGGTAAATAATGCTAGGTGTTAAAATAAAACCTTGCTTAAATATTAGAAAAAAATTATAGAGAATAATTACGAAACACTTTATTTCTGCTGAGAATTTATAGCTTCGAAAGAACCATCTTTAAAAAATTGCGCCAACTGTCATCAGTTGGCGCCATTTGGCAATGTGTGTGACCTCGATAGGATTCAAACCTATAACCTTCTGAGCCGTAATCAGATGCGCTATTCAGTTGCGCCACGAGGCCGTTGTTACCTTGTTTCGTAAGGGTTTGCAAATATAACACTTTTTTCTTTTCTTTGAAATATGAAAGCACTTTTTTTTATTTTATTTTCATTTTTCTGTTTAACATCGTGTAAGAAAAAAGAAATTCCAACTGCCGAAAACGCTGTAATTATTTCAGAACGTTTAAGTTATAAAAATGACGGAAAGCAGTTTGTCCTGAAGTCAGGAAAATTCGAAAATTCTTTTAATTCCTCAAAATTAGGCTTCAAAAAAGTGGTTTTGCTCAATTCTTCGTTGTTAGGCTTCTTTACAGAGCTTAATTTGGTGGACAGAATTGTTGGACTTTCTAGTCCAGAGTATGTTTTTGATGAAAATATTAGAAAATCTGTAGCTTCTAACAAAATCGCAAATATCGGTAACGAACAAAAATACGACGTCGAAAGAATTCTTTCTTTAAAACCAGACGCGATTTTTACAAACTATGTTCCGAGCTTCGAAAATACTTATGAGATCCTTAGAAAAACCAATATTCAAATTATTTTCCTTGACGAATATTTGGAAACGACGCCACTTAACAAGTCAAAATATTTGTTGTTGTTTGGTGAATTATTCGGTGTTAAAGATTTGGCGGAACAGAAATACAAATCTATTGAAACAGGATATCAATATCTGAAACAGTTAGCATTAAAAAGTGCCGAAAAACCGGTTGTTCTTTGCAACGAAATGTACGGAAGTCAATGGTTTTTACCAGGCGGAAAATCTGCAGCAGCTAATTATTTTCGAGACGCGAATGCTAATTATATTTTAGCAGAAAATACGGAAATTAATGCAATTCCACTTAGTTTTGAAGAAGTTTACAAAAAATCTGAAAATGCAAAATATTGGGTGAATATTGGCGCTTATCAAACGAAGCAAGCGATGTTAAATATCAATCCTAATTATTCGAAAATGAAGGTTTTCCAAAATGGAAAATTGTACATGATTAACAACCGCGAAGTTGGGATGGCAAACGATTATTTCCAAAGTGGTGCTGTGCGTGCGGATTTGGTTTTAAAAGATTATATCAAAATTTTTCATCCAGAATTATTTCCGAAAGAGAATCTTTATTATCTTAAAGAATTGAAATAACGATGAAATCCACAGTTCAACCTCTTAATTTTTTCTCGGCAGTTATGCTGTTTCTCGGTCTTATGGCTGGGCAAACAATTATTGCATTTGCGGCCGCTTTATGCATTTACGTATTTCATATCGACTATGCTTCGTCATCGTGGTTTATGCTGATTGGCTATATGTTAAGCATGGTTTTACCACTTGTTTTTTATCAATTTTTTGTTTTAAAACCCAAAGGTCTCGACTTAAAATTTGATTTTAAAAAAAATACATTCGTCACTTATATTTTAGCGTTTCCGTTAATGTTTGGGATGATGTTGATTACCGAATATTTGGTGACTTTGGTCCCAACCAGTGGTTATTTCTTCGGCGATTTGTACAAAAATTTCACCAATCAAATGTCATCATTAGCGATGGATAATGTGACAATGATTTTGTTAACGGTGATTTTGGCGCCACTTTTAGAAGAATTTTTATTCCGAGGTTTAATTCAAAAATCAATTATTAAAACAGGCTTAAATCCTAGAATAAGCATTCTGATTTCCGCTTTTATTTTTGGTGCTTTTCATGTCTATCCATGGCAGTTTGTCGGAGCTTTTTTGTTGGGTATAGTTTTAGGAATCGTTTACGAAGAAACAAAATCTCTCGTGTTACCAATATTTTTACACGCTTTCAATAATTTGATTTCGGCTTTAATCATGATGGAGTATGGTCCAGATACAACACAAGGCATTCTTCCGATTGAGCCAATCTACAGTTTTTTGATTGGTGTAGGGATTTTTAACATATTTATGTTGGCGTTTACTTTCTATTTTCGAAGAAAAGCTAGTATCTTTGAAGGATAAATTATGCTCGATGGAAATATTGGTTGCGACACACAATCTTCACAAAAAAGAAGAAATTCAACAGATTTTAGGTTCCGATTATTTTGTTTTAAGTTTAACAGATTATGACTTAAACGAAGAAATTGTTGAAGATGGACATTCTTTCGCAGAAAATGCTTTAATAAAGGCTAAATATTGTTTCGAAAAAACAGGAAAGCCAAGTCTTGGTGATGATAGCGGATTGGTTGTAGAAGCTTTGGATGGCCGTCCAGGTATTTATTCTGCACGTTATGCTGGCGATCACGATTTCAAAAAGAATATCGAAAAAGTTCTTGACGAAATGAAAGACGAAACCAATCGTCGTGCTTATTTTATCACAGTTTTATGTTTGGTTGATGCTTCTGGAGAACATTATTTTGAAGGACGTGTTTATGGTAATTTAACTAAAGAAGTCTTTGGTGAAGGCGGTTTCGGTTACGATCCGATTTTTATGCCAGACGATCTTAACACAACTTTTGCAGAAATGTCAGTTTCAGAAAAAAACAAAATTTCGCACAGAAGTAAAGCACTTAAAACATTTTTAGACTATCTTTCAGTAAATCCTTTGTAATATAAATTTGTGAGTACATATCTGACCATATTAGGTTTTAATTCCGCAATTCCGACAATTAATTCGTCGCCAACAGCACAGCTTTTGGAGATGGAAGAACGTATGTTTTTGATCGATTGCGGAGAAGGAACTCAAGTTCAGTTACGGAAAGCAAAAGCGAGGTTTTCTAAGCTTAATCATATTTTTATTTCGCATCTTCATGGTGATCATTGTTTTGGATTGCCAGGTTTAATCGCGTCTTTCAGACTTTTGGGTAGGACGACGCCTTTGCATGTTTATGGTCCGAAAGGGATTAAAAAAATGCTTGAAACAATTTTTACAATTACTGAAACACATCGCGGTTTCGAAATCGTGTATCATGAGTTGGATAAAAAAGTTTCGGAAAAAATCTATGAGGACAAAAGGGTAGAAGTGTTCACAATTCCTTTGGATCATAGGATATATTGCAACGGCTATTTATTTAAAGAAAAACCGAAAGAGCGTCATCTTAATATGGCGGCAATTTCCGAGTTTTCGGAAATCGAAATTTGCGATTACCAAAATCTTAGAAACGGAAAAGATTTCGTTTGTGAAGATGGAACGACAATCCCAAATGCAGAATTAACGACTGATCCAAAAGTGTCGGTTTCTTACGCATTCTGTAGTGACACACGTTACAAAGAAGATATTATCCCTTTGATAAAAAATGTGGATGTCCTGTATCACGAATCGACTTTTCTACACGAATTAAAAGAAATGGCGGACTATACAGGCCATACAACGGCGCAGGAAGCTGCGACTATTGCGAAGAAAGCAGAAGTTGGTAAATTAATCATGGGGCATTTTTCTAATCGTTACGATGATTTGACAGTGATGACCACTGAGGCACGTGAAATCTTCCCCAATTCTTATCTTCCAAAGGCTTTAGAGTGTGTAAAGCTTTAGAAATTCGGTATTTTAAAAAGACAATTATTTAGTTTTCCCTTATTTATTCAATATCTTTGGCTTCATAATAAGTTAATTATGAAGAAAAGATTAATGTTGACGTTGGTCTTAGCAACTTCGACTTTTTGGGCGCAAATGCCTGAAGCGAAGCTAGACGAACTCATCAAAAACACTATCAAAACTTTTGACGTTCCTGGGATGTCAGTCGGCATTGTTAAAGATGGTCAAATGGTTTATTCTAAAGGATTCGGTGTTAGATCGTTGAAGAATAATCTTCCGATGGATAGCAAAACTTTGGTCGGAATTGCTTCCAATTCTAAAGGTTTTACGGCAACAGCTTTGGCGATGTTGGTGGACGACGGTAAGTTAAATTGGGACGATAAAGTGTCAAAATTTATTCCTGAATTCCAAATGTACGATCCTTATGTTTCTAAAGAAGTGACGGTTCGTGATTTGATTACGCATCGCGCTGGACTTGGTTTGGGACAAGGCGATTTGATGTTTTTCCCAGAAGGCGGAACGCAAACGATCAAAGATATTGTACACAATGTTCGTTATCTAAAGCCTGATCATTCTTTCCGTACAAAGTTGGAATACAACAACATTATGTTTATTGTCGCAGGTGAGGTTATTACGAGAATTAGTGGATTGTCGTGGGCCGATTTTATCGAGCAAAGAATCCTAAAACCTGTTGGTATGACTGCAAGTTTTGGTTCTTATAATCGTGCTAAATCTTCATCAAATATTATCGATGCACATGCACCTGTTGACGGAAAAGCGATTGCTGTTCCTCATGATTGGAACGAGACTGCGAACGCAGCAGGGGGAATTATGAGTAATGTTGAAGACATGACGACTTGGGCAACTTTCTTAATGAATAATTTCGTTAATAAAGAAGGCAAGCGTTTGGTTTCGGAAAAGAATGCGCACGAGCTTTGGTCATTGCAAATTTCTGATAAAGTGGCGCCAAAAAATCCTTATGACTCTCATTTTTACGGATATGGTTTAGGTTGGTTTTTGACCGATATTAAAGGGAAACTGCAAGTTCAGCACAGCGGTGGATTAATCGGAACAGTGACTTTATTTACAATGATTCCTGAGTTGAAATTAGGGATTGTAGCTTTGACAAATCAACAATCTGGTGCAGCTTTCACAACGGTGACTAACGCCATTAAAGATAGTTATTTGGGCATTGAAGATCGCAATTGGTTAAAAACTTATTCGGAAAGAATGACTAAAAACGAAGAGCGTTTTAACAAACAAAAGAAAGATGTCTATGACCAAGTTAAAACTGCTGAAAAAACATTTAGTCTAAAACCTGAACAATTTGTCGGAACTTATAATGATGCTTGGTTTGGTGATGTCGAAATTAAACAAGAAGGCAAAAAGTATAGATTGTATTGTAAAACTTCACCAAGACTGAAAGGTGATCTTTTACCTTATAACAACAATACTTTTGTTGTTAAATGGGATGACAGAAGTTATGATGCAGACGCATTTTTTGTTGTTGATTTTGATGAAAATGCGAAAGCAAAATCTGCAACTATGAAGTCTATTTCTGATGTTACGGATTTCAGTTTTGACTTTGGAGATTTGGATTTGAAAAAAGTGAAATAAGAATCTTAATTAAAAATAAAATGGTAGTCTATAAAGGCTACCATTTTTTTCTTCTGAAATAAATAAAGGTCACAATGACGATAAGCGCCATAAAACTTAGAGTTCCGTAGTAGCCATACGGATATTTTAGTTCGGGCATGTTGTTGAAATTCATACCGTAAACTCCCGCAATAAAGGTTAGCGGTAAAAAATAAACCGAAAACATCGCTAAAAGCTTCATGACTTGATTGGCCTTTTGGTCGGATAAAGCCAGAAACATCGATATTAAGTTGGTTGTTTGCGCATTAAGATGATCAAAATCTGCGATAACATCTTTTTGCTTGTCGATTAAGTCCATAACTTCAACATCTTCCAACTTTAAAGTATGGAATTTATTTATCCAATCCGACGAGATATTTAGGATTCTGGTGTTAAGTCCAGATTTTCGTTTCAGTTTATAAAGGCGTCTTATTTGGTTGGTTTGGTTGGTATTTTTTAAGAAAATTTCGTTCTCCATATTGTCGAGAACTTCCATGAGATGCTGGCTTTCATCGTCATAAGTTTTCATAACTTGTAAAGCAAGTTTCAAAGCAAGTTGATCTGAAGTTATTTTTTCTTTCAAATTTGGGTGCTTTTCAAATTCTTCGTTCACCTCGCGGATGCTTTTACTCTTCATCCGATGGATCGTAATGATAAGCTTCGGAAGCACAAAAAGGCTCAACTTGGTACTAACATCACTTATAGAGTTAAGTGTTTGGCGCTCCAGATCGGTGTTTTCACGCATCAGAAAGAATTTGACCCCGTCCACTTCCTCATATTTTGGTAAGTGGTTGGGATCGATGGTATCTTCCAAAAGCAGGTTGTTAATATGATAACGATTATGGAGAAAAGCTAGGTCATCTTCGCTCGCCATTTCGACGTCCAACCATTCGCAGTGCTCGTTTTTTAATATGCTTTCAATTGCCATAGCGCAAAGCTAAATATTTTTTGGAATTATTTGTATTTTATGCTAAAAATAAGGTTTTCTAATAGTTTAATGAAAGCTTTAATCACTTTTGTTTTTAATATTAAATTAATTTAAAAACTTTTTATTTATTAACGCTTTCGAAATTCTGTTATAATATCTTAAATAAAGTTTTATGTAATGAATAAAATATTATTTTTGCAAAGCGATTTACAAATTTAGAAAATGTATAAAAGTAAAATTACAGGTGTAGGACATTACGTCCCTGAAAATATAGTGACAAATGATGATTTGTCAAAATTGATGAATACCAATGACGAATGGATAACCGAAAGAACAGGTATTAAAGAAAGACGTCATCGTAAAGATAGAAATGACAGCGAAGAGACAAGTGCTTTCTTAGGTTTTAAAGCTTCCGAAATGGCGCGTAAAAATGCAAATCTTACGGGTAAAGATATCGATTATATTGTTTTTGCAACTTTGTCTCCAGATTATTTCTTCCCTGGTAACGGTGTTTTGCTACAAGAGATGCTTGGTTGCGATACGATTGGTGCGCTAGATGTTAGAAACCAATGTTCTGGATTTGTATATGCTATGAGCATTGCGAATGCGCTGATTGTTTCAGGGACTTACAAAAATATTTTGGTTGTCGGTGCAGAGATTCATTCTTTTGGATTGGACTTTAGCGACAGAGGTCGCGGTGTTTCAGTTATTTTCGGAGACGGTGCTGGTGCGGTAGTTCTGTCAGCGACAGAAGATGAAAATATACAAGGTATTTTATCTGTAAATATGCATTCTGAAGGTAAATATGCGGAAGAGCTTGCAGTTAAATTCCCTGGATCAAAATTTGGTTGGGCAGATCGTCTGTTAACAGAACCAGAAGCGATAACGCCAGAAGATATTTATCCTGTTATGAATGGTAATTTCGTGTTCAAACATGCGGTGACGCGTTTTCCAGAAAGTATTATGGAAGCGTTGACTAAAGCTGGTAAAACGATCGAAGATCTTGATCTTTTAATCCCACATCAAGCGAATATTCGTATTGCACAATATGTTCAACAATTGTTGCATTTGCCGGATGAGAAAGTGTTTATCAATATTCAAAAATACGGTAATACAACGGCAGCTTCCATCCCAATTGCGTTGAGTGAGGCGATCCAAGAAGGTCGTATGAAGCGTGGCGATTTGGTATGTATGTCAGCTTTCGGAAGCGGATTTACATGGGGAAGTGTCCTTTTCGAATACTAAAATTTTAAAAATATCAATAAAAAAGCGTCTTTTCGGGCGCTTTTTTTGTTTTTTTAAATCGTTGACAATCTTTTGTTTAAAGCTTTATTTGCAATGCAAAGTTATTTTGGCATAGATTTTTCAAGTCTGTTTCTCGTAAAACGAAAAAAATTGAATTATGAAATCTTTAAAACAAGCAATTTTAGCAATAGGTGTATTAGCAGGAGGTATGACATTCGCACAAAATTCAGATATGAATAACATGCTTAAAGTCGGTGTTAACGGTGGTATTTCTACTGGAGGTAACACATCCGCTAATGTAGGATTAGATGTTTCTTATCAAAATTTAGTAACGCCAGGGTTTGGTTTGGGTATTGCGACAGGATATAACCACTTCTTTGGAAAGTCTGCGACTATTAACAATGTTAAAGTTGATAATAATGACTTCGGGGTAGTTCCTGTAGCAGCATTATTTAGAATTTATCCTCAGCAATATGGATTTTATCTAGGTGCTGACTTAGGTTACGGTTTTATTGTTGGCGATGATAATGTTACTGATAATGCGGCGTACAACGCAAAAAGACCTGATGGTGGATTTTATTTAAAACCAGAAATCGGTTACCATAATAAAGATTGGAACTTCTTTGCACATTATACAAAAGTATTTACGGGTGATAAAGGACAAGTTGCTGACCAAAAATTTAATGCCGGTTCAGTAGGTGTTGGTGTATCATACAATATTCCGTTAGGGAAATAATCAATCTATTATAATCTTACTAAGCCTGTCTTCGGATGGGCTTTTTGTTGTAATCATGTTTTCTTATCATAAATCAATTTTTATTCTGAATGGTTATGGCTAAGTTTGCACTATAAAATTATAAATAATTAAAAAAATGAAAAAATTAGCTTTAGTTGCTTTAATGATTGGAGGTTTAGCATTTGGACAAACTACAAAAGTAGTAGCATCTGATGTACATTGGTGGGGTTACAAAATCGCAAAATCTCAAGCATCATCTCATGATGGGACGGTTAATGTGAAATCAGGTAACATCGTTGTTAAAGATAATAAAGTTGTTGGTGGTACTTTCGTATTAGACATGACAACAATTAGCGCGACAGATGTTAAAGATCCAGAAACAAAAGCTAAGTTGGATGGGCATCTTAAAAATGGTGACTTCTTCGAGGTAGAAAAATTCCCAACAGCTGAATTTACAATTACTGCAGTTAAACCGAATTCTGGTAAACTTTGGAATTCTACAATTACTGGTAATTTAACTGTAAAAGGAAAAACTAACGCCATCAGCTTCCCAGCAAAAGTTGGTGTTAGCAAAGGTGTAGCATCTATCGTTACAGATAAATTTAGCTTTGATCGTCAAAAATTTGATGTAGCTTACAAATCATCTATGGCTGACGTTTTGGTTAAAGATGATATCGATATGAAAGTTAAAGTAACTGCAAAATAATTTGCTAAAATTTTAAGAATATTTAAAAAAGAACAGCTTGTCTGTTCTTTTTTTGTTTCCTACTTTTGATAGTAGTTTTGATTATGAAGTTATATGTTGTGAGTGGCCTTGGTGCTGATTTTACCGTTTTAGAAAAATTGACTTTTGACCACGATATCGAAGTCGAATTTCTAGATTGGTTAATTCCCGAAAATCAAGAAGAGTTTTCGCATTATGTAAAAAGAATGGCGGACAGAATCGAAGATGCAGAAGATTTTTATCTTTTAGGATATTCCTTTGGAGGCATTATGGTACAAGAAATTCATCGTCTTAAACCTGCCAAAAAAGTTGTAATTCTTGGAAGTATTCGCAGCGATGAAGAAAAGTCGCCACTTATAAAATTAGGAGGTTTTACTAAAATCCCAAGATTGGTGCCCGAACGTTTTTTTAATGAAAACTCGGCGGTGGTGTATTCTTTTTTAAGAAAGTTATTCGATCCCAAAAATCCTCATATTAATAACTATTTCCGAGTGCGTCATCCTTATTATCTCAAATGGTCGATCGAGAAAATTTCGGAGTGGAAATTCCAAAAAATGCCCAATATTATCCAAGTGATGGCAGATAAAGACATTGTTTTTCCGATAAAAAATTCGAAACCCGATTTCGTTATTAAAAATGCAACCCATTTATTTCCAGCGACAAAACCAAAAGAAGTGTCAGCAATTTTGCTGGAAGTCTTCAAATCTTAACAAAATTTTAATATTGACTTTTTAATTTGTAAATTGATAGTATCTTTAGAGCCCTAATTTTATTGAATGGAATCGATCAGTGTTTTTGAAATTATAAAAGTTGGAATTGGCCCGTCAAGCTCGCATACAATGGGACCTTGGAACGCGGCAGAAATGTTTTTGAACCTTATTAAAAAAGACAGAAAACTTTCTGATGTTAAAGAAGTTTTTGTAGAATTCTTTGGTTCGCTTGCAAAAACGGGAATTGGCCACGGAACAGACATTGCTGGGATGTTGGGACTTTCTGGTGAAGATTTTAAAACCATCGATACAACAAAAATTGATGAAAAAATTGCACATATTAAGGAAACGCAAATTCTTAATCTTGGTGGCGAACATCCATTAACCTTTATCTACGGTCATCATTTAATTTTAAATAAAGAAAAAACGCTTGACTTTCATCCAAACGGAATGATTTTCAAAGTGGTTTTCAACGATGGTGAAGAGCTAAGTCAAGATTATTATTCGCTTGGTGGCGGTTTTGTTGGGACTAAAGAAGACAACACATACAGCGAAATGTGTGTTCGTACGTTGTATCCTTGCCATCACGGAAGCGACATTATTAAATATATTGAGCAACTAAATTTAACACGAGTTTCTGATTTAATTTATCTAAATGAAGAATCTTGGAGAACTCGTGAAGAGACCAACCAACAAGCTTTAGAAATTTGGAAGAATATTAAAGAATGCGTCTACAAAGGCGTTAACAAAAAAGGAATTCTTCCAGGTGGACTTAATGTAACACGTCGCGCTTCCGAAATGAATGAAAAACTTCTCGGTTCCAAAATTTATAAAAATATGGATCAATGGTTCCAAATGGTTTGCGAAGAGGAAAAAACTTTCAATTCTATTACCAAATGGATCAGTTGTTTTGCGTTGGCTGTTAATGAAGAAAATGCTGCTTTTGGAAGAATTATCACAGCTCCAACCAATGGGGCAAGTGGCGTTATTCCTGCGGTTTTGATGTATGCACAGACTTTTACAGAATTTAATAAAGAAGAAGATATTATTAGATTTATTTTAACGGCTGGCGAAATCGGAACTTTATTTAAAAAAAATGCAACCATTTCTGCTGCGATGGGCGGTTGTCAGGCAGAAGTTGGCGTTTCGTCAGCGATGGCTGCAGCTGCATTAACCGAGATTTCTGGAGGAACGCCTGGGCAAGTTTTGATGGCTGCAGAAATTGCTATGGAGCATCATCTTGGTTTGACTTGTGATCCGATTGGCGGTCTCGTGCAGATTCCTTGTATTGAACGTAATTCGATGGGCGCGATTAAAGCTATTACGGCTTCCAATTTAGCATTAGAAGGTGATCCGAGTAAAGCTCGTGTTTCTCTTGATAACGTTATCAAATCGATGTGGGAAACGGCTTTGGACATGAATTCTAAATACAAAGAAACGTCTGAAGGCGGTTTGGCTGTCGCAGTTAACGTTGCAGAATGTTAAAATAAAAAATATAGAAGCCGCAAATTTGATTTTTTAAGTATTAATTTAATATTTATAAAATCGAATTTGCGGTTTTTTTTTATTTATCCAAAATTCCTCGTATTCTATTTGCGTTAATGATAAGTTCTTCTAAAAAGTCGAAGTTCTCTTTTTCTAAAGCTGATTTGAATTTTTTCAATTGAGAAATATGCTCATTTAAAACATCTAAAACATTTTCTTTGTTTTGTTTAAAAATGGGAACCCACATTTCTGGATGCGATTTTGCAAGACGAACCGTGCTCGAAAATCCAGAACTTGCCAACTGGAAAATTGTGTCTTCCTCACGTTCTTTTTCCAAAACGGTATTTGCTAAAGCATAAGACGTAATATGTGAAATATGCGAAATGTAAGCGGTGTGGACATCATGTTTATCAGCATCCATGTAAAGGATGTTCATTTCTAAATTTTCGTAAACTTGCTTCACTAATTCCACTGCGAAATCGTAAGAATCTTCGTGATTACAAATAACAGCGGCGCGATTGCTAAAAGCTTCGGAAGTTGCTGCCTTTGGACCGCTGTTTTCGGTTCCCCACATGGGATGACTTGCCACGAAGTTTTTACGATTCGGATGTTGTTCGACGATGTTGATTATTTCTTGTTTCGTAGATCCAACGTCCATCACGACGGTTTTATCCGAAATCCTATCCAAAACTTCTGGCAGAACAACTTTTGTCGCTTCAACAGGTAAAGCAATGATTATTAAATCCGAATCCTGAACAAGATTTTCAAAAGTCGTGATTTCATCAATGATTTTCAGGTCTTTTGCTGTTAAGAGATGGGCTTCACTTATATCAAAAGCTAAAACTTTATCAACGAAATTTTTATTTTTTAATTTTAAAGCCATCGATCCGCCGATAAGTCCGACACCAATAAGTCCTATAGTCATAATTTTAATTTTAAAAATAAAAAACCCCGTCCTAGGACGAGGTTATTATATTGCATACGAAATCTCCATCCTAGTTTAGGTTGTTAACTCGTAATAATATGTTGCTTGGTTATACATTGTTGCAAAGCTATGAAAAGACTTTCAAATTTTAGTTTAATTTTTTAAAAGTTTTTATCACCACAGAATCTTTTGTCTTTTCGTAAGTCAATTCGTATTTCGGATTCTTTTCGGGCGACGTCATATAATATTCTGGGAAAGGTTGCTTTTGCGCTTGGCTCTTGTCAAAGTCAATTGTTCCTTTTGCAATAATGGAATCTTTCAGATATTTAGCATCGATATTTTGCGACGCAAGTTGAGCTTTCAAAGCAATTGGTATAGACACTTCTTTGGTCATACTTTCTCCAATAACCCTGTCGTTTGGGAAGTAAGAGCAACTCGCACCTTTTTTATTTAAAATGAAAAAGACAATAATAAGTCCTGGAAGAAATCCAATAAGATAGAATTTAAGTTTTTTGAGCATTATTTAATTTTAGAAAATCAACAAGTTAATGTCGTGATATGGTAAATCGAATTTTTTACAAATCACCAACTTTGTGTGGCGACCTTTGTACATGTAAAGGCTTTGTTTAACCTCTTTTTTGCTAAGCAGCATATTCTCGTAACCGCCATCTTCGTCGTAGCCAAGGATGTAACTTAAGAAGAAATTACTAATCGCTTTAGTTGTACTTCTTGGCATTCTCGCTGTTAAATTCGGAAGTCCGCAATGTACAACGTCATGTTTTATAATGAAAGGCTTTTCAAGGCTTGTCAATTCAGAAGTTTCGATGGCTTTTCCGTTGTCAACTGTAATATCGATGATAACGCTACCTTTTTTCATTTTCAAAACCATATCTTCTGTCACAACTGGTGGAAGGTTAAGTCTTGGTAACGCGCCAATTACAACATCAGCACGACGTACAGCTTTTGTTAATTCGCGAGGATCAATAATAGAAGTCGGTACACGATGATCAACAATAGAATGCAAACGTCTAAGTTTCGATAAAGAATTATCAAAAACACGAACATTGGCGCCTAATCCGATTGCAGCTTTAGTCGAAAATTCGCCAACGATACCAGCGCCGATAACGACTACTTCGGTTGGACGAACGCCTGTGATTCCGCCTAACATCACACCACTTGACAGAGCCAAAAGCTCTGACGCGTATAAAATAGAAACGCTTCCTGCAATCTCACCAATTAGTCTAACAAGCGATAGTTGCTCATATTCGTCGGTGATAAATTCGAAAGCGATAGCATTTATTTTTTTCTCAGCTAATTTTACAAAATAATCTTTGTCTCGAAGATTAAGCTGCAAGGCCGAAATGAGATAAGTATTCGGTTTTAGATAATCAATTTCCTCGTTAGTAGGAGGATTTATTTTAAGAATAATATCTTGTATAAAAGCCTCTTGAGGATTATCAACTATTAAAGCACCTGCTTCTGCATACTGCAAATCTGTGTATTGCGCACCTTCGCCAGCACCTTTTTCGATGACAACTTTGTGTCCCGCTTGCACAAGGACTTGCACCGCATCAGGGATTAAACATAATCTCTTTTCGGAAAGGCTAATTTCTTTTGGGATGCCAATGCTATGCATTTTTCCTTTGCGTACAACCTCAAGCTTTTCCTCTTTTGGGATAAGTTCTTCCTCTTTAAAGGGCGTAAATATGGTAGAAGTGTGACTCATGCAGTCTGCAATTTTTATTAGATTAAAGATACAAATATAATCAACTTGCTTATTATATCATTATTTGAAATTAATAATCCTTTCTTCGCCAGTGTGGGTAATTTGCATTTCGTGGAATTCTTCCGGAAGAAGCTCGCTTTCGTAGATTTCTGGCCACTCGATAATGCAGAGATAAGCGTTATCAAGATATTCTTCGATGCCAAAATCATAAGCTTCTTCAATATTTTTTAAACGATAAAGATCAAAATGAAATATTTTTCCGTTCGGAGAATTGTATTCGTTAACAATGGAGTAGGTCGGCGAACTTACTTCGTCTTCACTTCCCAATGCGGAAACCAATTGTTGCGAAAAAGTTGTCTTACCAGCACCCAAATTTCCCTTTAATAAAAGGATTGGTCTGTCCAACTGAGATTTTACATAGTCAACAACTTCTTGCCATTCTTCGATGCTTCGAATCTTGAATTCCATCTTTTAAAAATTTTGGTAAAATTACGGATTTTGAAGTTGATTTTATTTAAACAAAAAGTTTCCGATATTTTTTATTTTTTAAATCCTAAACCAATCACTAAATTTACATCGTGATTACTAAAGAAACTATAGATAAAATTTTCTCTGCAGCCCGCATTGAAGAAATCATCGGCGAATATGTACAACTAAAGCGCGCTGGCTCTAACCTAAAAGGTCTGAGTCCCTTTGTGGATGAGAAGTCACCAAGTTTTATTGTATCACCAAGTAAGCAGATTTTTAAAGATTTTTCTTCCGGAAAAGGTGGTGGTGTCATCACTTTTCTCAAAGAATTAGAAGGCTTTTCTTATCCCGAAGCTTTACGACATCTAGCCAAGAAATATGGTATTCCTGTGGAGGAAGATATTGTCGAAATGTCGCCGGAGCAAAAGCAACAACGTGACCAAAAGGATTTAATTTATAAAATACATGAGGTTGCTAATGACTTTTTTATCGAGCAACTTTGGGACGCAGAAGAAGGTCAACAGATTGGACTTTCGTACTTTAGAGAGCGAGAGCTTCGTCAAGATATCATTAAAAAATTTCAGCTTGGTTATTCGCCCGAGAAGAAAGATGCCTTTACAGAATATGCTTTAGCAAAAGGCTATGACAAAGACATTCTCGAAAAGTCTGGACTTTCCGTTTTCCCTGAAAATGCACCAAAAGGTGTTGACCGTTTTCGTGAGCGCGTGATGTTTCCGATACATAGTTTTTCGGGACGTGTTCTAGGTTTTGGCGGACGGATTCTTAATAATACCATCAAAACGGCGAAGTATCTCAACTCTCCAGAAACCGAAATTTATCATAAATCCAATGTTCTTTACGGACTTTTCCAATCCAAGCAAGCGATTTCTAAACAGAATCTTTGTCTTTTGGTGGAAGGTTATATGGATGTTATTGCGCTTCATCAAGCCGGGATTGAGCATGTTGTTGCAAGTAGTGGAACGGCGTTAACAGTCGAGCAAATCAAGTTGATTAAACGTCTTACAGAGAATGTGACGATTTTGTTTGACGGTGATGCAGCTGGGATTAAAGCGAGTTTCCGAAGCATTGATATGTTGCTGTCAGAAGGGATGAATATTCGCGTTCTGTTATTTCCTGATGGTGATGATCCAGACAGTTTTTCGAGAAAGCATCCACAAGATTATGTCGAAGATTTTATTCAGAAACATGCGCAGGATTTTATCGATTTTAAAGCAGAAATTCTTTTTCAAAATACCGATAACGACCCAATTAAAAAAGCAGAAGCAATTCGTGAGATTGTAAAGTCTGTTGCTTTTGTGACCAATGGTCTTAAACAAGAAATTTACCTTAAAGAAGTTGCCAATAAGTTTAAACTTAGCGAGCAGAATTTGTTTAATGAGTTACAACTCCAAAAAGATTACAAAAATAAAGAGTATCGTCCGCGACCTCAAGTTGCGCAACCTGAACAAAAGTTAGAAATTGTTGCCAATATTGATAGCAAAATCAGTCCGCTTTTTGTTTTGGAAGAAAAACTAATTGAGTTGATGATGAAGTTTGGAGATGTTGTTATTGAACGAAAAGATGCGGAAGGTGAAACTTACAAAATATCGGTGATTGAAGAAATTATTCAACATTTAGAAGAAGATGATTGTCAATTGCAAACCGAAATCAACCAAAAAATTGTTGATGAAATAAAAGCTGGACTTCAAGAAGATGAATTGCGATCAAGTTCTTTTTTCTTTAAATTAATGGACGAAGATATTTCGGGGAAAATGGCGGATACTATGATTAATCCTTATGAAACAAGTAATTGGGCGAAGTTTAATATTTATTTTAGCAGCGAAGAAGAAGTTGTTCCCAAAATGGTAAGTGACACAATTTTGCGTTACAAACGAGAATATGTCATGAAGATTATTGAGGATCTTAAAAAAGCTTTAGAAACCGAAGACGAAAAAGAAGAAATTTATTTTAAAATCGTGAAACTTTCTCAACTTCGCAACCACTTAGACGCCATGTTGTATAGGATTTTATGACAGAATGGCGTACTTTAGCAAAGGAACAGAAATTGCAAATACAAACTCGAAAAAAATACCAATTTATATGGACTTAAAAAAAGAATTTAGAGATTACGCGGTGAAGCATCAAGGTATCAATGGCCTTGCAACCGACCAATATATGGGAATGTTCAGCCCAACTAATTTGACGCCGTACATTATGGAAGAACGTCGTATGAATGTTGCACAGATGGACGTTTTCTCAAGATTAATGATGGACAGAATCATCTTTTTAGGAACAGGAATTGACGACCAAGTTGCGAATATTGTGACAGCTCAGTTGTTATTCTTAGAAAGCTCTGATCCATCGAAGGATATTCAGATTTACATAAATTCTCCAGGTGGTAGCGTTTATGCAGGTTTGGGTATCTACGACACCATGCAAATTATCAAGCCAGATGTTGCTACAATCTGTACAGGTATTGCGGCATCGATGGGTGCTGTGCTGTTAGTTGCAGGAGAAAAAGGAAAGCGTTCTGCACTTAAGCATTCTCGTGTGATGATTCACCAACCGAGTGGCGGCGCACAAGGTGTAGCTTCGGATATGGAAATCAACCTTAGAGAAATGTTGAAGTTGAAGAAAGAACTTTACGATATTATTTCTCAACACTCAGGTCAAACTTACGATTGGGTAGAAAAAGCCTCTGACAGAGACTATTGGATGACGTCGGAAGAAGCAAAAGGCTTCGGAATGGTTGATGAGGTTTTGGAAAGAAAAATCGCTAAATAATATATAAAACTCAGTGTGAACTGAGTTTTTTTATTTTTTAACATTTAATTCATCTTGTTTATTGAATTATTTTATATCTTTAATCTAGAAATAATGGAAATGATACCTTTGGCAAGACATATTTTCGATATTACTACACTTAATTTGATACATTTTGAGATGGCTGGGTAGCCGTCTCTTTTTTTTATAAGTACTAACTAAAACAAAATGAGATGTCTTTCTATTGAAGTGGTTTATAAAGAATCACTTCTTTTTTTATTCAAATTCTTTACTGATGCCAAGTCCGAATAAAGCGTAGTCATAAATTGCTGGGTCTTTTGCATTAAGTTGTCTCAAAACCAAATCCAATTCTTCTAAAGTTTTCCAATCGTTTTGTTTTCGCGTGACAAGATTTAGTTTTCGAGAAATATTGGCGGTGTGGACATCCAACGGAATGGAAAGATATGCTTGATCGATGTTTTTCCAAATTCCAAAATCGACACCACGATTATCGTCTCGCACCATCCAACGCAAAAACATCATAATCCTTTTCGACGCAGAGTTTTTGTAAGGCGAACTTACATGCTTATGAGCGCGATGTTCCTCTTTTAAAAATTCTTTCCTAAAACGTTCGATGCTGTGATAGAAGTTGGTTTCATCATTTTTTAAAAGAAATAAATCTTCCAAACTGTCGTGTTCTCGATAAATTCTTTGGAACTGTTTCAGAAAATATTTAAAATCTTCCATGTGAAAAGTACGATGCGCCGCTTTGTTTGGAAATTTTTCTAAATCTGAATTTTTAAAATTTAAAACAAAATCATAAGGCGAGTTTCCCATAAGTTCCATCATCAAATCTGCATTTTTTATAATCGCCTTTCTATTGCCCCAAGCGATACTAGCTGACAGAAAACCTGCAATTTCTATATCTTGTTTAGTATCAAAACGATGCGGAATTTGGATTGGATCATTTTCAATAAATGATGTATTATTATAAAAGTCAGCTTTTTCGTTAAGAAGATCAATAATGTCTTGTTGAAGCATTTTTTATTTTTATTAAATTTTTTGTCAGCGGCTGTAATATGAAATGTTGCTTTTATTAAGGCTTTCAGAGTTTCAAACTCTGAAAGCTTTATTAGAAAATTTATGTTTAAAAATTCAATTTCTGACGGTGCAAAATTACAATATTGAAAATTAAATTTTAACTTTGTAGAAAGTGAAAAGTAAAAATGGAAAGTAAAAAAGAATTTTTTTTAGAATGCTACAAATTGGGCATTATCAAATTCGGAAGATTTACATTGAAAAGTGGCATCGAAAGTCCTTTTTATGTTGACTTACGTCCTTTGGCATCAGAACCAAAAATCTTAAAAAATCTTGCCAACTATCTTTTGGATATGTTGCCTTTGGATAATTTTGATGTGATTTGCGGTGTGCCTTACGCAGCGCTTCCGATGGCAACAGCGATGTCTTTAGAAAGTTACATTCCGTTGATTATTAAAAGAAAAGAAGCTAAAACTTATGGTACAAAAAAACTTCTTGAAGGTATTTATAAAAAAGGCGACAATTGTCTTTTGGTGGAAGATGTGATTACATCAGGAAAATCGCTTGTCGAAACTATAGAAGAAGTTGAAAATGAAGGTTTAAAAGTTGCCGATATTGTTGTTGTTTTGGATAGAGAACAAGGCGGAAAAGAAAAATTAGAAGCCAAAGGTTACAAAATTCATACGCTGTTTACGATTTCGGAAGTTGTGAAAATTTTGAAAGAAGTTGAACATCTTACTGACGAAGAAGTCGCTAGAATAAATGATTTCTTAAACGGAAACCAAGTTCAGTTTCAAGAAAAAAAGAAAATTTCTTACGAAAATAAATTAGAAAAAGTGGAGCATCCGATGGCGAAGCGCCTTTTGGAAATCGCTATTGCAAAAAATTCTAACCTTATCGCTTCAGCTGATGTTTTGTCAACTCGAGAGCTTTTAGACTTTGCTGATATGGTAGGTCCACACATTGTTGCGCTTAAAACGCATATCGATATTTTGACAGATTTTGATGCAGATTCTACGATTTTACCATTAAAAGATTTAGCGCAAAAACATAATTTCTTAATTATGGAAGATCGCAAATTTGCTGATATTGGTAACACGCAAGAATTGCAATTTTCATACGGAATGTACAAGATTTCTAACTGGGCAGACCTTGTTACGGCGCAAGTAATTGGTGGAAGTGCTAGTCTCGATGGTTTCCTTAATGTTGGTGTTGTAGCGATTTTGGGAATGTCTTCTAAAGGTACTTTGACCGACGCGCATTATCGTGAAGAAGCAATGAAAATTATCGAAAACCAATCTAACGTTATGGCTTGTGTTGCGCAAAACGAAATTCCAGATAATTTGATTTTGATGACGCCAGGCGTTAATCTTTCGGATTCCGGAGATAGCAAAGGTCAACAATATAACACACCAGAAAAAGTGATTAATAAATATCATACGGATTTCATTATCGTTGGTCGCGGTATTTATAAAGCCGAAAATCCAGAACAGGAAGCCGTTAAATACAAAATGGCAGGTTGGGAAGCTTACAAAAACGCTATGTAAAATTATCTTTTTTAAAATACAGAAACAGTTATCGAGATTTTCGATAACTGTTTTTTTGTTTTGATATTAAATTTTAAACTATAATTCATTTTTCCAGAATTAATGCAGACCTGATAAAGAATTTCGAAAGTTTTTTTGCTAAATTTGAGTATTGCAAATATTTGATGAATAAATTATTTTTTGGTAGCTTGTTTTTGATGCAGGGGATTTGGTGTTTTGGACAACAAGATAGCATTCGGATTTCGGCAAAATTGTCTGCTGATGCGCAAAACTTAATCGTTGAGCAGCAGATTGTATATCATAACCCACATGAGGTTTCGATTGATAAAATCAAACTTCTTAATTGGGTTGCAGCTTACCAAAATCGAAATACGCCACTTCTTAAACGCAAACTTAAAGATCGAAAAAAGGATTTGTATTTTGCAAAACCGACAGAACTTGGTGCGCTTAATAACTTGCATGTTGAATTTGATGGTAAAACAAAAGACATTGAGAAACTTCAAGAAGAATTTTTGTATTTAGATTTAGACCAAAAACTAGAACCTCAATCTTCAAAAACTATCAAATTACGTTACGAAGTCAAACTTCCAAATGCAAAATTTACGGGTTATGGTATCGATAAAACCGACATTAATCTCAAATATTTTTTCATAGTTCCTGATAGTTTTGAAAATCAAGATCAATATCCAAAACATTTTCTAGACACCGAACAAAACTTAAATAGCGCTTCATATTGGGATGTTAATTTTGATGTTCACGAGGCTTTTAAAGTTGAATCGAATCTTCATCATACTGGGATCTTAAAAACCGAATTTGCTGGTGTTTCTGTCAATGATCCAGAGTTTTATATTTCATTAGATAATATTAATAAAATCTCTGTCAATGTTGATGAACAAAAGATTAATGTTGTTTTTGGTTATCCAATTACACAAGACGATCGAGCAAGTCTAGAGTTTTATTTGCCGCTTCATCTTAAGTTTTTAAAAAAGCGTTTTGGTCACCTTCCTGACAAAATATTTATTAGTGAAAAATTCCGTTCCGCGGAGAAGTTTGTGGGAATTGATGATATCAAGTTTTGGAAATTTCATTACAAATTGTTTGCAGATCCAGAGAAAATAGATTTGCATTATTTCGGGATTGTGTC
Organism: Soonwooa sp.; assembly: GCF_032062245.1. NCBI lineage: Bacteria > Pseudomonadati > Bacteroidota > Flavobacteriia > Flavobacteriales > Weeksellaceae > Soonwooa > Soonwooa sp. The sequence continues at coordinate 27,410 of NZ_DAMBQF010000006.1, forward strand.
CAAGCAAATCATTAATAATCTTTTTGTTAACGAAAAAAATGTAGATCATTGGTTAAAAAATGGATTACAAACTTATTGTGAATTTCAATATTTAAAAGAGTTTTATCCAGAGCATAAACTTTTGGGCGACCTTCCTAATCAAGCAAAAATACTTGGGATGAAACCTTTGAAGATTTTCCATGCGTCGGATCTTAAGCTGACAGAACGTTATCCATTGGCTTATCAATATATTTTGACACAAAATCTGGATCAAAAAATCGGCGAAAATTATGAAGATCTAAGTAAGTTTAATGCTTTTGCAATCAGCCATTTTGAAACAGGAATTCTGTTTTATTTTGTGGCTGATCAAATGGGTTTTGCGAAATTTAATTCATTTTTAAATTCGTATTTCTCAGATCATTTTCAGAAACCAGTTGTTGCAAGTGATTTTTTGTCAAAATTAGAGTGGGAAAGTGGCGGAAATTCTCGTTTTTTATCATCTTTAATTGAAGAAAAAAATCGTGTCAATTTTAATCTTAAAAAATTTGTACGAAAAGATGAGGCTTTCGACGTTAAAATAAATAAACTCGGAAAGTATAACCTACCATTTAAACTACAAGCTGAAACCGAATCTGGACAAAAAGAAACGCAATGGCAGTACGCAGATTCTGAATCTAAAACATATCAAATAAAAGCCAACGATGCCGAAAAGATTATTGTGAATGATGATTTTTCTTTTCCCGAAACCAATTTCAGAGACAATTATCTTTATACCAAAGGTTTTTTTTCTAATATGAAAAGGCTTAAATTAAAACTGATAAAAGATATTCCAAATCCTGAATTTAATGAGCTTTACATTTCGCCGCGACTAAATTATAATGCTTATGATAAAGTAATGTTAGGTTTTAATCTTGTTAATAAAGGCGTTTTTGATCAAAAGTTTGTCTATTCTGTTTCGCCGTATTACAGTACCGGGACTGGACAATTGACTGGTAAAGCTGGCGTTTCTTACAACATTATGCCAGCGGACAGCTTTTTTAGAAGTTGGCAAATTGGTGGTTCGGCGTCGTATTTCCATTACGATTATGATTTGGCATATCAGACTTACAGCTTTTTTACTAATTTTTCATTTAATAAAAATCCTAGAAGTGCGATTGGAAGAAATCTGTATTTCAGTTATGGCCATTTTCAAAAAGATTTGGACGCGAAACGTATTTTAGCAAAAGAATACGGAAAATATAACTTGTGGAATGTCGGTTACTCGTATAGCGATAATGCTTTAATCCACGAAAAATACATCAATGCAGGTTTCCAATGGATGGAAGATTTTCAGAAATTATCGACTGAAGCTTTTTACCGTTGGGAATATATGAAGGATCGAAAAATAAGTTTTAGATTTTTTGGAGGCGTTTTCATCAATAACAATACGCAAAATAGTACGTTCGATTACGGGATTTCTAAAGTGTCAAACTATGCTTTTTCTTACGGTTTGTTAGGACAAAGTGCAACAACGGGAATTTTGTCTCAACAATATATTTTGGCGGAAGGCGGCTTCAAATCTGATTTTAAAACCAAAGCTAACCAATGGATTACAAGTGTTAATGTCGATTCTCACATTTGGAAAATGTTTAACTTATACGCCGATTTTGGCCTTTATAAAAGCAAAGGTCAAGGCGCAGACTTTATTTGGGATTCTGGTGTTAAACTAAAAATTATTCCAGACTTTTTAGAAGTTTATTTCCCAGTTCAATCATCTCTTGGTTTCGAGCCTGCGATGAAGGATTACGGTTACAGAATACGATACACGCTTATCCTTAATCTTGGCTCGCTGTTGAGTAATCTTCGCCGAGGCGTTTATTAAGATATTTTTTAAAACAAAAAAAGACCGCTCATAAGAACGGTCTTCATTATTTATTGAAGTTTAATTCAATTATTTTTTGATAACTTTTTGAGAAACCGCTTGACCGTTAACAGTTGCAGTTACAACGTAAGTACCTTTTGCTAAGTTAGAAACATCAAGTTTAGTGTTTTCTTTAACTTCAGCAGTTTTAACAACTTGACCAGCCATGTTGATTACAGATACGTTAGCAGCTTGACCGAAGATTAATTCGTTAGCAACTACTGTATTTTTTACTAAGTTAACTTTAGAAGCGTTAACATCACCAACAGCAAGATTCTTATCAGTTTTGATATCATCTACAAATAATGCATTAGTAGAGCTTTTTTGAAGTTTGATAGAAAAACTTGGAGTTGATCCCCAGTTAACACCAGTAAGATCTAATTTAATTGTAATCCAATCGCTAGCGTTGATACTTCCTGTGTAAGAGTTAGCACCAGTTCCAGTCAATGTAACATCTCCTGTTGTCCCAGCAGGAACATTGAAATACTTACTTCCTGCAGCTGTACCATCACCTGCGTTGAAAGAAACTCCTCCAGCATTACCTTTAACTTTTAATGTAATAAAGTTAGCTCCTGCAACATTCATGTTCTTGTTAGCAGTCATTACATAGATGTTAGAAGTAGCAGCGTTATCAGTGATTTTTAAAGCACCTGATCCACCAATACCACCTGTAGCACTTTGCTCACCAGATTTAAGGTCAAATCCTAAGCTTGATTGAAAAGCTGCCCAATCGTTAAAGTCTGAACCAGCAAATAAATTAGTTTGTGCAGATACTAAAGAGACTGCAGCAACAGCTAAAATTGTAAAGATTTTTTTCATAATATAAAAAATTTAAGTTTTGTTAAAAATTGGACTGCTAATTTACAAATTATTTGAATTTAAAAACAAATGAATTAAAATTTAACAATTTTTTAATGTTGAAATTTAAATTGTCATTTTAAAATTAGCCTTTTATTCAATCAAAATATCATAGCAGCAGAAATAGTTAAACAATTATTTATAGTACAAAATTACGTCTTATTCCTTTTATAAAAACATGATTCATATTATGTTTCTATTAATAAAAAAGCCTCCAAAATTGGAGGCTCAACTATTTTTTAAGAAATAATAATTATTTTTTGATAACTTTTTGAGAAACTGCTTTACCATTAACTGTTGCAGTTACTACATAAGTTCCTTTTGCTAAGTTAGAAACATCTAATCTAGAGTTATCTTTAACCTCAGCAGTTTTTACAACTTGACCAGCCATGTTAATAACAGATACTTTAGCCTCTTGACCGAAGATGATTTCGTTAGCAACAACTGTATTTTTAACTAAGTTAACTTTAGTTGCATTAGTATCGGTAACAGCTTGTGTAGGAACAGTTACTCTAATGTCATCGATGAAGAATCTAGAGTTAGAAGCTTTATCTCCTTCGAATTTAATCTTAACTGCATTATTAGCACCAGTTATATTAATTGTATAAGTCGTAAATGAACCTTTTACCAAAGTAACAGAAGCTTTATCCAAAGTAGCACCTGTTGCAGAAATTTTCAAATTTGTGCTTTCATTGTTACCATCCCAAGCACCAGCTCTGAAAGTTAAAGTTGCATTACCTGAAGCATTAATAGAAGGTGTAGTGATATCACCTAGTTTTGAACTAGTTCCTAATTTAAGAGAACCATCAGCTTTATACGCATTATTAAGAACCCATGTTCCTCCAGTTGTATAAGTTGATAGAGCTGTTGCAGCAATATTTCCAGACCAACTACCATCGTTACCTCCTGTTCCATCCATATCAGCGAAAGTCGCTTCGAAAACAGTTTGTTGTGCACTAACAGTCATTGAGATAGCAGCAACTGCTAATAAAGAATAAAATTTTTTCATAATGATAAAATATTTAAGTTAAGTTTATTTTTCTGGTGCAAATTTACTTTTGTATTTTTCCTTTTAAAAATTTTTGAAGTTAATTAATCATTAATAATGTTTAACTTTCATTTTTTTTTGAAGAGGATGACAAAGATAAACTTTTATTTTAAATATAAAATTTTTGTCAAAAATTCTCGTTAATCACTTGTAAATCTTTTACTCTTCTGTATTATTCGTAGATTTACGCCAGAAAAAAATTGAAATTGTATCGACAGATTTTTACCATTTTGTTGTTCTGTTTGGCTTGTTTTACAACACAAGCTCAAATTTTCACGTGGAAAAATCCAAATCTCCCCAATGACTCTATTAAAAAAGATAGCTTAATTTCGGCGAAACTTAACAAAGATTTCTTTGCTAAAGATACATTAGACTTTATTAAAAAATCGCCGCAGCTTGTTTATGATGAAGAGGTTTTAGTAAAAAACACAAAATCTCGTATTCTAGGCGATCTTAATACAAAAGGTTCCATCGTAAGAGGAATAACATTCGGTAACAACCAAGGTTCTTCGGTGCAAAGCTCGATGGATATGCAGATTTCGGGGAAGTTGAGCGATGATGTTTCAGTATTAGCATCCATTTCGGATCACAATTTACCGATTCAGGCGGATGGTTATACACAGACTTTACAAGAGTTTGATAAGATTTATGTTCAATTAAATATTAAAAAACACAGCATTATTCGAGCGGGACATCTCGATTTAGATGATAATCAAACTTTTTTTGGACGTTACCAACGCCGAAGTATGGGCTTACAATTCCAAACCAATTGGGAGCAAAATGGCAACAAAACTTTTCTAGATATTTCGGGAGGTATTGCGAGAAGTGAGTTCAACCGAATGCGCTTTCAAGGTATCGAAGGCAACCAAGGTCCTTATCGACTTTTAGGAAAAAACGGCGAACAATTTATCACCATTATTTCGGGTTCGGAGCAAGTCTACATCGATGGCGTTTTGATGAAGCGTGGCGAAAACCTCGATTATATCATTAATTACAATACGGGCGAAATTACATTTACGAGTTTTAGACCAATTTATAAACAGAATTTCATTACCATAACTTATAATTATACGAACCGAAATTACACCCGATTTTTAGTAACTGGAAATCTCCAACATCAGCGAGAACGTCTCAAAGTTGGGCTTTCTTGGTTTATTGAAAATGATAATAAAAATGCACCACTTGCGCTTAACCTTAGTGATGAAGACAAACAATATCTTATTAATGCTGGTAATAATGGCTACATGATGTATGCGCCTTCTGGTGTTAAAACCGAATACGACGTTAATAAAATTCTCTACAAAAAAATCTTTGACGGTTCGACTTATCATTACGAATTCTCAACCAACAAAGATGATGAGTTGTATCAAGTAAGCTTTACGTTTTTTGGAACGGCTAAAGGTGATTACAGAATACAGCAAACCACTAATAATGGTCGCGTTTTCGAATTTGTAGGACAAGGTTTGGGCGATTATCAGGCGGTTCGACGATTGCCAGCTCCTGAGAAGACGCAAGTATTTTCCACCAATGCCGAATATGCTTTAGAAAATGGCGTAATTGGCGTGGATGCTTCGATTAGTAATAACGATCTTAATCTTTTTTCATCAAAAGATAATAATGAAAATATTGGTTATGCCGCTCGCGTCTATGCTAACAAAAGTTTTATTAAAAACAATTGGAAAGGCACGCCGATGTTTGAGTATCAATATATTCAAAAGAATTTTAAAGTCTTGGACAGAATTAACAATGTTGATTTTTGGCGAGATTTTAACTTAACGGAAGAATTTAGTCATATTACTCAAAACAGATTTGTGTTTGGTTTTGACAACCTTTGGAATAATGCTACTTTTTTAAATTATAAATTCAATTATCTTGACGAAAAAGCAACGTACAAAGGCATTAAAAACGATTTAGGTTTCGGTTGGAAAAACGATAAATGGATAACCCAAGCCAGCGCGTCTTATTTGGATACCAAATCCACTTTGGTTAACTCGCAGTTTATTCGAGCCAATGCTTCTGCCGAATTATTAGGTACAAAAGGAAGTTGGTCTGTTGGTGGCGCGATGGAGCATAACCTTAAAAAATATAACGACACGCAACTTTACGATGTCACGAGTTTTAGCTGGAAAGAAATTTTCTTACAAAAGAAAATCGCAGATAGCACACGTACAAAATTTTTGATGAAAGTCTATCTTCGAGATAACGACTCTATTCGAGATAATCGTTTACAAAAGATGAACAATATTCTCGGGATAATGGCGGAAAGTCAAATCATTAAAAGCGAAAAAACTCAGTTGTCTGCTTTGCTGCATTATCGCAAGTTTTTCTATAAAGATCAAACTTTAACGAATGATCAAAACCAAGATTTCGTGGTTGGTAACTTGATGTACAACCAACAACTTTTCCGAAACGGTATGCGTTTGCAAGCTTTTTATGAATTAGGAAATGGCCAAGAAGCGCAACGAGAGTTTCAATATATTAAAGTGACCGATGGGCAAGGCGTTTACAAATGGACGGATTATAATGGCGATGGTATTCAGCAGTTGGACGAGTTCGAAGTTGCAGAATATATGGATCAGGCGCAATACATTCGCGTCTACACCAACACTGTGAAGTATTTGGCATCCAACAAAAACAAATTGCAATTGGCTTTGTTTGTAAATCCAGCAGTTATTTTTAGTTCCGAAAATGCTTTCCTAAAAAGATGGAATTTCAATGTATCATTATTATCGCAAAACGCTTTTATGAAAGGCGATCGCGTTGTTGTTCTTAATCCTTTTGCTAAAGAAAATGATAAAATTATGAAAACCCAGAACATCTTGTTTTCGGCTTTGTTTAATTCTACAGACAAATCTAAATGGAATGCAAATTATCGCTTCACGGCAAACGACAATTTACTCAACGCTAATTACAGTGTAGAAGAACGTTCCCAAGATTCGCACTACTTTAATTTGGGATATTGGTTTAACAAAAATTTCCGCACCGATTGGGAAAACCAACTTCAGAATGTCACCAATCATTCGCAGATGTTTAGCACCCGCAATTATCTTCTTCAAAACTGGGAAACCAAGCCCAAAGCCACTTATCGTTTAACAGAAAGTCTTCAAGCTGAACTTTTCGGTGCGCTTCGTCAAAAGAAAAGAACCGACGGCGACGAAAAACTAAAAGCTTACGAATTGTCAGGAACTTTGCAATGGGACCACAAGAAAACCTCTGTCAGAGCCAATTTCTCATTTATCAAGAACGATTTTACAGGTAACAGTTTCAGCATTGTTGGCAACCAAATGTTGGAAGGTCTCAAAGCTGGCAAAAACCAAGTCTGGAGCGTCTATTGGCAACAAAGCCTCAACTCGTTTTTACAACTTAACATCAACTACGAAGGTCGTAACTCTGGCGAACGTACGATCCACACGGGCAGTATGCAGATTCGTGCGAGCTTTTAGTTTTTTTATTTGGGCGGCATTTCGGGCTATTCAGGGGTTTCGTCCTCAGAAGCCCAAACCTTTTTCCAAACTATTCTTCGGACCGCTTCTTTCAGTCGCGCCCTTACTATCCCGGCCGCAGATTCGGATACCAATTTTATATTTTCGAAAGATTAGGGAAATTTTAGTTTTTTAATTTTAAAAATGATATTCATAAAAAACGGTCTCGCTTTTGTTTTTGGAACGGAAAAGTTAATTCCTATCTCACATCAATTGGGATATAGAATGATAATCTTAATATTGTAAAAAATAAAACGATATGGATGTTAATGTAACTGCAACAATAGGAAACGAACTTTATTTAACTAAAGTCACAACGGGAAATCATGAGATAATCGTTGATGAGCCAATTGACAAAGGTGGAAAAGATTTAGCTCCAAAACCAACAGAACTTCTTGCGGCATCTTTGGCAAGTTGTACAGCCATTACGCTGAAAATGTATGCTGAGAGAAAAACTTGGGATGTTGGCGAAATTTTTGTTGATGTGACTTTAGTTGATAGCGATGACAAAATGAAAACGACACTTAATAGAAATATTCGATTTTCGAAAACTGATATTCCGGAAGATCAGATGAAGCGTTTTCAGCATATTGCGAATGCTTGTCCAGTTCACAAGATTTTGGAAGGTTCAATTACAATAAATTCTGAATTCAAATAAAAAAATATAAAAATGGAAATCAAACAACAAAACAACGAAAAAAATGGAATGTTCGAAGCTTTTATAGATGGAAGACATGCTGGCGAAATGACTTATACTTGGGCTGGTGAAGATAAATTCATCATCGATCACACAGGTGTTGAAGAAGCCTACAACGGTCTAGGTGTCGGAATGAATCTTCTAAATGCATTGGTAGATTTCGCTAGAAAAGAAAACAAAAAAGTGATTCCGCTTTGTCCTTTTGCAAGCGCAATGTTCAAAAAACATACAGAATTGCAAGACGTTTTAGCGTAAAAATAGGACTATTTATCAATAAAAAGGCTTTCAGAGTTCAAAACTCTGAAAGCCTTTTTTATTTTTAAAACTTCAAGAAAACTTAAAGTTTTTCAGCGATGTACTTTGCGGTTGCCGATATTTTATTCTTTGCTAAATCTTCAGGCGTTCCAGTGAAAACCACTTCGCCACCATGTTTTCCAGCATTTGGACCAATATCGATAATATAATCAGCGCATTTGATGATGTCGGGTTGATGTTCAATCACAATCACCGAATGTCCAAGCTCGATCAAAGCTTGCAGCGATTTCATCAATTTATTAATATCATGGAAGTGCAATCCTGTCGACGGTTCATCAAAAACAAATAAAGTTTTGTCCGTCGTAACACCTTTTACTAGGAAAGACGCGAGTTTTACACGTTGCGCTTCGCCACCAGAAAGGGTAGAAGAGGATTGTCCTAGTTGCAAATAACCAAGTCCAACTTCTTGTAATGGTTTTAGCTTTTGTACAATTTTGGATTCTTGCAATTCTGTGAAAAAGTTGATTGCTTCGTCAACGGTCATTTTTAAAATATCCGAAATGCTTTTCTCGTCAACTTTAACTTCAAGAATTTCACTTTTAAAACGTGTGCCGTGACAATGTTCGCATTCCAATTCGATGTCCGCCATAAATTGCATGGACACTGTGATCACACCTTCGCCTTTACATTCGTCGCAACGTCCGCCATCTACATTGAAAGAGAAATGCTTAGGTTTTAATCCCATTAGCGACGCCGATTTTTGTTTCGAAAATAAATCACGAATGTCGTCATAAGCTTTTAGATAAGTGACAGGATTAGAACGTGAAGATTTTCCGATGGGATTTTGGTCGATTAACTCAATGTTTTTAATCAACTTTTTTGGAAACTCCACACTGTCATAATCGGCTTTTTTGCCGCCCATTCCCAACTGAATTTGCACCGCATTGGTTAGGATTTCCTTCATCAAAGTTGATTTTCCACTTCCGGAAACGCCCGTTACAACGGTTAAAACTTCCAATGGGACATCGACGTCAATATTTTTAAGATTGTTTTGACGAGCACCTTTTATTTTTATAAACTCTTTTGGAACACGACGCTTTTTCGGAACTTCAATATTTAGTTCGTTGTTAAGATATTTAGACGTTAAAGTATCTGCTTTTTTCAAATCTTTATAATCACCAGCAAATACCAAATCGCCACCAAGATAACCCGCTTCTGGACCAATATCGATGATGTAGTCTGCAGCGTGCATTACGTCTTCATCGTGCTCTACAACGATAACGGTGTTGCCAAGGTCACGAAGATTTTTTAGAACTTCAATAAGATTTTCGGTGTCGCGCGAGTGAAGACCAATACTAGGCTCGTCCAAAATATAAATGGAACCAACCAAAGAGCTTCCTAAACTTGTCGCCAAATTAATACGTTGACTTTCACCACCAGAAAGCGTGTTGGACGTTCTGTTAAGATTAAGATAACCCAAACCAACTTTTAGTAAAAATCCGATTCGAGATTTTATTTCGTAAAGGAGACGTTTCGCAACTTCGGCATCATATTTTGATAATTTAAAACTTTCAATAATCGGTGAAAGCTCATCCAAAGGCAATTCAATCAAAGACTGGATGTTGTGCCCATCAATTTTTACCCAAGATGTTTCTTCACGCAATCTAAGACCTTCGCAAGTCGGACAAGTCGTTTTACCACGATAACGTGACAACATCACACGGTATTGAATTTTGTAAAGATTCTCCTCCAACATTTTGAAGAAATTATCAATACTTGGGAAACTTGCAGACTTGTCGCCACGCCACAAATATTGTTTTTGTTCTTTTGTGAGTTGGTGGTAAGGCTTATGAATAGGGAAGTCTTTTGCTTTTTTAATGAAAGAGCGTTTCCATTCGCTCATTGTTTCGCCCTTCCAAGGTGCAATGGCATCTTCAAAAACAGACAGATTTTTATTTGGAATGACAAGATCTTCGTCAATGCCAATTATTTTGCCGTAACCTTCACAAGTTGGACAAGCGCCATAAGGATTGTTAAAGCTGAAATAATGTACATTCGGTTCATTAAAATCGATGCCATCTAACTCAAATTTATTAGAGAAATCTCGAACCTCGTTGTTCTCTGTATTTTTCAAAAGACAACGTCCGTGACCTTCGTAGAACGCCATTTGGATAGAATCCGCCAAACGTTGCAAGAAGTTTTCGTCCTCTTCGTAACTGAAACGGTCGATAACCAAAAATATTTCTGTATTAGCTTCTGGTACGAAACCAAAACTTTCTAAATCCTCAATATTAGCAAGATTTCCGCCAACTTCCAAACGTGTAAAACCAGAAACCTTTAAAGTTTTTAGTTGTTCGGTAAAGTTGTCAACTTCATATTGCAAAGGTGCCATCAAGATAAAACTCGTGTCTTTTTTTGAAGCCTTAATAAAATCGATAACATCAGTTACAGAATCTTTTTTGACTTCCTCACCAGAAATTGGTGAAAAAGTATGGCCAATTCTGGCGTACAACAACTTTAGATAATCATAGATTTCAGTCGATGTACCAACTGTAGAACGCGGATTTGACGAAATTACTTTCTGCTGAATCGCAATTGATGGCGCAAGACCTTTGATATCGTCAACTTTTGGTTTTTCTAATTTTCCTAAAAATTGTCGCGCATAAGAACTCAAACTTTCAACATAACGACGTTGACCTTCCGCATAGATTGTGTCGAAAGCTAGCGAAGATTTTCCACTTCCTGAAACGCCCGTTATCACAATGAGTTTGTTTTTTGGTATTAAAACATCAATGTGTTTCAGATTGTTAAGATGTGCGTTTTTAACAAAAAGTTGTTTTTTTATATCGATTTCTGCAGTTGTAGCCATATCAAAATTAAGACCCACAAAATTACGAAAAAATGCGTTTTTTTCAGCTAGTTATTTTGTTAATGTTTATTTAGAAATCCTTTGAAAATTTTAGGTTTAAATTATAAACAGTTTCTTAAAGAAAAAGAGCAGTAAAATAAATTACTGCTCAAGTGATAACTTAAAATATAGCAATTTCTTATGAAGAAAATTGTTTCGTTTTTCTGTCAACATATTAACAAAGGATAATACTGGTTGTTAATATTGTTTTGTTTTGAAATGTCAAAGTAATATTTTTTTTATTTAAAATATTGTTTTAAAGGAAATATTTAATTTAATCTTAAAATAAATTATTTTTTGTTGTTGATTTTTTTAATTATTGCATAGCTTTGCCCCCGTAAAATTGTAAAAAACTATGAAAAAGCTTTTGTTAACGGGTTTTGCGTTGTCTTGTGCATTTTTTTCGGCACAGCAGCAAGACATAGAAGAAGTTGTCGTAAAAGGAAAATTTTTTTCAACTCCAATTACTAAAGTTGCGGAAAATATTACGGTTATTTCTAAAAAACAAATTCAAGAATCACCAGCACGAAGCGTTGCTGATTTGCTACAATATTTCACTGGGATGGATATGCGTCGCCGTGGGATGAATGATGTACAAACAGATCTTAGTATTCGTGGTAGCTCTTTCGAGCAGGTTTTGGTTCTGATAAATGGTATCAAAATGAATGATGCACAAACGGGACATAACACGTTTAATCTTCCTTTTGATATGGCGAGTATCGATCGTGTTGAGATTATAAAAGGTCCTGCAGCACGACGTTTTGGACAGAATGCTTACGGAGGTGTCATTAATATTATTACCAATGTTGGTAAAGACAATGCTTATCAAATTAATGCTGCAGGTGGGGATTTCAAAACTTGGTCTCTTGGTGCTTCTGCTGATTTTGGAAACGAAAATTTCGGAAATTTTATTCAAGTTGGTAAAGCAGAATCTGCGGGTTATCGTTTTAACACAGACTCCGATGTGCAAAATGTTTGGTATCAAAATCAGTTTAAAATCAAAGATGCAAACTTCAAAATGCAAGCTGGTTTTACAGAGAAAAAATTTGGTGCAAATGGATTTTATTCGTCACCACTAGCCAAGGATCAATACGAAGAGACACAAACATCTTTGGTGAGTGCGTCTTACGATCAGTCTTTTGGAAATTTTGGAGTCAACGCCAATGTGTATTGGAGAAGAGGACAGGATATGTATTTGTTTAACCGTGTTAAGCCCGAAATCTACCGTAATATGCACATCGGTAACAATATTGGCGGTGAGTTGAATACGTCTTACGTGTCAAGTTTGGGGAAATCAGGTTTGGGTGTCGAGTTCCGTAACGAAGCGCTTCGCAGCAATAATCTAGGCGAAAGAGAGCGTTTTATCACGCAAGTTTTTTTTGAACATCACATTAGTTTGCTAGATCAAAAACTTAACATTATCCCAGGTGTAAGTTGGGCGAATTATCCAGGGACTGGCAACTTTTTTTATCCAGGTTTAGATGTCGGATATAATCTAGATGAGCACAACAAAATCTACGGAAATGTAGCTAAAACCAACCGAATCCCTACTTACACAGATCTTTATTATGTTAGTAAAACCGAAACTGGTAATCCTAACTTAAAACCAGAAAATGCATGGAATTACGAAATTGGCTATCAATATCAACGTGCATATTCTCTTTTGAAAGTAAGTGGTTTCGGTAGAAATACGGATAACGCCATTGACTGGACAAAGGATTCGTTGGCTGCTATTTGGCGTGCCGAAAATATTAGCAATGTAAAAACACTTGGTTTTGAAACCGAGGTCGCTCAAAAATTTAATTGGATTGTTAATAATCTATCTGTAGGTTATACTTATTTGGATAACAAAATTAATCGTGAAGATCAAGCCTTTTCCAAGTATGTTTTAGATAATCTTCGTCATCAATTCAATGCAAAATTGCAAGCAAAATATTGGCGATTCGGGACAGAAGTTGTCTATCGTTACAATGAGAGAATCGCTTTGGGAAGTTATAATCTTCTAGATGCGAAGTTAAATTATCAAACAGATAAGCTTAATATTTATCTTCTAGTCAATAATATTACAAATGCAGAATATACCGAAACGAGCCTAGTGCCAATGCCAGATCGTTGGTTTATGCTAGGATTTACGTTTAAAAATAAGTTTTAGAAACACAACATCCGTCATTAAGGCGGATGTTTTTATTTTACTTAATTTTGCAACAAATATTTACAATGCAAGTAGGAAAATTCCAGACGCTAAAGGTTTCAGAAGTTAATAATTCAGGTTACATTTTGATAGATGAATTAGGTGAGAAAGCCTTTTTATCTAAGATTCTAGTTAATTCGACTTTAGAAGTTGATCAAGATGTTGACGTTTTTGTGTATCAAGATGATGACAAATTAAAAGCGACTACCGAAACGCCTTTATGCGAAGTCGACGAATTTGCCGTGATGACTTGTGTGCAAAGTTTGCCGAGTGGTGCTTTTATGGACTGGGGAATTATCAAAGATTTGTTCGTGCCTTATAAACAACAAAAAGGGAAAATTCTTGAAAGCAAACGTTATATCGTTTACGTCTATATTGATGAAGAGAGTGGTAGAATTACGGGTACAACCAAGTTTAAACGTAATCCGCAATACACAGATTTACCATTTAAAAAAGGTGATAAAGTCGATTTATTAATGATTGGCGAATCCGAATTAGGATGGAATGTTATCATTGATAAAAAATATATTGCATTAATCTACGCTTCTGACGTTTATAAAAAGTTATATCCACTTTCTACTGAACAAGGTTATATTAAGGCGATTCGTGAAGATGGTAAGATTGATGTGTCTCTACAACCAGAAGGTTTTGAAAATATCGATGAGTTCAAACAAAAAATTATTGATAAACTAAATGACAACTACGGTTTGATTTATTTGTCGGATAAATCATCTCCTGAAGAGATAAAAGATGAATTGCAAATGAGTAAAAAGAACTTCAAGAAGGCGATTGGCGGTCTTTATAAAGACAAAATAATCGAAATTGAAGATGATAAAATCAGATTACTATAATTGATGATGAAATCTAAAGTTCTTGTCACTGGCGCTACAGGTTTAATCGGTTCTGCATTGTGTGAATTGCTCGTTTCTAAAGGTTACGACGTTCATGTTTTGGTAAGATTCAACGACGAAAAGCAGCAAAGTCCTTATAAAGCTTTTAAATTAGATTATGATAATAATTCTATCGAAGATGGTGCTTTGGACGGCGTTGAGTATGTTGTACATCTTGCTGGCGCGCCCATTGCGATGCGTTGGACAAAGTCTTACAAAAAATTAGTTGTAGATAGTCGTGTAATTTCTGCGGACATTATCAAAGCTGAAATTGAAAAACAAAATATAACACTTAAAGCTTTTATTTCTGCGTCGGCGATTGGCTATTATGGTGCAATAACGTCTGATAAAATCTTTGTTGAAACAGATTCGCCTGCCGAGGATTTTCTTGGTAAAGTTTGTCAAGCTTGGGAAAATAAAGCTTTGGATTTTAAGAATGTTGCCGATAGAGTGGTGATGTTGCGGACTTCTGGCGTTTTGTCTGACAAAGGAGGACTTTTAGCAGAATTAAAAACACCAATCGAGAAAAATTCGGGTGCACCATTAGGAAGTGGAAAGCAATATGTACCATGGATTCATATCGATGATATGTCTGCGATGTATTTGCAAGCGATCGAGGACGATACAATGATTGGCGCTTACAATGCTGCTGCGCCTGAGCATATCACCAATAAAGATTTAACGAAAGCCGTCGCGAAACAACTTAAAAAGAAACTGTGGTTTCCGAATGTTCCTGCTTTTGGATTAAAAATAATGTTTGGCGAAATGGCGAATTTAATCTTAAAAGGAAGTCGCGTTTCTTCGGAAAAGATTTTAAAACAAGGATTTCAATTTAAGTTTCCAAAATTAGAAGATGCTTTGAAGAATTTGTTGAAATAATAATTTATTAAAAAAAATGGCTACCAAATTTGGTAGCCATTTTATTTATATTATCTATCATAAAGTTTGTTATAAAGATCCATAAAATGTTCTTTAATCACTTTACGTTTTAACTTCAAAGTTGGTGTCAACATACCGTTTTCCTCAGACCAAATCTCGGGCGTTAATTCTATTTTTTTGATTTGTTCCCAATGGCCAAGATCCTTGTTGATGTTTTTCATTTCTTTTTCGATGGCAACTTTTAGTTCTGGACTTTTCGCAATCTCTTCAGGCGTCGTCCCGATGTTGACATTGTTATCTTTCGCCCATTTTTTAGCATAGTCAAAGTCGGGTTGTATAAGTGCTGTTGGCATTTTTTCACCTTCGCCAACAACCATAATTTGTTCAATAAATAAAGAAGCCTTCGCAAGATTTTCGATGACTTGTGGCGCAACATATTTGCCGCCCGACGTTTTGAACATTTCCTTCTTTCTATCTGTAATAAAAAGGAATCCATCTTTATCTAAATGTCCAATATCACCTGTTTTGAAGTAGCCTTCATTATCAAAAGCTTCTCTACTTAGTTCTGGATTTTTGTAATAACCTTGGGTTACCGTTGGTCCTTTAACCGTTATTTCGCCATCTTCGGCTATTTTAACATTAACATTAAAAAGAGGTTTTCCGATGGAACCCATTTTCATAAAGTCAAAACTGTTAACCGAAATTACAGGCGAAGTTTCTGTCAAACCATAACCTTCCTGAATCGGAATGCCAGCTGCCTGAAACATAATATTAAGTCGTGTAGAAAGTGGCGCAGATCCAGAAACTAAAGTTAAAATATTACCTCCAATACCAGCTCTCCATTTAGAGAAAACCAATTTGTCAGCAATCTTGTGGAAGAAACTTTTTGGTGCTCCAAGTTTATAATTTTCGGCAATTTTGAGTGACCATAAGAAAATACTTTTTTTGATGCCGCCAGCTTCGGTTCCTTTTTTATAAATTGAATCATAAACTTTCTCGATAACACGCGGAACAACAGTCATATAATGCGGTTTTACTTCTTGAAGATTTTCACTAAGCTTGTCTGTGCTTTCAGCGAAATAAATAGCAAAACCATTGTAAGTGAAAAGGTAGAAAATCATCCTTTCGAAGACGTGACACATTGGTAAAAAACTTAATGCACGACTGTCGTTGCCCTGTCTGCGCGGGATTCTGTCTTCGCAACCAATGATGTCTTGGGCGATATTGTTGTGCGTTAACATCACACCTTTTGGTTTTCCTGTCGTTCCAGAAGTGTAGATAATCGACACTAAATCGTCTGGATAAATTTCTTTTTTTATTTGGTCAACTTCAGCTTGAAGACTGTCGTCTTTCCCAAGTTCTAAAATATCTTCCCAATGTTTAGCAGCATTAACTTTATCAAAAGTATAAATCTCCTTCATCAAGGGAAGTTGATCACGGATTTCATTAATTTTATTAAATAATTTTTCATCTGATACAAAACAAAATAACGAATCCGAATCGTCAAGATTATAGACGAAATCCGCTTTCGAAATCGATGGATAGATAGGAACCGTGATAATACCGAGTTGTAAAGCTGCTTGGTCGATAATGCACCATTCGGTTCTGTTGGTTGTGGTGATAAGTCCTATTTTGTCACCTTTTTTTAAACCTAATTTTATTAAACCTCTAGAAAATTGATTGCTTTTTGTAATGAATTCTTCAGTTGAAAGATTTCTCCAACTTCCACCAATTTTGTCATTGATGTAGTCTTTTTTTGGATATTTTTCTAGTGTAATATAAGGAATATCGAAAATTCGAGTTAATGTCATGTTGCTTGTAACAAAGATTGAATGCAAATATAACAATTATGAGTTTTTTCAAAAAAATAAAGCTATCCAATGGATAGCTTTTTATGTTAACTATTTTCTGTCGTACAACTTTTCATACAAATCGTTGAAAGCTTCTTTGATGGCTTTACGTTTAAGTTTAAGAGTCGGTGTTAGTAGTCCATCATCTATTGACCATACTTTTGGTGTGAGTTCAATCTTTTTAATCTGCTCCCACTTGCCTAATTTTTTATTAAGCGTTTCCATTTCTTGCATGATTCTTTCCTTTAGTTCTGGGCTCTTTGCCATTTCTTCTAGTGTAGTACCAATGTTGAGATTTTTAATTTTAGCCCAGTTTTGCGCAAAATTAAAATCTGGTTGTACCAAAGCGGTTGGCATTTTTTCACCATCGCCAACGACCATAATTTGCTCAATGAATTTTGAAGCTTTAGCATGATTCTCGATAACTTGAGGTGCAATGAATTTTCCTCCAGAAGTTTTGAACATTTCTTTTTTTCTATCGGTGATAAATAAGAATCCATCGTCGTCAATGTGTCCAATATCGCCCGTTTTGAAATAACCATCTTCTGTGAAGGCTTCCTGCGTTTTTTCGTCGTCCTTATAATAACCGCCAAAAATAGAAGGTCCTTTTACTGTAATTTCCCCATCAGCAGCTATTTTAACATCGACATTACTTAGTGGAACGCCTACAGAGCCTAATCTCATTTTTTCGAAACTGTTAACCGAAATAACTGGTGATGTTTCTGTTAAGCCATAACCTTCCAAAACTGGGATTCCCGCAGCTTGAAACATTCTGTTTAACCTTGAAGAAAGCGCCGCAGAACCTGAAACTAATGTTATTAAATTTCCGCCCAAGCCTTCTCTCCATTTTTTGAAAACCAGTTTGTCAGCAATAATGTGCGCAAAAGATTTTGGCGCTTGTAGATTGTATTTTTCGGCAATCGAAATTGACCAAAGGAAAATTTTAGATTTAAGACCACCAGCTGCAGTTCCTTTATTATAGATGGAATCGTAAACTTTTTCTACCAAACGCGGAACAACTGTCATATAATTTGGTTTTACTTCTTTCACGTTTTCTCCGATTTTCTCAATGCTTTCCGCATAATAAATAGAAAATCCATTATTGATGAAAATGTAATAAACCATTCTTTCGAAAATATGACAAATCGGTAAAAAACTTAATGCACGAAGGTCTTTATAATTAATGCTTTTATCTCTAGGGATTCGAGAGTCGCTTCCCAATACATTTGACACGATGTTTTGGTGTGTCAGCATCACGCCTTTAGGACGTCCAGTTGTACCAGAAGTGTAGATTAATGTCACTACGTCATCTTCTTGTATGCCTTTTGATAAATCTTCTACCTCTTGCTGTGTCGCATCATCTTCTCCAAGATCTAATATTTCTTTCCAATTAGGTGCGCCGTCGACATCATCAAAACAAAAAACACCAGCCAAAGATGACACCTCAGGCTTTACAACCTGCATTTTTTTGTATAAATCAACATCTGATACGAAGCAATATTTTATTTCGGCATTATTAAAAATATACACATAATCTTCCTCCGAAATGGTTGGATATACAGGCACCGAAATAGCGCCGATTTGAGAAATCCCCAAGTCCATAATGCTCCATTCTGTACGGTTGTTGCTTGTAATTAATCCGATTTTGTCACCAGGTTTTATCCCTAGTTTTAACAGTCCTCGAGAAATTTTGTTTGCTTGGTTAATAAACTCTAAGGTGGACGTTTTTTTCCATTCCCCATTCTTTTTCGTAACCAAAGCATCATTTTTAGGATATTGATTTAGAGCCTTATGAGCAAAATCAAACGTTCTTTTAACAGACATATCGTTAAATATTTGATAATTTTTAAATTGAATTTAATAAAAAGTAGATTTTCGTAAATATAGTTTTTTTTAACTAAATGACAAAAATGTATTTTATTCGATACATATCGTTATAATTTTCGTAAAAATCGTAAATTTACGAGCAATTAATACTAGTAATTGATATGGATTTTAATTTATCAGAAGAACAACTGATGATTCAGCAGGCAGCTAGAGATTTCGCTCAGACTGAATTACTTCCTGGTGTTATCGAAAGAGATACACATCAAAAATTCCCGACAGAACAAGTTAAGAAAATGGGAGAACTTGGTTTCCTAGGTATGATGGTTGACCCAAAATACGGAGGAGCTGGTCTTGATAGTGTATCTTACGTTCTTGCAATGGAAGAAATTGCAAAAATTGATGCTTCTGCTGCGGTAGTAATGTCAGTTAATAACTCTTTAGTATGTGCTGGCCTAGAGAAATTTGCTAGCGAAGAGCAAAAAATGAAGTATCTAAAACCTCTTGCAAGTGGAGAAGTTATCGGAGCTTTCGCATTGTCTGAGCCAGAAGCTGGATCTGACGCAACATCTCAACGTACAACTGCAGAGGATAAAGGTGATTATTATTTATTAAACGGTACTAAAAACTGGATTACTAATGGTGGTAACGCTGCTTATTATATCGTTATTGCGCAGACAGATCCAGAGAAAAAGCATAAAGGTATCAACGCCTTCATCGTAGAGAGAGGTTGGGAAGGTTTCGAAATTGGTCCTAAAGAAGACAAATTAGGAATTAGAGGAAGTGACACTCATTCTTTACTTTTCACAGATGTTAAAGTACCAAAAGAAAACAGAATTGGCGAAGATGGTTTCGGATTCAACTTTGCAATGGCGGTTCTTAACGGTGGTAGAATTGGTATCGCGTCTCAAGCTTTAGGTATCGCTTCTGGTGCTTACGAATTGGCGCTTAAATATGCTAAAGAAAGAAAAGCTTTCGGTACAGAGATTATCAACCACCAAGCGATTGCTTTCAAATTAGCTGATATGCACGTTAACATTACAGCGGCTAGAATGCTTTGTTTCAAAGCGGCAGTTGAGAAAGATGCTGGTAAAGATATCTCAGAAAGTGGCGCTATGGCAAAACTTTATTCGTCTCAAGTTGCGATGGATACAACTATCGAAGCGGTACAAATACACGGCGGATATGGTTATGTTAAAGAATATCACGTAGAACGATTGATGCGTGATGCGAAGATTACACAAATCTACGAAGGTACTTCAGAAATCCAAAAGATTGTGATCTCTAGAAGTATTGCTAAGAAATAATTTGTTGTTATCTTTATCAATTAAACATAAATTATCATGAAATATTTTTGGATTTTTTTGGCGGTAGCAGTGCTTTTACTAGGTGGTTTTATTTGGTATAAATTTTATTTTGTATTTGGAGAAGGCGTTAAATCTGGTTATCTAAACTATGCTGTTAAAAAAGGAAATGTTTTCAAAACCTATGAAGGAAAGTTGATCCAAGAAGGGTTTGGTACTACCAAAGTTGGTGGTGCACTTGGAAGCAATCAGTTTGAATTTTCTATCGAAGATGAAGCTGTTTTCAAACAATTAGAACTTAATAGCGGAAAGTATTTCGATTTACATTACAAAGAATATCATGGTAGCTTGCCGTGGCGAGGAAATACAGTGTATGTCGTTGATAAAGTTATCAGCATGAAATAATAAAAAAAGTCCCTTTCAGTAATGAAAGGGATTTTTGTATTTTTAAACTTCGTATTAAATCATTATTAATTAAATATCTAAGCCTTTTAGCTTTTGCATCGATAAGTCTATCTGCACAAAAAACTCAATTAACAGATGCGTTAGCAACTAAGTTATCCGAGATGCCTTTGAAATGCATTGAGCAAGAATATCCAAACAAGACTGCTCATATTATCAACTCTTTACAAGAAGTTAGCTTATCACCAAAAGATCTGCATCCTTCTTTTTATGGTTGTTTTGACTGGCATAGTTCTGTTCATGGACATTGGATGTTATTGAAAATTTTAAAAGAGAAACCAAATCTTGCACAATCTTGGCGCATCACAAAGATTTTAGACAAAAGTTTCAATGCCGAATCTCTAAAAAAGGAAGCACAATATTTTACTAAATATGATCTCGCAAAAAACTTTGAACGAACCTACGGTTGGGCTTGGATCCTAAAACTTGATGAAGAATTAGCAACTTGGGATACACCACAAGCTAGGACTTGGCATCAAAATATGAAACCTCTTACAGATGAGATTTTGCGAATGTGGAAAGATTATCTTCCTAAACAAACTTATCCTAACAGAACAGGCGTTCATCCCAATTCTGCTTTTGCAATAGGCTTTGCCATCGATTGGGCGAGAAAAATTGGCGATAAAGATTTTGAAAATCAATTGGTACAAAAGGTTAAAAATTTTTATTTAAAAGATGAAAAAACGCCTGCCTATTTAGAGCCAGATGGTTCGGACTTTTTCTCACCAAGTTTGGAGATAGCCGATCTTATGCGTCGTGTACTTTCACAAAAAGATTTTGAAAATTGGTTGGATCAATTTTATGATAAAAGAAGTCTCGAAAATATTTCTCAAATACCAATTGTAAGCGATTTGTCAGATTATCAAACGGTACATTTGGCGGGCTTGTCCTTTAGTAAAGCTTGGTGTATGAAGGGGATTTCCAGAGCTTTATCAAATAGTCATCCACTTAAAAAGCAATTTGAAGATACGGCGGAACATTTCTTAAAAAACGGAATGCCATTAATCTTTAGTAGTAATTATGGCGGTGATCACTGGTTAGCTAGTTTTGCCGTTTTTGCTATTTCAAATGTAGATTAATTTTATTTTTTGCTATATTATTTCTATATTTACCGAAAAAGATGAAAATATTTACAACAATAGCAATTGGATTGTCTTTAATGTCATGTAATGGCACTTCTAGCATGCATGCGCAAAAAGGTAAAACAATGCAAAAAGTAGAATATACAGAGGAGCGGAGGTTGAACAAAGATTTTGATTCAAAAGAAATTTTTGCATTATCAACAATGGATGAAGTTACAAATCTCTATAATAAACTGCAAGATCCACAATTCAAACGTTCTGCGCCTATTCCTATTATAGAAGCTGGTGAAAGTCTATTAGTTGTAAAGCCAAAGGCAAGTTCTGCAACAGATTACTCAGATATTAAAATCGAAAGTATTCAAAATGATGAAAAAAATATTATTGTAAAATATAAAAAAATTGAAAACTGGGAATATAAGGAAGCAAAACAAACGCATCCTGTTTTAATTTTAAAAATTAAAAGTAGTCCTAAAAATTTAATTTTAGAAAAAATAAAATAATATAGTCGCAAAATAAATTTTAATGAAATCAAAATTATTATTGGGGTTAGGGGTAACTCTAATGTCTACTGGAGCTTTCTACGCTCAACAAAATTCTTGGATGAACATTGCTACAAAGAATGTGTCTAATGCAAGAGAAAGATCAATTACTGTAACAGATTACAAATTAGTGAGTCTTAACAATTCTCAGTTTGAAGCGCAGTTATCAGCTATCGGAAAAAACTCAGGGAAAACATTAATGAAGTTCCCTAATGAGCAAGGTACTACAGATACTTTTGAAGTGGTAGAATCTTCTACAATGCACCCAGATCTACAAGCAAAATATGCTGATGTTAGATCTTTCACAGGGGTTAAAGTTGGAGATCCTTTAACGAGAATTACATTTACATACGATCCATATTTTGGATTTAATGCAAGCGTAAGAAATTCGCAAGGAATTTATTACATTGATTCTTATTCTAAAGATAATAAGATTTACATGATGTATAATCGTAAGAATGCGTCTTCAGCACGTAATTTTAACTGTCTTTTTGATGAGCACGGCGAAAAGGAAATCCATCAAACAATGGAAAATGCTAGCCAAAGCAAAACAGTTAAAGACGGTCAAATGCGTAAGTATAGACTCGCTTTGGCTACTGCTGTAGAATACACGTCATATACAGCAAATGCAGCTGGAGTTGGTAATGGTACTGATGCTGAGAAGAAAACAGCAGTTATGGCAGCTCTTAACTTAACAGTTAATAGACTTAACGAAGTATACGGTAACGATCTATCTGTTAAACTAGAATTAGTGCCTAATAACGATTTATTGATCTTTATCGATTCGGATAATTATAATCCATTAAGTGCATCTTCTATGCTTGGGACTAACCAAACGGCTGTTGATAACTTAATTGGAAAACCAAATTACGATATTGGTCACGTATATTTCCAAGCACAACAAGGAAATGACAATGGTGTAGCTTATCTTCGATCTGTTTGTAATAGCAATTTGAAAGCAGGTGGTGTAACGGGTTCTGCAAATCCCGTGGGCGATCCATTTGTTATTGACTTCGTAGCACACGAGATGGGGCATCAGTTTGGTGCTAACCATACACAAAATAATAACTGTAATAGAAACGATGGAACATCAATTGAGCCAGGTAGTGCTAGTACTATTATGGGGTATGCTGGTATTTGTTCGCCAAATGTTCAAAGTAATAGTGATGCTTACTTCCACTCGGTGAGTATAAGAGAGATGTACGCTCATGTTACAGGTGCAGCTAGCTGTAGTGTTAATACACCCACAGGTAACAATGCGCCAACTGCAGATGCAGGTCCAGATAGAACGATCCCTAAAGAAACACCTTTTGTACTTAAAGGGATTGGCTCTGACCAAGATGGTGATACCATTACTTATAACTGGGAACAAATAGATACTGGTGCAGCAACAATGCCGCCAAGACCTGCGAACGCGGTAGGCCCAATGTTTAGATCAATGACTGCGACAGTTTCTCCAGAGCGTTACTTCCCAAGATTATCAACGATTATCGAAGGTTATAATCCTAACATGAATGCCCAAGCTAATTATAGATCTTGGGAAAAACTTTCTAACGTAGCAAGATCTCTTAATTTCTCACTTTTAGTTAGAGATAACAATCCGGTTGGTGGACAGTCTGGTAGAGATGATGTTAAGTTGACGGTATCTGTTGAAGCTGGACCTTTCCTTGTAACTTCTCAAAATGCCGCAGATATCGTTTGGAATTTAGGTTCAACACAAACAATTACTTGGGATGTTGCAAATACAAATGTTGCCCCAGTTAATACTGCCAATGTGCAGATTTTATTATCGACAGATGGTGGTTTAACCTTCCCTCATGAGTTGGTAGCGAGTACACCAAATAATGGTACATATACATTTACAGTCCCTGGAGGATTAGGTGTAAGCGATAATGCAAGAATCATGATCAAGGCTATTGATAATGTATTCTTAAACGTTAACAAGGTTAAATTTAAAATTAACTCAGACTTAGCAACAAGTAATGTAGATGCTGCTAAAGAGGTCGTTATCCATCCGAACCCTTCGAAAAATGGTATCTTTACCATGGAAGTTGATGCTAAAAATGTATCATACAGAGTCTTCACTGCAGAAGGTCGTCTGGTTTCATCAAAAAAAGATGTAAAATCTTCAGGTAAGAGCATGGATAAAATTGATTTATCTCAATTAGGTTCTGGAGTTTACTTCTTAAAAGTGGATTACGATGGTAAATCGACTTCTAAGAAATTAGTTATCGCTAAATAATAAATAATCAATCAGGCAAAAACACATAATAAGAAAGCTACTCAATTTTGAGTAGCTTTTTTTTGTTTCCTTAATTTAATGAAAAGTTATTTTTTAATAATCTTTCTAGAGATTACATCTTTACCAGAATAAATATTAACAAGATAGTGACCAGAAGTTAAGTTTTGGATGTTGGCTTCAGAAGCTTTTGTTTCCAAAACGATATTTCCAGACATATCAAAAACACGAATTTTTTCGATGTTGTTAAGACCTTCAACTTTTATTAAATCAGAAGTTGGATTTGGGTAGATTTTAATACCAATTTTGTTTGCATCAGATGTAGCAAGTTTAGCTTCCTCAATAACTTGGATATTATCTAATATCAAAACTAAAAGATCCGTACAATTATAATGTCTGAATACAACTTGTACAGCTTGTCCCGCATATTGGCTAATGTCGACATTAACGTGTTTTGCTTCCTGCATATATCCAGCATCAAGCGTTTCTTCGAAAACAGGCGTTTCAGTTCCTGTAAAATTTGAGCTTGCCGGAATCACATAAACAGCATAATGCTCTTGAAAGTAGTCAGCATCAAAAGCGCCAATATCAAACTTTAAGGACAATGTTTTATCTGCATTGTTTGGCAAATTAATAATAGGGCTTGTCAATGTGTTGTCGGGTGTAAAAGCTTCCATGAACCATGACCATGATGTAGCATAATATCCAGAAAAAGCATCAACTTCTGAATTGTCAAATTCCCATTTTTCGCCATCACCGTCTCGATCTTCATTAATCCAGGAATTACGCCCAGATTCTGTTTCAAAATCTTCACTGAAAATTACAGTTTGTGAGAAACCTGCAAAGCCTACTAAAAATAAAGCTGCAAAAGATAGTTTTTTAATCATAAATAATATTTTAAGTTGACCAAATGTACTAAAAAACAAAACACTCGCCTAAAAGCAAGTGTTTTGATAATTTATTTAAACTAAAAATTTAATTAAACATTAAATCTAAAGTGCATAATATCACCATCTTGTACGATGTATTCTTTACCTTCTACAGAAAGCTTTCCAGCCTCTTTTACTTTAGCTTCAGAACCGTAAGTCATGTAGTCGTCGTACTTGATAACTTCGGCACGGATAAAGCCTTTCTCAAAGTCTGTATGGATAACACCAGCAGCTTGTGGCGCCGTCCAACCTTTCCCGATTGTCCAAGCTCTAACTTCCTTAACACCTGCCGTAAAGTAAGTTTGAAGTTTCAATAATGCATAGGCTTGACGAATCAATCTATTAACGCCTGGCTCTTCTAGACCTAGCTCTTCTAGGAACATTTGACGCTCTTCATAAGACTCTAGCTCGTTGATGTCAGCTTCGATTTGTGCTGCAAGAACAACAACTTCAGCGCCTTCATTTTTCGCCATTTCTTCGATTTTAGCAATCCAGTCGTTACCGTTTTTAATTGAGTTTTCGTCAACATTACAAACGTAAAGAACAGGCTTATTTGTCAACAACTGTACTTCGTCGATAATCGACTTTGTTAAATCATCCACTGGGAATTCTCTTGCGTTTTTTCCGTCCTCTACAAATTGTTGAAGCTTTTGTAAAGTTTCGTACGTCAAGATATCTTCCTTTTTACCAGATTTGATGAATTTTTTTGCTTTGTCAACTGCTTTTCCGATTGTTTCAAGATCTTTAAGCTGAAGCTCGATATCGATAATCTCTTTGTCACGAAGTGGATCAACAGAACCTTCTACGTGGATAATATTACCATTATCAAAACATCTCAAAACATGGATAATCGCTTCACATTCGCGGATGTTAGCCAGAAATTGATTACCAAGACCTTCACCTTTGCTCGCACCCTTTACAAGTCCTGCGATGTCAACAATCTCAACAACTGCTGGCAAAACACGCTCAGGATTTACGATTTTTTCAAGTTCGAAAAGTCGTGGATCTGGTACCGAAACCGTCCCTAAATTAGGCTCGATAGTACAGAAAGGGTAGTTCGCAGATTGCGCTTTGGCATTACTAAGACAGTTAAAAAGTGTTGATTTTCCAACGTTAGGTAGTCCTACAATTCCACATTTCATTATATGTCGATGTTTATTTAGTTAATATTTAATAATTTGAATATTGAATTTGCTTCAAATAATCGCGTGCAAAGATAGTGATTTTGTTTTTTAAATTTTAATTTTACATCGTCGCAGAAAAGCGATTGTAGCTTGGCTAAAAAATAATTAAAACGCAATAGCTATACTTTTTAATTTTAGATCAAAGGAGCTACTTTACATGACATCTTTAAGGTTTTGGTAGTTTAATATAATTAAGCTTCGTTCGGTATAAACTAACGTCAGTTCGAGTTGATTTTTCTATGAAATGACAGCTCGTATAAAAAAAGTGTTTTATCCCCGAAAAGATGTTGGTTATATCCTCCGTATTCCTTTGTGATTAATATTTAAGTGAAAAAAAATATTGTTGAAAAGCTTTAATAATGGGAAAGAAAAAGAAAAGAGAGTTTTTGTCTTCGGAATTGGTAAAGAGTTTTGCAAGAATCCACGGATTTGAGTCAAAACTTCGGGCCTTTGAGGTTAAAGATTTCTTACAAGATTATCTTTCTACTAATCTTTTTAATGAGATAGAATCGGTTAATATTGATGCAGATCAACTTTTAATAAAGATAAAATCACCTTTGTTAAAAAATGATTTTAGACTTCGAAAAAGTTTTTATTTAAATAAAATTAAAACCAATCTTGGCGACGATTTCGATTTTAAAGATCTTTTGGTTTTGTAGAAGATTTTGATTTTTCCATTAATTCTTGCGCTTTTCCGTCTAGTCTTGAGCGTATCGGAATAAAGAATCTCAAAGGATTTTTGATAAAATAATTAAAGATTTCTTTAAAGATGGCGCCCACTTCTGTAGTATTCATTTTTCTTGAACGGAACGCCAAGATCATCGATAGTCCAAAGCTGACAATAAAGTTGAAAAATCCAATTAAAAATACGGTGACAAAGCCTATCCAAAACGTGTAAGAATCTACAGAAAAGTCTTTACCATAAAGTCCTAGTGCAAAGTTACCAGCCGCAAAGGTAATGTGTCGAATATCCAGGTCTAATCCGAAAAACAAACCGATAGGCGCCGTCGCGCCTAAGAAAACCCCGAACCAAAAGTTAGAGACAATCCCAGCCCAGTTTTTAGAATAATATTTAGATAGGCTTTCCGCAAATTTGTTTCCGAAGAAATAATTGATAAATGGATTCTTCGCAATACGTTCTGGTATTTTGTAAAATATAGAGTTGTTGCCAATATTACCAGAAATAATCCCAGAAATAAATAAGAAAAAACCAGCAATACAAGCATGGAAAATAGCTTTTGATTCAAAAGGGTTGAGATCGGTCAGCAACTTGGTCGATTTGTCGATGGCAAAATTTTGTTTAAATAAAACTTCGAGTCCATATACAATCGCCAGCGCAATCGGGAATGCCAGCAAGACGTTTCCAACAAAGGCAATAAACTGCGTTCTAAATAATTTTGAAACCAAATGCGCAAAATCTGTAAAGTTTGATTTTCTACTTTCTCCATCAGCAAGCACTTTTGCCATAGTCGCCGCTGTCATTGCAGGTTGCTTGGTCGCAAGTGTAAAATGCATGAGGTAGATCATCACAAAACCCATCGCATAGTTAAGCGAATACAAAAATGCGTGACTAAAATCGCTACCTTCGAGACTACCGTACAACATTTTGAGAACACAAAGTGCTCCAACGATAACACCGCCACCACTAGCTTTCCAAAACATTTTCATGTAATCTTTAGCGTTAGAGGTGATATAGTGCGTTCCTGTTTCTGCCGTGTGGTTGGTAATTAGGTGCGACATCAATCGTGTGCTGTCAGAGATCAAATCTTGTACATTATTCTTATGAGATTTGTAGCGAAGAATATTGAGAAACAACTGTTTTGATCGTACGACGTAATCTTCAGGTGTGTCAATAACAAAGATTTGTAGGATATCGGACATCCTCGTCAACTGCTGACGAATCTTTAAAAGATAAAGATTAATCTTACTAGAAATTCCATATTTTCCGCTGTTCTTAAAAGCGATATTTACGAAATCTTGACATTGTTGTAGATAGACTTTTATCTGCTTGTAAACTTCATCCTTTGAGTTGAGTTGGAAGTTAGGATCTTCTTTGAATTGTGTTATTAAAATATCCAATTCGTTTTGTAAAGCCAAAAATGGATTATCGAGATTACGATACTTAGGTACCATCTTCATAACTTCCACATCCATCGCATTCCCGATAACGCGCCATGCTAAAACATTGAAAGCAAAAAGCAATTCTCGTTTCACATAAGGATTAGCAACAAAGCGGTCAACTTTCAAAAGTCTAAAAAGCTCACTTAGTTTATCTTCTTGCGAATTAATGAAAAAATCTAAATCTTTTTTTGGTGTAACCGAAACAACATCTACGAGGTACCAAATAGTGTCTTCGTTTTCGATGCTTGGCAGAAATTTATTTAGAAGTCGTTTTTTCAGTTCAGGGAAGAAAGCGTTTTCGGATAAAATATCCGCCTCTGTCAAAGATAGATTGAAGGTTTTATCTTTAAAAATATTATGAATATAATAACTAAGGTTTTCTGTAATATGGTGATTATCTTTAAGATAAGCTACAAAAACGCCGATGTCTTCTTTTTTTACCGCAGCTATTAGTTCAGCAAGCGGATCTAGAGAAAAAGTTTCGTTTTTGGCACTAAAATATTTTTTTAGAACCATACTAAAATTGTCTCTGTTTTTTAATCTTAAAGCCATAAGTCTTGCAAAGATAATTATTTCAGAACAATGTTATTCATTTGGCGCATTACCCAATTGTGCTTTTTGCGCAAATAAGGTGTAGGATTTTTTGGATCGTATTTTTTTGGATTAGGTAACACAACAGCGATCCAAGCGGCTTCGCTTTTTGTTAAATCTTTAGCGCTTTTACCAAAGTAATAATTAGATGCTGCTTCTACACCAAAAACGCCTTGTCCCATTTCGATAGAGTTAAGATAACGCGCAAGGATAACGTCTTTGCCCCAAACTTTTTCGATAATAAATGTATAAACAACTTCCAATCCTTTTCGGAACCAGCTTCTACCTTGCCACAAAAAAACATTTTTTGCAGTCTGTTGAGAAATCGTACTTCCGCCACGACGGATTTCACCCTTCTTTTCGTTGTGTTTTAATGCCTTTTGTATGGCTTTTGTATCGAAACCGTTATGCGTAAAAAATAATTGATCTTCGGACGCTATCACCGCTTTTTTTACATTATTTCCCATGTCGTCATAAGAAATATAATCGCGCTCTAGTTTTCCGTATTTAATAATACCACCCAATTGCGTCCACGTTATTGGTGGATTAAAAAATAGGCCAAGTGCTATGAATAGGATGTTAGCAATGATTATTACTAAAATTAATTTCTTTAAAAATTTAAACATTTTATACTGTTTTCATGGGCAAAAATACTTAGATTTTAATAATTTTCAAATGATAAAGTATCAAGAAAAATTCATATCAATTCTAATTTTAGTTTTTGAATAAAAATCACGATTTTTGCAATCTGAAATTTTATTATGTCTTTAGAAAAAGAAATTAGCAAAAGAAAAACATTTGGGATCATCGCGCACCCCGATGCTGGTAAAACGACTTTGACGGAGAAATTACTACTTTTCGGAGGAGCGATCCAAGAAGCAGGTGCGGTTAAATCCAACAAGATAAAAAAAGGTGCAACGTCTGACTTTATGGAAATCGAACGTCAAAGAGGGATTTCTGTAGCGACGTCGGTGTTGGCTTTCGAATATAAAAATCATAAAATCAACATTCTCGATACGCCTGGTCACAAGGACTTTGCGGAAGATACCTACAGAACATTAACTGCGGTTGACTCGGTGATTGTGGTTGTTGACGTTGCAAAAGGTGTTGAGGAACAAACTGAAAAATTGGTTCAGGTTTGTCAAATGAGAAATATTCCGATGTTGGTTTTCATCAACAAGTTGGATAGAGAAGGGAAGGACGCCTTCGATCTTTTGGATGAAGTTGAACAAAAATTAGGTCTTAGCGTTGTGCCACTTTCTTTGCCAATCGGTATGGGAAGCGACTTCCAAGGGATTTATAATATTTGGGAAAAGAACATTCAATTATTCTTAGAAGAGAAAAAACAAAAAGTTGGAGATTCAATAAAATTTGATGATATCACCGATCCCAAAATCGACGAAATGATTGGCGAAAAAGCAGCAGCTCAACTTCGTGAAGAATTGGAATTGATTGCATCTGTCTATCCAGAATTTGATAGAGAGGCTTATGTTAATGGTAATCAACAACCAGTTTTCTTTGGTTCGGCATTAAATAATTTTGGTGTTCGTGAGCTTTTGGATGCGTTTATTGAAATCGCGCCGATGCCTCAACCAAAAGAGTCAGATCTTAGGATTGTAAAACCAGAAGAGAAAAACTTTACTGGCTTTGTTTTCAAAATCCACGCGAATATGGATCCAAAACACCGTGACCGTTTGGCTTTCGTGAAGATCGTTTCTGGTACTTTCAAAAGAAATGAAAATTATCTTTTGGTAAGAGATGGCAAAAAAATGAAATTTTCGTCACCTAATGCATTCTTCGCTGACAAAAAGGAAATTGTTGAAGAGAGTTTCCCAGGTGATATTGTTGGTCTTCACGATACGGGGAATTTTAGAATTGGTGATACTTTGACCGCTGGCGAAAAGCTAAACTTTAAAGGTATTCCGAGTTTCTCGCCAGAACATTTCCGTTTCATTAATAACGATGATCCTCTCAAGGCTAAACAATTGTCCAAAGGTATTGATCAATTAATGGACGAAGGCGTTGCGCAGTTATTCATCATGGAAATGAATGGTCGTAAGATTATCGGGACAGTTGGGGCGCTTCAGTTTGAAGTTATTCAGTATCGTCTAGAGCACGAATATGGTGCAAAATGTTCTTATGAGCCATTGTCAATCCACAAAGCTTGTTGGGTTGAGGCGGATGAAAAGTCTGAGGAATTCCGTGAGTTTGCAAGACTTAAGCAACGTTTTTTAGCGAGAGATAAGTACGATCAATTGGTGTTCTTGGCAGATTCATCATTCACCATTCACATGACTCAGGAGAAATTCCCGAACATTAAATTACACTTCATAAGTGAATTTAGAAATCGAGATTAAATTTTATTTCAGATAAATTATCAAAAGCCAATTTGGAAACAAGTTGGCTTTTTTTTGTTTATATATTTTGAATTTTAGGCTAAAAAAATAGAAATAAAGCTTTGTTAAAATATTATAAAAGCTTTTAAAATATTATAAATTGTAAATAACTAAATAATAATTAACTATTAATATTGTTTTAATACAAGCTAAAAAAAAATTATAAATAGTGAAAAAAAAGTAGTAAAATTATTTACCTATTGTTGTTGGAATTAGGATTTACAATTTTGTCATGTCGAGATGACGATGATGATAATCCTTATAATCCAAATAACGCAGGGGTACCAAAAATTAGTTTTGTAACTAATCTGGCCGATGACGCTAATGTTAAATTCTACATTACAACAAAAGATGATTTCGAAGTAGATTTTGGCGATGGAAAGAAGATTAAACAAACTAAAAGTACAACGACTGACGAAATTATTGTAAATTCTAAATTACTAGGTAAAGAGGTAAAAATCTCTAGGAAGAAACTAGAATAGTTTGTGTTTTTTTAATAAAGAAGAAAGCCAGTCTAATTGCGGACTGGCTTTCTTTATTTTTTTTTAATTAAATAGGATTAACCTAAATAAGGATATTTATAATCTTTAGGCGATACAAAAGTCTCTTTAATAGATCGTACAGATACCCAACGTAGAAGATTCATTTTAGAACCTGCTTTGTCATTAGTTCCTGATGCTCTACCACCACCGAAAGGTTGTTGACCAACAACTGCACCAGTTGGCTTGTCGTTGATGTAGAAGTTACCAGATGCATTTTCTAAAGCTTTGTAAGCTTCGTCAATGGCATAACGACATTGTGAGAATACAGATCCAGTTAAAGAATATGGAGACGAAGAATCTACTAATTTCAATGTCTCTGCCCAATCTGCATCTTGGTAAACATAAACAGATAGGATAGGACCAAAGATTTCTTCAACCATACTTTCGTATTGAGGATTTGTTGTTTCGATAACTGTAGGATGTACGAACCAACCTTTAGCATCGTCATATTTACCACCGATTGCAACAGTTGCTTCAGAAGATGCGTTAGCTCTATCGATGTAACCTTTACATTTTTCGAAAGAATTTTTGTCAATAACAGCATTAACAAAGTTAGAAGGATCTTCTGGAGAACCAACTTTAATAGTTGACATTTGGTTTTCCATTACTTTTTTAACATCGTTCCAAAGCGATTGAGGAATATAAGCTCTAGATGCCGCAGAACATTTTTGACCTTGGTATTCGAAAGCACCTCTTACCAAAGCAGTTGCAACAGCTTCTACATTAGCCGATGGATGTGCGATTACAAAATCTTTACCACCTGTCTCACCAACGATTCTTGGATAAGTTCTGTAGTTGTGGATATTATCACCAATCATTTTCCACATCCCTTGGAAAACTTTAGTAGAACCAGTAAAGTGAAGACCAGCAAAATCTCTGTGAGCCATTACTTTCTCAGCAGTTTCTTTACCGTCAGTGAAGATCATATTGATAACTCCGTCAGGAAGACCAGCTTCTTTTAGGACGTCCATAATAACTTTTGCAGAGTAGATTTGCTTGTCAGATGGTTTCCAAACTACAACGTTACCCATCATCGCCATACAAGCTGGTAGGTTACCAGAAATTGCTGTGAAGTTAAAAGGCGTCACCGCAAAACAGAATCCTTCTAAAGGTCTGTATTCAACTCTGTTCCAAATTCCGTTATCAGAAATTGGTTGCTCAGCATACATTTCTGTCATAAACTCCGCATTGAATCTTAAAAAGTCAATAAACTCACAAGCAGCATCAATCTCAGCTTGATGAACGTTTTTAGATTGACCAATCATCGTTGCTGCGTTGATGATATCTCTATAAGGTCCTGCAATAAGATCAGCTGCTTTTAAAAAGATAGAAACACGTTGTTCCCAACCTAGCGCATTCCATTTTGCTTTCGCAGCTAAGGCTGTGTCAATTGCTTGGTCAACGTGCGACATATCACCTTGGTGATAAAATCCAAAATCATGTTGGTGATCTTGTGGCGATTGCAATCTAACGTGGTTATTAGTTTTAACATTTTTACCATTGATAACCATTGGGATTTCGATCTTTTCTGCCCACATTTTTTTGTAAGTGGCGATTAAGCTTTTTACTTCTGAAGATCCTGGTTCGTAAGAGTTTACAGGTTCATTAATCGCAATAGGAACTTGCGAAATTGCTTTTGACATATTGTAATATTTTTAATTTTCGAATTAAAGTCTTACAAATTTACCCAATATTTAATGAAAGAAAAAATTAAAATACCTAATGTTTGTTACAACAAACTTAAATGTATTGTTTAAAAAGAATATAGACATTAAAAAAGTTCTTAGCCGCATGATTTATCCTGCATTTCTTATATTTGAAATGCATAAAGTTTTTATTAAATGAAAAGGATATTCTTGAGTTTGGTATTGGTAACGCAAGTTGCTATGGCACAAAATGTTGCAGATCAATTGGATAAATCGACGCAGAAACTTCTAAATTCTTCGGGAGCATATTCTGCAAATTTATCTTTCTATGTTGCTGATGATAACGGGAATGTGGTGTACGAATATCAACCCAACAAAGGTCTTTCTACGGCAAGTACGCAAAAGATTTTTACGGCAGCAGCAGCTTTAGAAATTTTAGGAAAAGATTATCGATATACGACGACTGCAAGTTACTCTGGACAAATCAAGAATGGTAATTTGGAAGGCGATCTTTGGGTAAGTTCTAACGGTGATCCCACTTTGGGAAGTTGGCGCTATGATGATTACAAACCCGAAAAGTTTAAAGAAAAACTTTATCATGCTTTACAACAAAAAGGCATAAAATCTATTGCAGGAAATATTATAATTGATGATTCTTATTTCGATTTTCAGTCGGTGCCAGGTGGGTGGCCTTGGGACGATATCGGGAATTATTACGGTGCCGGAACATGGGGAATCAATTGGCGCGAAAATCAGTTTGACATCAATACCAACGGAACGCAGTTTAAGAATTTTTCTTACGATTTAGAAAATGTAAAATGGATTAATGAGCTAAAAGCTGCAGGTTCTTCAGATCAAAGTTTGATTTTTACAGCGCCACATTCGGATGTTGCTTTAATTAATGGAAGTTTGCCCGCAGGGAAAGCGATGACGGTTTCTGGTTCGGTTCCCAATCCGCCTTTGCAATTAGGAGCAGAATTAAAATCATTTTTAAATTCTAAAAACATTAGTGTTTCTGGAAATGTGGAAACCTACTACGGCAACCAACTTTCTGGTAAAAAAATGGATTCTTATCCTGTCAAAAATAATTTTTTCGAATACCAGTCGCCGACTTTGGACAAAATGGTATTTTGGTTTTTAAGAAAAAGTATCAACTTCTATGGCGAAACTTTTTTAAAAACAATGGCAAAAGAGAAGAAAGGAAATCCATCTTATAAAGTTGGCGTTCAGTTTTTGAAAGATTTTTGGAAGTCAAAAGGGATTAATGCATCTATGATAAATTTTGCGGATGGAAGCGGCTTATCACCACAAAATTATGTGTCTGCAAAAGCGGAAGTTCAAGCTTTGTTATATGCGCAAAAGCAGCCTTGGTTTTTGGCTTATTTTGAAGGATTTCCAACACAGAACGCCATGAAAATGAAAAGTGGAACCATCCGCGATACCAAATCTTTTGCAGGCTATCACACTTCGAAAGCGGGCAAAAAATATGTCTACGCGATTATTCTCAACAACTATCAATCGGGCGATATCAGCCAAGCTTTGTTCAATGTTTTGGATAATTTGAAGTAAATGTCAAAACGTATTTCCTCGTTTCCGGCGGTTATTCATGAAGATTCCGAAATTTTGATTTTAGGATCAATTCCGGGTGTTAAGTCTTTGGAGATGCAAGAATATTATGCGCATCCTCAGAATAAATTTTGGTCGATTATTTTTGAATTATTTAATGAAGATTTCACTAAAGATTATCAAAGAAAACTTCAAATTTTAAAGAAGAATAAAATTGCGCTTTGGGATGTCATCGACTCTTGCGAACGCAAAGGAAGTCTCGATTCTGAAATTAAAAACGAAAAGGAAAATGACATTTTAAAACTTTTAAAAGATTATCCTAATCTTAAAGTCATCTTTTGTAATGGGCAAAAATCTTACAAAAATTTAATAAAAACTTTCGGAAAAGAAATTGAAGTTCCAGTTGTTGCTTTGCCTTCTACAAGCCCTTTACATACGATTTCGTTTGATAAAAAATTGGAAGTTTGGCAACAGATTAAAGATCATGCTTCATCATGCCTTTCAGAAGATTAATTTGATTTTTTGCACGGACAAGATTTTGTCCTTCGTAACTCAAACCGTAATAGATATCGCCTCTTATATAGTCAACCAAAAAACGCATGGCGTGGATGTGGACAATAATTTTCGGTGCAAAATTGAAGTGCTCAATTTCTAGTGGCGGCAAGACTGGCTGTTTTTATGAAATCTCTTCTGTTAGTTGCCATATTAATTTTTGTAAAAGTGGATTGAATTTAGAAATATTATTCTTAAAAAAGATGTTTTTTAGAAAAAAAATTTATAAAAGTTTAAAGGCTTGACAAAGGCTTTTTAATATCGTATCTTTGCAAATCTATTATTCACAAATTTTTAAACCGTAATTTAAAAAAAATGAAAACTTCAGATTTTAATTTCGACTTGCCAGAAGAGTTATTGGCAGAGCATCCAGCAGAACACAGAGACGAAGCAAGATTAATGGTTCTTAACCGTAAAGATAGAACAATTGAGCACAAACTTTTCAAAGATGTTATTGATTATTTTGATGAGCATGACTTGTTCATTTTTAATAACACTAAAGTTTTTCCTGCAAGATTGTACGGAAACAAAGAGAAAACTGGTGCTAAAATCGAGGTTTTCTTGCTAAGAGAATTAGATAAAGAAACTAGAGTGTGGGACGTATTGGTTGATCCTGCTCGTAAAATAAGAATTGGTAACAAATTATTCTTCACAGAAGACGAATCTTTGGTAGCGGAAGTTATCGATAACACGACGTCTAGAGGTAGAACTTTAAGATTCTTATACGATGGGTCTTACGAAGAATTCCGTGCTAAGTTGAACGAACTTGGAGAAACACCACTTCCAAAATATATTAAAAGAGAAGTTGAACCAGAAGATGCAGAGCGTTACCAAACAATCTACGCTAAAGTTGAAGGTGCGGTTGCAGCGCCAACTGCAGGTTTGCATTTCTCAAAACATCTGATGAAGCGTCTTGAGATTAAAGGTGTTGACTTTGCAGAAATCACGTTGCACGTTGGTTTAGGAACATTTAATCCGATCGAAGTGGAAGATTTGTCAAAGCACAAAATGGAATCGGAGGAAGTTATTATCGATCAACATAATGCAGACATTATCAACAAAGCGGTAGAAGAGAAAAGAAGAATTTGTGCAGTTGGTACAACAACAATGCGTGCTATCGAAACTTCTGTGTCATCTAATCGCAAGATTGGACCTTTCAATGGATGGACTAACAAATTTATCTATCCACCTCATGATTTTGGAGTTGCTAATGCAATGATCACTAACTTCCATACACCGAAGTCAACATTAATTATGATGATCGCTGCTTTTGCTGATAAAGATTTTATCATGGAAGCTTATGAAGAAGCGATTAAAGAAAAATATAAATTCTATTCTTACGGTGACGCCATGTTGATCATCTAAGATTGGTAACATATTTGATACAAATGCACAGTTGATAATAGCTGTGCATTTTTTGTTTTAGCTATTTTAAAAATAAAATTATGAAAGCAATATTATTAAGTGTCACAACAATTGGTCTTTTCTCTTGTCAATCGCCAACAGACAGTAAGTTGGAGGTGTTAACGACCTTACCGAAAGTTATTAAAGAAGCTTCTGCAGCTGAGGTTACATCAGCATCGCCAGATTTAGTTTGGACGATAGAGGATCAAAAAAATGATAATATTTTATTTGGTTTTACTAAAAATGGAGAATTAAAAAAAGAAATCCGAATTAACAATGTTAAAAATAATGACTGGGAAGATCTAACGGCGGATGATGCTGGTAATATCTACATTGGTGACTTTGGAAACAACGATAACGAAAGACAAAATCTAGCGATTTATAAAATTAATGCTTCGGATTTGGCGAAAGATCAAACTGACGCTTCGGAGATTGTTGAGTTTTATTATCCGGAGCAAACCGAATTTCCTACCAAGAAAAAAGATCGAATTTACGATTCGGAGTCATTCTTTATTTTCAATAATCAATTTTACTTATTTACAAAAAATAGAAGTTCAAAATTTGATGGCACAACCTCTTTGTATCGCGTTGATAACAAACCGGGGCAACGATTACCTGCTAAAAAGATTTCGAGCTTTGTGACTTGCGATAACTTCAACCATTGCGCGGTGACAAGTGCTGCGATGAGTCCTGATAAAAAGAAAGTTGCGATTTTGAGTTCGGATAAAGTTTGGATTTTTACAGATTTCAAAGGGGATGATTTCTTTTCTGGAAAATCTCAGATGATCGAGTTGGATCATTTTACACAAAAAGAAGGTTTGACTTTCGAGAGCAATGATAGTCTTTTGATTACCGATGAAGCAGCCAAAAAAGGCGAATCTTTTCTGTATCGTTTAAAACTGAAATAAAATCTATTTAATTAAAACAAATACAACCGTCGATAATGACGGTTTTTTTGTTTTTTTTCTAAACTTAATTTTCTTACTTTTAATTTCAAATCTTGGTTATGAAAGAATTTCTAGAACAACATCATATTTTAATATTAATTCTCGAAACTCTTTATTTCGTGGGCATTATCTTACTTTCTGCAAAGATTATTACCGATACCAAAACTACGAGTAAAACCTTAGCTTATCTTTTATTGATCATTTTTTTACCCATTATTGGGATTTTAATTTATTTTTTCTTTGGCGTTAATTATCGCAAGAATAAGTTTTATGATTTCAAAGTGGAGCGAAATGAGAAGATTTATGACGATATTAAAAAGTTTATTAAAAGCTCTCATCATAAAGTTTTGGAATCGCATCAGAAGGAATTGCAAAAGTATTTTTCGACTTTTTCGTTTTTGTTCAATGCGACGCAATCTCCGCTTACAGATAGCAATACTGTCGAATTATTAATAAATGGTGAAGAAAAATTTCCTAAAGTTTTTGAAGTTTTAAAATCTGCAAAACATCATATTCATCTAGAATATTACATTTTCGAAGACGATTATATTGGACAAGAACTTAGTAATATTTTAATTGAAAAAGCTTAAAATAATGTCGTTGTACGGATGCTTTATGATGATCTTGGAAGTGGTAAATTATCAAAATCTCTTAAAAATGAATTAAAAGCTGCAGGTGTAGAACTTTATCCTGTTAACAAAATTACGTTCCGATTGTTCGCTAATCGGGTTAATTATCGCGATCACCGTAAGATAATTATTGTTGACGGACGCGAGGTTTTCTCAGGCGGCATCAATGTTTCGCAAAAGTATGTTAATGATAAACCTGATAAGTTATTTTGGCGCGATACACATCTTTATATTAAAGGAACAGGTGCGTTTTATTATCAGTTTTTATTTTTGAGTAACTGGTTGTTTTCGACTAAAAAGATTCCAGAAATTGATGCTTCTTATTTTAATTATTCAGATTTTGATGGAGATCAAATTATCCAAGTTGCAGCGAGTGGACCAGACATCAAACCAGCGATTATGATGTCTACAGTTTCTGCAATTTATTCTGCAACCAAAAGGGTTTTTATTACCACGCCATATTTTATTCCTGTAGAGTCGGTGTTGCAGGCTATCAAGCAAGTTTCTCTTTCTGGCGTTGATGTCAGATTGCTGGTGCCCGCAAAGGGAGATTCGATGATTGTTAATGCGGCTGCCTATTCTTATTACGAAGAATTATTGGAGTCTGGTGTCAAAATATATTTTTACGAAAAAGGTTTTGTACATGCGAAAACGATTGTCGTTGACGATGATTTATCAATTGTTGGGACAGCAAATATGGATGTGAGAAGTCAAGAACTCAATTTCGAAGTTAACACCATGGTGTATGATAAGATTATTACAGAAAAATTGGCTGCTAGTTATTTTGAAGATTTAAAACAGTCTAAAGAGATCTTTTTAAAAGACTGGAAAGCGCGACCAAAACTAAAATCTTTCTTCGAACATTTAGCACGATTGTTCTCTCCATTATTATGATTTTTTAACAATAATTTTCAATTCTAAAACTTAATCTTTATTTTTGTAAAGAGTGTCAAAATTTTTTAGAAATTAAGACTAAAAGTGGCGCGAGAGCTTATAATATGGTAGAAAATAACACAGTTAATTATTCCGAAGACAATATCAGAACCCTCGATTGGCAAGAGCACATTCGACTGCGTCCTGGGATGTATATCGGGAAGTTGGGAGATGGCTCATCGGCGGATGATGGTATTTATATTTTGCTGAAGGAGATTATCGATAACTCTATCGATGAATTCCGTATGAAATCTGGGAAAAGAATCGAAATCAAAGTTGATGAAGGCAAGGTTTCGATCCGAGATTTTGGACGTGGAATTCCGTTGGGGAAGGTGGTTGACGCTGTTTCTAAAATGAATACCGGAGGTAAGTACGATAGCAAAGCTTTTAAAAAATCGGTTGGTCTTAACGGTGTTGGTACAAAGGCGGTTAATGCACTTTCAGGATATTTTAAAGTGAGATCTTTCCGTGATGGGAAGATGAAAGTTGCCGAGTTTTCGCGCGGAATTATTACTGAAAACCATGAAGAAAAAGAAACTTCGGACAGAAACGGTACCGAAATTTCCTTCGTTCCTGATGCGGATATTTTCTTAAATTTTAAATTTAGAAAAGAGTATATCGAAAGAATGCTTCGCAATTATGCGTATCTTAATCCAGGACTGAAAATTCTTTTCAATGGTGAAACTTTCTATTCCGAAAATGGATTAAAAGACCTTTTGGATGAGGAACTAGAAGGCGAAATCCTTTATCCAATTATCCATTTGCAAGATAATGATATAGAAGTTGCCATCACGCATTCTGACAAGTCGCAGACAGAGACTTATTTTTCGTTTGTTAACGGACAAAATACAACGCAAGGAGGGACGCACCTTAATGCTTTTCGAGAAGCTTATGTTAAAACCATTCGTGAGTTTTTTAATAAAAACTTTGATGCGTCAGATATTAGAAAATCGATTATTGCAGCTATCTCCATTAATGTTGAAGAACCTGTATTTGAATCTCAAACTAAAACTAAACTTGGCTCTAACGATGTTGGACCAAATGGACCGACGGTTCGTACTTTTATAATTGATTTCTTAAAAAGTAAATTAGATAATTTTTTACATAAGAATCCAGAATTTGCGGAAACTATTCAGAGAAAAATTTTAATTTCTGAACGTGAAAGAAAAGAGCTTTCTGGTATCCAGAAATTAGCGAGAGAGCGTGCTAAAAAAGTGTCGCTACATAATAAAAAACTGAGAGATTGTCGTCATCATTACAACGATCAAAAGGCGGCTCGTAAGGCCGAAACAATGATCTTTATTACCGAAGGAGATTCGGCTTCTGGATCGATTACAAAGTCTCGTGATGTAGAAACCCAAGCGGTATTTTCATTAAAAGGTAAGCCACTAAATACTTATGGTTTAACAAAGAAAATTGTATACGAAAACGAAGAATTCAACTTGTTACAAGCTGCTCTTAATATCGAAGAAAGTATGGAGGATTTGCGTTATAATCACGTGATTATCGCAACCGATGCCGATGTCGATGGTATGCACATTAGATTGTTGATGATTACATTTTTCTTGCAATTCTTCCCAGATGTTATTAAAAATGGACATCTTTTTATTTTGCAAACGCCTTTGTTTAGAGTAAGAAATAAAAAAGAAACGAGATATTGTTATACCGAAGAAGAGCGTGTTAGAGCACTTAACGAACTTGGTAAAAATCCTGAGATCACACGATTCAAAGGTTTGGGAGAGATTTCGCCTGATGAGTTCAAGCATTTTATAGGAAAAGACATTCGATTGGAGCCAGTTGTTTTGGGTAAAGACCAAACAATTGAGCAACTTTTAGAGTTTTATATGGGAAAAAACACGCCCGAAAGACAGTTATTCATATTGGATAATCTTGTTGTAGAAAATGATGATATTGATCAAAAATAGGTTTAATAAAGGCTTTGTTTTTCATGAGATTAAGTAATAAAAAGAGAACTCCGATATATAATTTTATCCAAACTATACTTTTTGTGGGGATTATTTTGGGGATGGTAGCATTTTTTGTCGAGCGTTATAAGATTGTTTTTTTAGGCTGGGAAAGTTACCTTCTTATTGTAATTCCTGTTTTTATAGGGATTTTGTACTGGACTCGAGGCAAGCAGATTTTTGAATATGATAGCGATGGCGAAACTTTGACGATCAACAATTATAGTATTGTCCCTTTTTTTAAAGATCAAAAAAAAGACGAATTTCCTAAGTACAAACTACAGAATTTTCAAGTTGTGAATTTGATTATTATTAAAAGACTTCTTATAACGATACATAGTAAAAAGAACCATCATTTACATTTAAAATACGATGTTTCTTATCTGAGGAATAAAGAAGTTAAAGACTTAAAAATATCATTGCGAAAGGTTTTAAAGGCTAATAAAGAAGAAAACCAAGTGGTTACCGAAACAGTATAATGGAAGAGAATAATTATCAAGAAGAAAGCCTGAAAAAAGTTTCGGGATTATATAAAGATTGGTTTTTAGATTATGCATCTTATGTAATTTTGGATCGTGCGATTCCATCCGTTTTTGATGGCTTCAAACCAGTACAAAGACGTATTCTACACTCGATGCGAGAGTTAGAAGATGGTCGTTACAATAAGGTTGCAAATATCGTTGGTAACACGATGAAGTACCACCCGCACGGTGATGCGTCGATTACAGATGCAATGGTGCAGATTGGTCAAAAAGAGTTATTGATCGATACGCAAGGTAACTGGGGGAATATCTTTACTGGAGATTCTGCGGCTGCTGCGCGTTATATCGAAGCACGTTTGACGCCTTTTGCGCTGGAAGTTGTTTTTAATCCGAAAACAACAGATTGGGTAAAATCTTATGATGGTCGTAACAACGAGCCAGTCGATCTTCCTGTTAAATTCCCGATGTTGTTGGCACAAGGTGCGGAAGGTATTGGTGTTGGTCTTTCGACAAAGATTTTGCCTCATAATTTTAATGAGTTAATCAATGCGTCTATAGCTCATCTTAAAGGTAAAAAGTTCGATATTTTTCCAGACTTTTTAACGGGTGGGATGCTCGATGTTAGCAATTATAATGATGGACATCGGGGCGGAAAACTTCGTGCTAGAGCAAGAATTATCCAAAAAGATAAAAATACGCTTTGCATAACAGAACTTCCTTTTTCTAAAAATACTGGAGATCTGATTGATAGCATCATCAAAGCTAATGAAAGAGGTAAGATTAAAATTAAAAAAATTGAAGACAATACATCTGACAAGGTGGAGATTATCATTCATTTGACGAATGATGTTTCCCCGGATAAGATGATTGATGCGTTGTATGCTTTCACGGATTGTGAAGTGGCAATTTCGCCGAATGCTTGCGTTATTGTTGGTGATAAGCCGATGTTTTT
Source organism: Soonwooa sp. (assembly GCF_032062245.1). NCBI lineage: Bacteria > Pseudomonadati > Bacteroidota > Flavobacteriia > Flavobacteriales > Weeksellaceae > Soonwooa > Soonwooa sp. The sequence continues at coordinate 70,635 of NZ_DAMBQF010000006.1, forward strand.
GTCGGTTTCAGAAATTCTTAGAAGAAATACTGATCATACAGTTTCTCTTTTAAAACTCGAACTTGAGATTGAGTTGGGCGAATTGGAGGAGAAGTGGCATTTCGCATCACTTGAGAAGATCTTCATCGAAAACGAAATTTACCAAGAAATTAAAAACCGAACTTCCAAAGAAGAAGTTTATGCAGCAATTGATAAAGCTTTAAAGCCTTTTACTAAACATTTGATGCGAGCGGTGACAACCGAGGATATTATTCGATTGACCGAGTTGCCATTTATGAGGATTTCGCGTTATGACCAAGATAAAGCTTTAGAAAACATTGCTTCTTTAGAAGGTAAAATCGAGCAAGTAAAACATCATCTTGCAAATTTGGTAACCTATGCGATTGACTATTTTTTAAACATCCAAAAGAAATTTGGGAAGAACAAAGAACGTCGTACAGAACTTAGAGTTTTTGATACAATTGATGCGACGAAAGTTGCTGTAGCCAACGAGAAATTCTATGTGAATAGGGAAGAAGGCTTCATCGGGACTTCACTTAAAAAAGACGAATATGTTTTCGATTGTTCGGATATTGACGATATTATCACTTTCCGAAAAGATGGCGGTATGCAAGTCACCAAAGTTGAAAGTAAAACTTTCGTTGGTAAGAATATTTTGCATGTTGGTATTTGGAAGAAGAATGATAAGCGCACCGTTTACAACATGATTTATCGTGAAGGTAAAGAAGGTCCATATTACATGAAGCGTTTTGCGGTGACAGGTGTTATCAGAGCGAATGATTATAAATTAGCTTCGGATAAAAGAGGTTCGGAAGTGCTTTATTTTTCAGCAAATCCTAATGGTGAAGCAGAAGTTGTTTCGGTATTATTAAAACCGAATGCGCGTATCCGTAAGAATAGAATTGAAGTCGATTTTTCTGAGTTAGCGATTAAAGGTCGTGATTCTCGTGGAAATTTAGTGACAAAATATGCTGTTAAAAAAGTTGATTTAAAAGAGGAAGGGGTTTCGACTTTAGCACCAAGAAAAATTTGGTTTGATGAAAGTGTGCGCCGTCTTAATGCTGATGGACGCGGAACTTTATTAGGAAGTTTTAAAGGTGAGGACAAAATTTTAACGATTAATACGCAAGGTGAAGCCAAGTTGGTGTCGTTTGATCTGAGTAATCGTTTTGATGATGAATATTTAATTTTAGAAAAATGGAAACCTGAGCAACCTGTGACTTGTATCTATTTTGATGGAGAAAAAGCAATTTATTTCATCAAGCGTTTCTTGTTTGAAAATACGCCAAGTGTACAAACCTTTATGCCGTCTGAGCATCCAAAATCTTTTATAGAATTTGTTGGGACTAACGATGGCTGCATTGCGGAAATTAATTTTGCTAAAGATAAAACAGGAAAAGAAAAAGAAGCAGAAAGCATCAACCTTGACGAATTTATCACTGTTAAAGGCATCAAAGCGATGGGCAATCAGTTTATAAAAGACAAGGTTAAAAACATCAATATCATTATTCCTGAGCCTGTTGAAGAACCAGAAGTAGAAGAGGAGTTTGATGCAAATGCTGTCAATTCGGCAGAGTTTGACGAAGGTGGAACCATTGGAGACCTTTTTGATGAACCAGAAGGAGATCAAGACTCAGAACCAGAAAATAACGAAGAATAATGCCACCATTACTATTAACTTTAATTGTCATCACTTGCGGAATCAGTATTTACGGATTCCAAAATCAAGCTTTTTTTGAAAAGTATAAATTCAATGTAGGTGCAGTCCAATCACGAAAAGAGTATATCCGATTGTTGTCAGCGGGTTTTTTGCATGGCGACTTTATGCACTTGTTTTTCAACATGTTTACGCTGTATTTCTTTGCGCCGATTGTGATGTCAGCATTTGGAGAAATCGGATTTTTGGTGGTGTATTTCGGATCAATTTTGCTTGGGAATTTATTCAGTTTGTATATTTATAAACATCAAAGTTATTATTCGGCAATTGGTGCTAGTGGAGGAGTTTCGGGGATTTTGTTTGCAGCAATTGCAGCGTATCCCCATATTGGTATTGGTATTATGTTTATTCCGTTGCCGATTCCGGGTTACATATTTGGAGCCTTGTATTTTGCCTATTCAGTTTATATGATGTTAAATCCTAAACAATGGGATAATCTTGGTCATGCGGCGCATTTGGGTGGTGCAGGTTTCGGATTGTTGTATGCGATTGTTTTCCATTTAGATTTAGTCCTTGAAAATGCGATGTATTTAGGAATAATGTCTTTACCGCTGGTTTATTTAGCTTATCAAATTTTTACAAAGAAAAAAATTGGTTAACTTTAAACTATAAATACAAAGAATATGGAAACTAAAAGATAACCAATAACAAAGACATTACAGTGCTTTGAACACCCGATAAATGCAAGCATGCGGGAGTTTGTTAAGACGCTTCAAAAAGTTTATGATCACAAAGCTATACCTTGGATAACTCCAGAAAACGCAACAAAAGAAGAACTTATTGCTCAAATTGACGCTTGTCCGTCAGGTGCTTTAGGTTATGTTTTAGAAGGTAATTCTAAATAAAATACAAAGAAAAGCGAACTATTTTGGTTCGCTTTATTTTTTGACGTAGATCATTCTGTCGTTGTCTGAGAGGTCTTTTATAAGTTTTGAAACTTTAAATTCTCTGTATAATTCTAAAGTTTCGGGACCATATTTTTGATTAATTTCCAGGAAGATTAATCCTTTTTCTTTGAGGTGAGATTTCCCGAGTTCTGCGATTCTTTTATAAAATATCAACACATCTTCTGTTGGCGAAAATAAAGCTAAATTGGGTTCAAACGACTTTACCGAATCTTCGATATTGATATTCTCTTCAATGCCAATGTAAGGCGGATTACTGATGATAATGTCGTAAACATCCTCTGGACTTTCGTTAAGAATATCTTTTTTATGAATTTGAATGTCAACTTCATGTAAAGCCGCATTTTGCTTAGCTATTTCTAAAGCTTCTTCGGAAACGTCTAATGCATGAACTTCCGCGTCTGGGAAATTTAATTTTAAAATTATAGGAATAATGCCACTTCCAGTTCCGATGTCAAGGATTTTTAGATTTTGAATGGCATTTTCTTTTTGAAACTCTTTGATGTAATGCGAAGCCAATTCTAAAAGTTCTTCCGTCTCAGGTCGTGGTATTAAAACATGTTCGTTAACCTTAAATAATTTACCATAAAACTCTGTTTCACCAGTAATCTGTTGATAAGGTTTTCCTGATTTTAAATCTTCTAAAATACTGTCAAATGTTTCTTTATCGGCATTTAGTAATTCTTGATTTTCAAACTTATAATCTTCATATCTTTTAAATCCAAAGATTTTGTCCGCAAAAATATAAAATAGAATGATGCTTTCGGAAGTTGAATATTGCTCTGAAAGTTCATTTTGAAAACGTTTCTTAAGATCTGAAATGGTCAATTGGATATACGAATTATGAATTATTTGATTTAATTAAAACTATCTTGTGAAAACAAGATTGGTGTCGGTTGATAGTTTTTCGTCGATTAAGTAATTTTCATAATTGAATGCTTTAACGTCGTTAAGTGTTTTAGCATTGCTTTCGGCACAAAAGCGAATCATTAATCCTCTCGCATGTTTGGTGTACACAACAATCGTTTTTAGTTTTCCGTCGGGTTGTATTTGTCGGAATTCGAAATCGATGATTGGCGCTTTTATCTTTTTGCGATCGATAACTTTTACGTATTCGTTACTGGCTAAGTTTAGAATTAAATCTTTGGCTTCCAGCTCTGAGTTAAGTTGCTCTGTCACACGCTCTGTCCAAAAATCGTAAAGGTTTTTGTTTTTGTCAAACGCAAAAGGACGTCCCATTTCTAGTCGATACAACATAATGCGGTCAGACGGTTTTAGCAAACCATAAAGTCCCGACAACATTCTGTAGTTTTTTTGTAAATAATCGATGGCTGACTTGTCCAAAGTTGTGGCATCCAAACCTCTGTAAACTTCTCCAACAAAAGCAAACATTGCTGGTGCTGATTCTTTAGGTTTTGGATTAGCTTTCCAGTTTTGGTTACGTTCCCAGTTTTCGTCCGCTAATTTGGAAGAAATCTCCATAAGTTCGGACAAATATTTGGGGTCTTTATGTTTGAGGTAAGATTGTATTTCTTCGGCTTCTTTGATGAATTTTGGCGTTGTGGAGCGCAGTAGATCGGTTTGATTTTCGATGTTCATCAATTTGGCTGGTGAGCTTAGTATTTTCATAATTTTTTTAAGTTTTCTAATGCGCTTGCATTTTTACTTTTGAAATTTTATGTTCTTTAGTTTTAAGATTTTCAATAAAAACTAAAATCTGCCATGTCAATTTCAACTATGCGGGATTGCGCCCCGACGTAGTCGGAACTCCTTTTGCGAGAGGCTTTGCCGAGCAAAAGAGTGGGAGACGAAGACGGAAATGTGCGCCCAAAATAATTTTGAAATTCTAGATTTCGCCTTTTCCTTGACGGATAATTTCGGGTTCGCCAGAGGTTAAGTCCACAATGGTTGATGCCACGTTGTCGCCATAACCGCTGTCAATAACGATGTCTACGAGGTTGTCATACTTTTCGGCGATCAATTCGGGATCGGTAGAATATTCGAGAATTTCGTCATCATCGCGGATGGATGTCGAGGCAATGGGATGGCCAAGCTTCTCCACAATTAGTTGCGGAATGCTGTGGTCGGGTACTCTGATACCCACTGTTTTAGCGCCTTTGTAAGCTAGAGGCAGATTTTTGTTGGCGTCCAAAATGAAGGTGAATGGCCCTGGCAAATGGTTTTTTAGAAATCTGAAAGTCGACGTCTCAATAGGCTTGGTGAACTCCGACAAATGACTAAGGTCGTTGCAGATAATCGAAAACTTTGCTTTCTCTAGCTTTATACCTTTTAGACTTGCCAACTTTTCCATGGCCTTTAGGTTGTTGATGTCGCAGCCTAGCGCATAGATTGTGTCGGAGGGATAGATGATAAGCCCGCCGTCCCGCAAGGTTTTCACGACTTGGTCGATGTAGTTTTCTTGCGGATTGTCTGGATAGATTTTCAGAATTTTTGCCATAAGGCAAAGTTAGTGAATTAGGAGGTAAAAATTACAAGCTATAATTGCAGACTTATTTTAGAAAATAGAATAATTATAAAATAAATATCATGTATCAAATGTTGTTTAATTGTTATTCAATAGAAATTTAGAACCATTATAACGAAGATATATTGTAATTTTGCACCGTGAAGAAATGGTTTTCTATATTGATGCTTAGTTTGTATCTGTTTTCTACGACGGAGCTTTATCAGTTCCTCAAAGTACCGATACTTATTGAGCATTTCATAGAACACAAGTCACAGAATAATACAATAAGCTTCTTTCAGTTTATAAAAATGCACTATCAAAACCCTGTGAAAGATGCAGATTATGACAAGGATCAGAAGTTGCCATTTATCGTGCATTCCGAGCACATGGTCGTGGTTTTTACGATCACACCCAGATTACATCTCGATTTAGAGTCTCATCATTTACATTTATTTTCTAAAGACAAGATCGTTGCGTACGATGACTTGTTCTTGGATGTAGATTATTTCAATGCCATTTGGCAACCCCCCAAATTTAGTTAAGCACTTGTTTAATAATTTTAGTATTAAAATTTAAACAAGTCACAAAAATTCTGAAATTTTTTACCCGTTGTAATAGACTTTTGTTTATTCAAAATTATTGATAGGGATTTCTCTATCTAGTTTTTCGAAGTACACAAAGTATATTATAGCTATTTTTTAAGCTTAACTAAAATTCCACATGCTTACAAGAATTATTGAGTTTTCTGTAAAGAATAAACTCATCATTTCCATTATGATATTGGGGCTTATTTTGGTTGGTAGTTATCAAGTTACAAAACTGCCAATTGACGCTGTCCCAGATATTACCAACAATCAAGTACAGGTGATTACAGTTGCACCATCTTTTGGCGCGACAGACATCGAACGTTTGGTAACTTTCCCGATAGAACAAGCTAATAGCAACATTTCTGGACTAAAAGAGATACGGAGTTTCTCACGCTTCGGATTGTCTTTAGTAACCATTGTTTTCGATGATGATGTTGATGTATATTGGGCGCGACAGCAAGTTGCAGAACGCCTACAAACAGTACGAACAGAAATCCCTGCAGGAATCGGAAATCCCGAGCTTGGTCCTATTTCCACGGGCTTGGGGGAAATATACCAATATGTTGTTCGCCCCAAGAAAGGTTACGAGCAAAAATACAATGTTACTGAACTACGAAGCATTCAGGATTGGATTGTTCGAAGACAACTTTTAGGGGTAAAAGGTGTTGCAGAAGTCAGCAGTTTCGGAGGTAAACTGAAACAATACGAAATAGCTGTTGAACCCGATCGACTCAATGCTTATGGCATCAGCATTAACGATGTTTTTGATGCTTTGGAAGCCAACAATCAGAACACTGGAGGATCATATATCGAAAAAGGACCGACTGTGCTCTACATCCGTAGCGAGGGTTTGGTAACCAATGCCGAAGACATTGAAAATATTGCCATAAAAACCAGTGAAGATGCGCCACCTTTATTTATTCGGGATGTTGCAAAAGTAGAAATGGGTTTTGCCACACGTTATGGCGCTTTAACTTATAACGATGATGGTGAAGTGGCAGGTGGTATCGTGATGATGCTAAAAGGCGCCAATAGTAGTGAAGTGATTAAAGATGTTAAAACCAAAGTTGGAGACATCCAAAAAAACTTGCCTGAAGGCGTACAAATAGAAGCTTTCCTGGATAGAACCAAAATGGTGAATAATGCTATTACTACTGTAGAAACCAACTTGTTAGAAGGTGCTTTAATTGTAGTTTTTGTATTGGTGATTTTCTTGGGAAATTTCCGGGCGGGGCTTTTGGTAGCATCGGTCATTCCGTTGTCTATGTTATTTGCAATTTGTATGATGAATCTCTTTGGTGTTAGTGGAAATTTGATGAGTCTCGGCGCCTTGGATTTTGGCTTAATCATTGATGGTGCGGTGATTATTGTTGAAGCAATTTTGCATTATTTTGCGCATCATACAAAGTTTAATAACATTCAAAAAATTAAAACTAAAGAAGTGGATCGCATCGTCATCTCTTCAGCGGGAAGGATGATGAACAGTGCGGTCTTCGGACAAATAATTATTTTAATTGTTTACCTACCGATTCTCACTTTGCAAGGTATCGAAGGAAAAATGTTCAAACCAATGGCACAAACTGTTGCATTTGCTTTGTTAGGCGCATTTATTTTATCCTTGACTTACATCCCGATGATGAGTTCTATCTTGTTAAAAAAACGAAGTTTAAAACCAAGTTTTTCCGATAGAATGATGAAGAAAGTAGAGGCTTGGTACCTTAAAATGCTTCTTAAAGTTATCCGAATTCCAAAAACAATTTTTGCTATCGTTATGGCATTATTTATAACAGCTATTGCGATACTGAGTCAGCTTGGTGGTGAGTTTATCCCATCTTTGGAAGAAGGCGATTTCGCTGTAGAAACAAGAGTATTATCTGGATCTAATCTCAAAACAACTTTGGAAAGCACTCAAAAAGCCGCTCATATTTTAAAATCTCAGTTTCCTGAGGTAGAAAAAGTGGTCACCAAAATCGGAAGTGGAGAAGTTCCAACCGATCCAATGCCAATGGATGCTGCAGATATGATGGTGATTCTAAAAAATAAAAAAGAATGGACTTCCGCCAAGACCTTCCCCGAATTGTCCGAGAAAATGTCAAAAGCTCTACAAGACGTTCCTGGGATAACCGTTGGATTTCAGTTTCCTGTGCAAATGCGATTTAATGAATTGATGACGGGTGCGCGCCAAGATGTAGTGGTGAAAGTTTTTGGGCACGATCTTGATGAACTTTCTAAAAAAGCACAAGAATTAGGAAAAATAATTGAAGGAATTGATGGTACTCAAAATCTATATATTGAACCTATTTCTGGCCTTCCACAAGTGGTCATCAATTACAATCGACCTTTGATGGCACAATATAAATTATCGATTTCTGATGTTAATAGAATTGTAAATGCGGCATTTGCAGGACAAAGCGCAGGTATGGTTTTCGAGGGAGAAAAACGCTTTGATATGGTGGTTCGTTTGAAAGATACGAGTCGAAAAAACATTAATGACATTCGCAATCTTTTGGTGCCAACGCCGTCTGGTAACCAAATACCCTTGTCACAATTGGCGCAAGTTGACATTGTGCAAGGTCCTAACCAAATTCAGCGTGAAAATACGCAACGTAGAATAGTTGTTGGTTTTAATATCAAGGACCGAGATGTACAAAGCATTGTAGAAGAATTGCAGCAGAAAGTAAATAAAAATGTAAAGTTGCAACCAGGTTACTCTATTACCTATGGAGGTTCTTTTGAAAATTTGAACCATGCAAAAAATCGTTTAATGATTGCAGTTCCAGCTGCATTAGGTTTAATATTTTTATTACTCTTTTTAGCATTTGGCTCTCTTAAGGAAAGTATTTTAATATATACTGCTATTCCGTTGTCTATTATTGGTGGTGTTTTCTTTTTAGCGCTTCGGGGGATGCCGTTTAGCATCAGTGCAGGTGTCGGTTTTATCGCACTTTTTGGTGTTGCAGTACTTAACGGTATAGTTTTGATTTCAGAATTCAACAGACTCCGCAAAGCTGGTATCAAAAATATTGTGAGAATAGTCGTAGATGGTGGCGAAGCGCGATTACGCCCAGTGTTGATGACGGCTTTTGTGGCATCGCTTGGTTTTATCCCAATGGCATTGAGTAACGGAGCAGGTGCCGAAGTACAAAGACCTTTAGCAACAGTAGTTATTGGCGGTTTGGTAATCGCAACTTTCCTTACATTATTCGTACTTCCTCTCTTATTTATTAATTTCGAAAAAGGTTTTAAAATGAACAATAAAATCTCAAAACATAGTCTTCCAATCCTTATTTTATTGGGGATGTCTGGGTTTAATCTTTTACAAGCCCAACAAACAATCGATTTGAAATCGGCGATCCAAATGGCAGAGCAGTACAATCGAATTTTAAAAAATGAAAAATTAAAATCAGAGTATTCCAAAGCTTTGATAAAGTCGGCTTCGGATGTTCCTCAAACTTCTGTTTCTGCCGATTATGGACAGATAAATTCTGCTTATAACGATGTTAAATTGGGTTTGTCTCAAGGTTTTGCTTTTCCTGGTGTTTATAAAAAACAAAGAAATCTTTTGACCGAAGAATGGAAAAAATCAGAATTAAATTTCGCTGTAAATGTTTTCGAAATTAAAAAAGCAGTGAGTTTGGTATTTTACAACCAACTTTATTGGAAGGAGAAAGAAAAGTTATTGCGCGAAGCGTATGAATTGTATTCGGAGTTTTCGGATAAGGCAAAATTGAGATTGAAAGTTGGCGAAAGTAATCTTTTGGAAAAAACAACGGCTGATAATCAAAAGGCAGCAATTGATATTCAATTAAAACAAGTACAGGAAGAAATTCGACAAAGCGAATTGCAGTTGCAATATCTTCTTAATTCTTCACAAAATTGGATTGCACAAGATGAAGCTTTCTACATCAACAGTAATCAGGATACAGAAAATCCCATGTTAGCGCTTCTTAAGCAACAAGTTATAGTGGCTGAGAATCAAACCGAAGTTGAAAAGTCAAAGTTGTTGCCAGGTTTATCTTTCGGTTATAATTTAAATAGTTTCAAAGGTCTTGGTCCAGATGACAAGTTGTACACAGGAACTCCTCAATTCCATTCGGTGCAGTTAGGGATAACTTTACCAATTTTTTCATCTGCTCAAAAAGCACGAATTGATGCTTCTAAATTGGCACAAAATATTGCGGTGAACGATGTTCAGAATGCTGAATTTAATTTAAAAAACAAACAAGAAAAAGCCTACAACTTGTATCAGTCTAATCTTAAAATCGTTCAACAATATCAATCTACAGAGCTAAAAAACGCTGATATTATCACGGAAACTTCGAAGAAGCAATTTCTAAATGGAGAGATTAATTATCTGGAATTTGTAATGCTCGTTAACCAAGCAATTGCTTTGAAAAGTAATTATACTGATGCTGTTTGGAAACTGAATGAAAGTGCCATTTTGTTGAACTATTTAAGTCTTAATTAATCTCATGAATACCTATTTTAAATATTATAAAATTTCTGTAGCTTTTATAGCTTTATTCTTATTTTTTCAATGTAACAAAAACGAAGAAGCTAACCCAAAACCTACAATTAAGACAGACGAAACCATCGTCCACCTAACCGATGCGCAATTAAAAAATGCACCAATAGAAACCGCAATTTTGAGCGAGCAAAGTATTTCGACTACTTTAAAACTCAACGGAAAAGTGGATGTGCCACCACAAAATTTAGTTTCTGTAAGTACGCCAATGGGCGGTTATCTTCGTAGCACGTCTCTGTTACCTGGTATGCAAGTGAAAAACGGTCAGGTGATTGCCATTATAGAAAACCCCGAATTTGTACAACTTCAACAAGATTATTTATTGGCAAAATCTAAACTTCATTTTGCAGATTTGGATTATAAACGCCAAAAAACCTTGAACCAAAGCCAAGCAAGTAGTGATAAGGTAACGCAGCAAGCACAATCTGAGGTAAGCAATCAACAAATCGCTATGAATGCTTTAGCACAACAACTTCAGATTATTAATATTAATCCATCTTCTGTAACTTCTTCGAATATTAAACGTAGTATTCCTGTGTACAGCAGTATCAACGGTTATGTAAGCAAAGTGAACGTTAATATTGGTAAATATGTAACGCCATCGGACATACTTTTCGAGTTGATTAACCCTAATGATATTCATCTAAATTTAAAGGTGTACGAAAAGGATTTGCAACTTCTAAAAACTGGTCAACGTTTTATTGCCTTTACCAATAGCGAACCCAATAAAAAATACTATGGCGAAATTCTGCTTACCAGTAAAGATGTTGGCGCTAACGGTATTGCAGAAGTGCATTGTCATTTCGAAAACTACGACCACAGTTTAATTCCAGGAATGTATATGAATGCTGTAATTGAAACTCAAAACTCCTTTGTTGATGCGATTCCTGAAGAAAGTATCGTTAGTTTTGAAGGTAAAGATTTCGTTTTTGTAGAATTAAAAAAACAAACTTACAAAATGACTCCAGTACAATTAGGAGAATCGGAAAATGGTTTTGTGAAAATACAAAATGCCACAGATTTTAGCGGGAAAAAAATTGTAACCAAAAATGCATACACGCTTTTGATGAAACTTAAAAATATGGAGGAAGAGGAGTAGATGTAATGTCATTAAGGGTGCAAATTACCTGAATTTATAATCAATGTAAATTGAAACAATTTTTTCAGAAAAATCAATTGTTTTTAAAATTTTGTTCTTAGTTAATGTTGTATTTAAATAGTGATTAATACTAGATTATTTTAACTTTTATTTGTAATTGTAAAAAATAGTTGTATATTTGCACCACAATATCGCGGGATGGAGCAGTAGGTAGCTCGTCGGGCTCATAACCCGAAGGTCATCGGTTCGAGTCCGGTTCCCGCTACTACGAAAAGGAGATTCAGAAATGACTCTCCTTTTTACTTTTTTTAAGCGCTTTAATCTTTTATAATTTAAAAACTATTTTCGAACAATTCTTTGTAGAAGTTAATTTCGTTTTTATAATAATCAGAATGCATTTGTTGAAGCTCTGGGAAATCTTTAAAGATAAAATAATCGCCGCTTTTTGATTTGCTAAACAAACATAATATCTGTCGATCGCCTCTAGGGAAGATTAGACTTTTGTTGGATTTAGAAATAAGTTTACAATTTTCTGAGTAAAAAAGTCAGAAATCATTATCAAACAAATATTGAAAATCCTTTTCGTTGATCTTAAGATTTGTGTTTATGGTGACGGAACTAAGTTTTTTCCAAACCTCATTAATTTCAGGATTTGATTTGAAGACGCTATAATATTTGATGTTTCCTTTATCGGCAGGAGAGAAAACTTTTTCGTTGGGATCAGATTTGAAAGCAGCCAACACTTCAGAATTCAATTTTTCAAAAAAGCTATTTTCTAAAAGTGATAGTTGAGATTTGTACATCGACCAACTTTCTTTTTGAGTGGTTATAGGCTTTAGGATATGTTTTGCCATTCTTAAATGATAAGCCAATTGGTTAATCTCTAATTCCGGATTTAATTCTGGCTGGATATTCCAAAAAGGAGAGTTGCTAGAAAATAAGATGTATTCTTTCTTATCCGCTAAATAATCAAAATATATTGCCTTGTATTTACCATCAATTTTAAAGATTGCGCTGTTGTCGTCTTTGTAAAATACTTTGTCAGCAGGTTTAATTAAATCTTCAATTTTAACGACAGAAGAATTTGTTTTCTTGAAGATATTAAACTCACCCTGGTCAGACGAAAAGGGTATTATGTTTATGAAATTATAAACTTGGAATCGTCTAAAACCCTCGGATTGACTGTCAATTTCAAAATCAGGTTTCACTTTCCCACGCATTTTGAAAGAATGATTTGGACTATTTTCTGTGGACAATTCGTTGATCCTAAAATTAAATGGAAGGTTAAAATTGTAGCCATCTAAATTCTGCGAATACCTATTAGTTGGTATTTCTAAAATCTTTTTAATATCGTCATTATAATTATTAATGTTCGCTGGTTGTTCGTTGTTTACGATTGGATAATCTGTGGTTGGAACTGATTTTTTGTCTTTGCTATCACAACTAAAAAATATAGCTGAGAAAAAAAGTATAAGAAAAATTTTTAAGCTCATCTATTTGATATCTTAGATAAAAAAAGATAAAAAAAAACAGAATTTATTTGCGGTTGTAATTGAAATTTTTAAAAAAGACTTAAAACTAAACAGTAAAAATTACTTTTTTTTATATTCTAATTTAGAGTTCATTTTCAATGGTTTAAATTCAATTAATATTGAAAATAATATTTTCATCTATTTTAGTTGCAGTATTAAAATATTGTTGTATATTTGCAGTCCAATATCGCGGGATGGAGCAGTAGGTAGCTCGTCGGGCTCATAACCCGAAGGTCATCGGTTCGAGTCCGGTTCCCGCTACTACAAAGGAGATTCAAGAAGAGTCTCCTTTTTTTGTTATTGATAAAATTCTAAATATGGTTTTGCCCGACAACATCTTCATGAGCAAAGGTGCTGACTACGCCCTGTGGAAGTTGAAAATGCTCAACCAATTAAAACAAGAGCCAGAGAATAAGAGGATGAAACGTATTTTCGCTTTTGGAATTAAGAAAATTAGTTTCGATGATGTGGATTTTCAAGACAAAACTTTGACGCGTAAAATGGTAATATCGTACAAAATTCTTGGTGTAATCGAAGATTTTTAAGACGCTTCTCTTAAGCCAACCTGGATTCTTATTGCTATTCAGTGGTTATTATTAGTGTCTTATTGGTTGGTTAAGTTCTAGTTTTAATTTTAAATAATTGATTTTTAGTTAGTTGTAAATTTTAACATGCTTTAACTATAAAAATAGTTGTACGAATTAAAAATTAGTCTACATTTGTATTACTAAGAAATTAGTGATATAAGATTGATTGATATATTAAACTGAAGATTATGAACAAGTTGACAAAAGCGGAAGAACAAGTCATGCAGTATCTGTGGACAATAGAAAAAGGATTTCTAAAAGATATTTTAGAACATTTTCCTGAGCCCAAACCGCACACTAACACCGTATCTACCATCCTTAAAATCCTTATGGAAAAAGGATTTGTCGACTATACAACTTTTGGAAGACAACACGAATATTTTGCGTTGGTGTCTAAAGAAAGTTACAGTGGTAGAAGCATCAAAAGTCTCGTAAGAAACTATTTTGAAGGCTCTTATAAAAATGCGGTGTCGTTTTTAGTCGAAAAAAATGAAATCAGCGTTGAAGATTTAGAAAAACTTTTGGACGAACTCAAAAACAAAGACTAATGGACGCTTTTCTATTATATTGTCTCAAGATGATCACTTGCTCAGCGGTGATGTACGCTTACTATTTGTTGTTTTTAAAAGACAAAACTTTTCACCATTATAACCGGTTTTATTTACTATTAACGGTAATAATAAGTGTTAGTCTGCCATTGTTAAAGCTGTCGTATTTCACGATAGATGTTAATCCGAAGCTTATATTTTTGTTTCAAAATTTACAATCAACCGAAAATCCTATTAATCATGGCATCACTATTCATCAAATTTTTTATGCTGTTATTGGACTTGTTTCAGTCGTACTTATAGCAAAATTAGTAATAAGTTTAATAAGAATCAATCACATCAAAAAGTTATTTCCTCATGAGGAATTGCAGGGTATTAAGTTTTACCAAACCAACCTAGACGAAGCACCGTTTTCGTTTTTTAGAAATCTATTTTGGAAGCAATCGATCCAAATGGAATCTGCTGTAGGACAACAAATCCTAAAGCACGAGATGGTACACATCGAGCAAAAACATACTTGGGATAAGCTGTTTATGCAAATCATGAAGTCTGTTTTTTGGATGAATCCCATTTTCTATATCATTAATAAAGAAATCAATCTTATACACGAATACTTAGCGGACAACAAAGCTGTTAAACGTTCTGACACCAAGGCATTTGCGCAGATGCTTTTGGAGAGTCACTTTCCGGGGACGACTTTGCCAGCGACAAGTCCATTTTTATCATCTAACCTCAAAAAAAGATTAAAAATGCTTACTAAAAGTAAAACCAAATACAGTTATGCGCGCAGGATTTTTGCTTTGCCGCTATTGTTTATGCTGTCTTTCGCCTACCTCGTTAACGCGAAAAACCAAAAAATAAAAAAGACAAATATTGAAATTGAACAAGCAATCCAAGGTATGAAAAAAGATACTACGATTGTCGATACAATATCGTTGTCTTCGATGCCTAAAGCGGTTAAGTCTGCTCAGGAAGGACTTTCGTCTGTTAACAATCAGATTAGTAATGATAACAAATTGATTTCTGAAATCAATAAAAAAATCTCTGATAAAAACAAAGCAATCAATGATTTAATAAAAGCAAAAAAAGATGACTCACCAGAGTATCTTGCAAAAACGAAAGAAGTTGAAGCTTTAGCAAATGAAGCTGATAAAATCATCACCTCTGACCGTTATCAAGCGATGTTAAAAAGATCAGACGACTATGCCAAACAAATTGATGAGTATTATAACTCCGCAGAATGGAAACAAAAAGTAGCGCAAATTGAAAGAAATGCTGCCGAAATTGAGAAAAAATATAATTCTCCAGAATGGAAAAAGAAAGTGTCAGACATGGAGCAACGTGCTGTAGAAATTGAGAAAAAATATAATTCTCCAGAATGGAAAAAGATAGTGTCAGACATGGAGCAACGTGCTTTAGAAATGGAGAAAAAATACAACTCTCCAGAATGGAAAAAGAAAATGGAAGAAGCTGCTAAAAGTGGTCGCAATGTCTATATCTACAACGGAAAAGATTATGTAAGTGCAAATGATGGGTCTAAACTAAATCGCGTCTTAAATCTTTCTGACTTTACAATGCCAGATATCGAATTGGAAAAAATACTGAAGGATTTACCGACTTTCGAATTCAAGGATTTTGGTTTTGAAGACATTGCGTTTGGTAGAGAGTTGACTGCAAAAGATAAACGTCAGTACGAAAAACGTAAAAAAGAAATCCAAGAGCTTCAGAAAAAAATAAACGAAAAGCGTAAAGATTTGAGAAGCGAAAAATCAATGGTTGATCGTCCTTGGGTTGTTAGTTCTGCAAAAACAATTGCTGCGCCAAGAATCTTTGCTGCGCCTTCTAGCGGAATTACGTTATTCAAAAATGATAATCTTTTTACAATTGATGGATTAGATTTTAGAAATTATTCTTCAGGACAAATGAAGTTTTTCATCAATGGTAAAGAAGTTACAAAAGCGGAAATGGATAAAATTGCACCAAAAGATATCAAAAATGTTAATGTTAATAAATACAATGACAAAGGTGAAATAAGAATCGAAACTAAATAAACCACACACAGTTATATTTACACATACTGCCTCTATTTTATTTTAAATTATGAGGCAGTTTTTTTAATAAATTAAGACTATGAGATTATTACTTATTTTTTGTTTAGCATTAAATTTTTTAAACCTTTTCGCGCAAAATCAGCGTTACATTTATGAATACAAATTGGTCAAAGATTCCACAAATAAGGCTAATCAACGTATCGAAATGATGTATTTGGATACATCCAAAGAAGGTTCAGAATATTACAGTTATACGGCTTATCGTTCGGATTCGTTGGTTCGTGCAGCTTTAGAAATGGAGTTAAAAGCAACAGGGATGGTTAATATTAAACCTAATATGAAGGTCGATGCAGAACGTTATTCGGTTTCAAAACTTACCCTGATTTTAAAACAGAATTGCATAACCGTATCGGAATGAATCGCTATAAAATTGCAGACGAAAGAAAACTAACTTGGAAAATACTTCCGGATAAATAACAAATAGGGAAGTGGCAGACGCAAAAAGCAACTTTAGATTTTTCGGGAAGAGAATGGACGGCGTGGTTTGCTAACGAAATTCCGTTGCAGGACGATCCTTACAAGTTTTCTGGACTTCCTGGTTTAATTGTTAAAATTGAAGATAAGACGCAATCTCATATTTTGGAACTGAAAGGTATTAAAACCTTAACTGCTGAAGAGGTTAAAAATTTCAAAAAACCAAAAAACGAATTGACTTTAAATATGAAAGAGTATCAAAAGTTGCTGGATGATTATGCGAAAGATCCCACACAAGGCTTCAAACAAGCAACTATGGGCGGGATTATCATTATGCCAGCGGAAGGCGATAATCGTTGGATGAAGGAGCGCGAAGCTCGGTTAAAAGAAGAACTTAAAAAAGACAATAACAAAATAGAATTGTCTTTTAAATAAATTTTTAAAACAAAAAAATCCGAAGCTAAAAACTTCGGATTTTATATGTATAAATAAAATGATTAGTTCATTTTTTTAGCATCAGCAACAAATTGTGCTAATCCGCTGTCTGTTAATGGGTGTTTTAACAAGTTAAGGATTGATGGAAGTGGCGAAGTGATAACATCAGCACCGATTTTTGCACAATTGATGATATGCATTGGATTTCTGATAGACGCTGCTAAAATTTGAGTGTCAAATAAATAGTTATCGTAGATTGTTCTGATCTCTTGGATTAACTCGATACCATCAACAGAAATATCATCTAATCTTCCTAAGAACGGCGAAACATAAGTAGCGCCAGCTTTAGCAGCTAACAAAGCTTGACCAGCTGAGAATACTAATGTACAATTGGTTTTGATGCCTTTGTCAGAGAAGTATTTTAGCGCTTTGATACCGTCTTTAATCATTGGGATTTTAACAACGATTCTTTCGTGTAAAGCTGCTAACTCTTCACCTTCTTTGATCATTTCTTCATAAGTTGTTGAAAGAACTTCTGCAGAAACGTCACCATCAACGATATTGCAAATGTCAACATAATGTTTGTTGATTGCTTCTTGACCAGCGATACCTTCTTTAGCCATTAGCGATGGGTTGGTTGTAACACCATCCAAAATTCCTAAGTCTTGAGCTTCTTTAATCTGCTCCAAATTAGCAGTGTCGATGAAAAATTTCATTATTTTTTAGTTTTAAAATCTTAATTACAAAGATAGTTTAATTATTTTCCTTTAAACAAAAATTGGAAGCCAAGGCCTCCAATTTTTTTATTTTTTTAGTTCAGCTTCTTTAGCTTTAAACTCGTTGTACTTCGCTGTGTTTTGCGTCGCATTATAAAGTCCTTTTAGTAAAGAAACCATGTCGGCATCTTTAGGGTCTAATGCATAAGCTTTCTCTGCATATGGGATTGCTTTTGCAAACCTTGCACGACGTAATTCCATCACTTTGTTAGCTTCATCGATTTTCTTAGCTTTTCTAAGGGCGTTGAATTCATCAACTGTTTTTGAATCATCTCCCATGATAAGATATACCATATTGGTTAATGCATTCTTATTGCTAGGGTCAAGACTAATTGACTTGTTGAACGCCTCTTCAGCTTCTTTTTGTTTAGAAGCATCTTTGCTTAAAATTACACCTAGATTGTAGTAGTTAACTGCATCGTTAGGGTTTTTAGCAATTTGAGACTTTAATGAATTTACAAACTCATCAGTTTTCCCAGCTTTATAATAAGCAAGACCTAAAGTATTACCAAGTTTTGCGTTGTTCGGGAATTTTTTAAGACCTTTCTGTGCAACATCAATGGCTTGATCATACTTTTCCATTTCCATTAACAAAGCAGATTGGATGTCGTACATTTCCTCTTCTTTGCTTGGTGTTTTTTCTTCTTTAAAGTCAGTATAATCACTAGAAGCGCCCATCTTTTTATAAAGATCAAAAGTCGCTTTATCTAGGTTGTCAACAGCATTAGTTTTTTTATTTTTAGCAGTATATACGGTTTCAACACCTGTATAATTCATTGCGATTAATTGATCGAAAACTCTTGCAGATTCTTCTTTCTTGTTACCTTGCGCATAAGACACAGCTGAAGAATAAAGCAAACTTTGATTTTCGGCACCTGCAGCTTTAGATAAATAGTAAGCTTCTTCGAACTGTTTTGCTGCACCAGCTAAATCTTTAGCCTGATAAAGGTCATAAGCTTTTTTGTTAATCGTTTGGTATGACGCATTGAGTTGGTTACCCAATTTACTAGCTAAAGATGGAGAATACTTTTCTTCTTTTAAAGATAATCCAGCACCTAGCTTATCAGCTTGTTCTTTTCCAACAAAGTAAACTTTGTTTTTGTCATTGTCTTTACCTGAATAGATTGTAGACTTTCCTAAATCTGTAATTTTTGAAAGGATTTGTGCGCCTTCCGCAATTTTTCCAGCTTTTACTAGGCCAAGACCTTTAGCATAATAATATTGTTCTTGAAGAGATGGCTCTAATAAATAGATTTTGTCTCCGAAAATAGCTTCAGCTTTTGATACTTCAGCCGCAGTTCCGTTAACATCGCCTTGGTCTGCAGCCTTTACTGCATTAGCGATTTCTTTTTTTTGAGCAAATGACAGCGAAGCCGCAATCATTGTTAAGCTTAAAAATATTTTTTTCATTTATTTTAAAATTTATTCTTCGTTATTGTTGTCTTGGTTTTCTTCCGTAGTTTCCGATGTTGGATTTTCTTCAGAAGATGTTTCATTTACAATTGTTGTACCATCTTCGTTAGTTGTTGCTTCTCCGTTTTCAGATTCTTCATCTTCAACCTCTTTGTCCATTTCTACTTTTGCAATCGCAGCAATTTCGTCATTTCCTTTTAGGTTAATCAATTTAACACCTTGTGTATTTCTACCCATCACACGAAGTTCGGCAGTGTTCATTCTAATAGCAACACCAGAACGGTTGATAATCATTAATCCATCTTCGTCAGTAACTGATTGGATGGCGATAAGATCGCCCGTTTTTTCTGTAATGTTAAGTGTAATAACACCTTTACCACCACGGTTTGTGATACGATAATCTTCAACAGCAGTACGTTTTCCGTAACCTTTTTCTGAAACAACTAATACAGTATCATTTTCTAAATCATTAACGACGATCATACCTATTACTTCGTCACCCGCTCCAAGGTCGATACCACGTACACCAATTGATGTTCTACCAACAGCACGTACTTTTTCTTCTGGGAAACGAATACATTTACCACCTTTAGAAGCGATCATAATTTCAGAACTTCCGTTCGTTAATTTAGCACCTAAAAGCATATCGTCTTCACGAATTTCGATCGCGTTAACACCATTAGTTCTTGGTCTAGAATATGCAGCCAATGAGGTTTTTTTGATGGTTCCGTTTTTGGTAATCATCACAACATTCATTTGGTTTGTGTAGTCTTCGTTTTTAAGATCTTTGGTACGGATGTAAGCTTTAATCTTATCATCTGGTTCGATGTTTATAAGGTTTTGAACCGCTCTACCTTTAGCCGTTTTAGAACCTTCAGGAACTTCGAATACTCTTAACCAGAAACATTTTCCTTTTTCGGTAAAGAATAATAAATACTCGTGGTTGGTTGCTGTAACGATGTATTCTAAGAAATCTTCGTCACGCGTTGTTGCGCCACGGTTACCTACGCCACCTCTTGACTGAACTTTGTATTCTGAAAGAAGTGTTCTTTTAATATAACCAGCGTGCGAAATTGTTAATACAACTTTCTCATCTGGGATAAGGTCTTCGATTGACATTTCTCCACCAGAATAATCGATTTCTGAACGTCTTTCGTCACCATATTTTTCTTTAACTTCAAGAAGTTCATCTTTAATAATTTGATATCTTCTCGGTTCGTTTGCTAAAATATCTTCCAAGTCATTGATTAAAGCCATGATTTGCTCGTACTCATCACGGATTTTGTCCAATTCCATTCCTGTAAGACGAGCAAGTCTTAGGTCAAGAATCGCTTGAGCTTGGATGTCGCTAAGATCGAATTCTGCAATTAATCCTTCTTTTGCTTCCGCTGGATTTGCACTATGACGAATAATAGAAATCGCTTTGTCCAAAGACTCTTGCGTTCCGATTACCTTCATGAATCCTTCTAAGATATGCGCTCTTTCACGCGCTTTTCTCAATTCGTATTCTGTACGTCTAACGATCACAACGTGACGATGATCTACGAAATGATGAATGATGTCTTTTAAATTAAGTTGCTCTGGACGCCCTTTAACCAAGGCAATATTATTAACACTGAAAGAAGTTTGTAGTGCAGTATATTTGTACAATAAGTTAAGTACAACATTCGGGATCGCGTCGTTTTTCAATTCATAAACAACACGAAGACCGTTTCTGTCAGACTCGTCACGGATTTCATAAATTCCAGGGATTTTATCATCCTTAACCAACTCTGCAGTTCTTGCAATCATTTCAGCTTTGTTAACCTGATAAGGAATTTCTGAAACGATAATTGCATTACGGTTTCCGATTTCTTCAAAGCCAACTTTAGCTCTCAAAATAATACGCCCACGACCTGTATGGAAAGCATCTCTAACGCCATCGTAACCGTAGATAATACCACCAGTTGGGAAGTCAGGCGCAATAATATGCTTCATCAATTCATCAATCGTAATTTCGCGATTATCGATATATGCACAAATTGCATCAATACTTTCTGACAAGTTGTGTGGCGCCATATTAGTTGCCATACCAACCGCAATACCAGATGCACCATTCACCAATAGGTTAGGGATTTTCGTTGGTAAAACCGTTGGCTCTGTTAAGCTGTCATCGAAGTTATTTTGGAAATCTACAGTTTCTTTGTCAAGATCTGCAAGGATTTCGTCAGAGATTTTTTTAAGTCTAGCTTCGGTGTAACGCATTGCTGCTGGCGGGTCACCATCCATAGATCCGAAGTTACCTTGACCATCTACCTGCTCGTAACGAAGGCTCCAAGGTTGAGCCATACGTACCATTGCATCGTAAACCGAGCTGTCGCCATGTGGGTGATATTTACCCAAAACATCCCCAACAATTCTGGCAGATTTTAAATATTTTCTATTAGAAAAAACACCCAAGCCATACATCCCGTAAAGTACTCTTCTGTGTACTGGTTTTAATCCGTCTCTTACGTCAGGTAAGGCTCTGGACACAATTACCGACATCGAATAATCGATATAAGAGGACTTCATTTCATCAACAATGTTGATAGGAATTAACTTTTCTCCTTCTGATCTCATCTATATTCTTTAAAATTAACCGGGAAAATTCCCTATTTTTTAGTTCTTTAAAATTGATTTTAATGCTATTTTTGCTAAAATTTTCCATTAGCAAACGCATCTGCTAAAATACGAAAATTTTGCCTAATATTGCCTATCAAATTCAACTTATTGTCTAATTAAAATCAAATAAATGAGTATTTTAAGTATCACTTTTCATACAACCGAAAATCGCATTCCAGAATGGGATCAATATTGTGATAATGAGCTTCATAACATGGTCGAAAACTTAATAGATGTGGACAAATATATTCTGTCCGAAGTTAGCACTGATATGGTAAGAGAAGGTCGTAATACCAATCTTCTTTTGGTCTTCGCAAATGAGGAACTAAGAGAAGGATTCCTGTTAAGCGAGCTTCCAAATATTGCTGAACGCATCGATAAGGTTTTTGGACAAGAAGTAATGATTTTTCCAACGATGTTAAATTCAAAAAGGCTCAGATTTTAAAATCCGAGCCTTTCATTTTTGATATATTGATTTGATTAATTTCTTCTACTCATCAAGATTCTAAGAATGTACCAGAATAGTAACATAATTGATGAGAATAATTGTAAAGATGCCCCTACATATTGATCTGTAGCATAAGTGTCTTTTAGTTTGCTGGTTTGGTAAAGGATACTTGCAGATGCTATCAAAATCATCCCTACAGAAAACCAAAGCCCTAAGTTGAATCCGAAAATTGCGCCTGCAACAATAAGTCCTAAAGCGACAAATCCTCCAATTACGATGATGGATCTTAAGAAAGAGAAATCAGTTTTACTAAAGAAAGCGTAAGCGCTAAGTCCAACAAATAAAGCCAATGTAAGAATTGCAGCTTGATAAATAACTTCTAAACCTGTGTATACAACGGCAATGTACATGATTGGTAAGAAGATGATAGCTTCTAACAAAACATAAAAACCAAGTCCCATGTACTGTGTCGAGCGGCTTTGCGCCAATGTCCATTTGTTAGCTAATGTCGATGCCAGCCAAAATGCACCAAGGATAAATAACCAAGTGAATTTTTGCTGAAACATTGCAAAAATATATTGTTCTGGGACGATATTAATTAATACTGTTTCGACAACGATGAAAGCCAAAATTGCTAAAGCAACGTGTCCGTAGGTTTTCTTATAAAACTCCGCCTTTTCTAGGTCGGTAGCTTGCGATACTAATGTTTGCATATTGTGTTATTTTTTATTCTTTTTCGAATATAGAAAAATATTATTTTCCAACAAAAAAAGAACCTCATTTGAGATTCTTTTTTAATATAATTTAAGAAGAAATTTATGCTTGTGGACCTTTTGGTTCTTCTTTTGGACCTCCAAATACAAATTTGATTAATACTGGAAGTGTCGTAACAAGAACAATGATAATGATAATCCATTCTAGGTGAGACTTAAGATCGATGCCGAATTGATCTTTAAACACTTTATCTAAATAATGTCCCGCAAATACCAAACTGAATGACCAAAGTACCGCACCAATAATGTTGTCTAGCAAAAATCTTTTCTTGTCCATTTTAACAATACCAGCAACAATCGGGGTGAAAGTTCTTACAACTGGTAAAAATCTTGCCATAATAACAGCCATACTACCGTGTTTTTCGAAAAAGTCATGTGCTTGGTAAAGGTATTTCTTTTTGAAAAGCATTGTGTCAGGACGTTTGTACAAAGCTGGTCCAGTTTTAACACCGAAATAATATCCAACTTCGTTACCGATGATTGCAGCTAAAGAGATGCAACTTGCAAGAAGGGTAGTATCTAGAAGATCGTTGCCTGTCCCACCAAGTGATTCTTTAACGATTTCCACTGCATAAATTCCCGATACGAATAATAGAGAATCTCCTGGTAAAAAGAAACCAACGAAAAGTCCAGTTTCTGCAAAAATGATGAATAATATTAGCCAAAACCCACCCATTTTAATGTAAAACTCGGGGTTTAATAAGTCTTTCCAGCTTTCAAAGTGTTCCATATTAATTTTTGTGTCGCAAATATACTTAATTGATTAATTTTATCTATGATAGGGGGAGTTAATTTTAGTTAAAATTTATCGGTTTTAAAACTGACTTTCATCAGTTTCGGCTTGTCCTTCCGCCATTAGAAAGGATTTTAAAAAGGCAGTTATGTTGCCATTCATCACGCCATCGACATCTGAAGTCTCAAATCCTGACCGTACATCTTTTACCAATTTGTAAGGATGCATAACATAATTTCGGATTTGGCTTCCCCATTCAATTTTCATTTTGTTGGCTTCAATTTCGTTACGGGCACGCATTTTTTCTTCAAGTTCCATTTCATAAAGTCGAGACTTTAAGAGTTGCATCGCTTTTTCTTTGTTTTGAAGCTGAGATCGCGATTCGGAGTTTTCTATGATAATACCAGTCGGTGCGTGTCGAAGTCTAACTGCAGTTTCTACCTTGTTAACATTCTGGCCACCAGCACCAGACGAACGCATGGTTTCAAAACTAATATCAGCAGGATTAATGTTAATCTCAATAGTATCATCAACCAAAGGATAAACGTAAACCGAAGCAAAACTCGTATGTCGCTTTGCATTACTGTCAAACGGCGAAATTCTCACCAAACGATGGACGCCATTTTCACCTTTTAGATAGCCAAAAGCAAATTCGCCTTCGATCTCCAATGTCACCGTTTTGACACCAGCAACGTCGCCTTCTTGGAAGTTAAGCTCCTTTACTTTATAGCCTTGCTTTTCAGCCCACATGATGTACATACGCATCAACATCCCAGCCCAATCGCAGCTTTCGGTTCCGCCTGCGCCAGCGGTAATTTGAAGCACCGCAGAAAGCTCATCGCCTTCATTAGAAAGCATATTTTTGAATTCTAAATTTTCAATTTTTTCGACAAGTTTTGGGAAATTTTCGTTCAGTTCTTTTTCGCTGTCAGCATCTTCTTTTGCAAATTCTATCAAAACTTGGAAATCTTCGAACTCAGTAAAAATATCTTCGTAATCTTCAACCCACTTCTTTTTAGAACGAAGTTGTTTTAAGAAAACTTCGGCTTCTTTTGGATTATCCCAAAATTCTGGAGCAGCCGTTTTTTCGTCATCATTGCTGATCTCGATTTTCTTTTTTTCGATTTGAAGATACTTATGCAAATCCTTAATTCTAGCACTGATTTCTTTTATCTGGTCGTTGTTGATCACGGGTATTTGTCAATTAGTTTTGCAAAATTAGGCATTCAAAAATATTTATAGCCATTTTCTACGAATTATTCTCGGGATTTTCATCTTTATTAAAACCGATACTTCGCACAGGTTCTTCTTTTCTAATATAGAATTGAAGCTCTTGTTGCAACGTCAAGATTCTTGGATAAAATTCTTCTTCCGAATTAATACTTACTTCTTGCAAAAATAAATGTATACTGTTAAGATATTCTTGTGTCAATTTTCCCGCAGCTTCCTTGAGTGCAGCATCCAAAATTGTTTGATCAATTTTTAAAGTTGTAACCTCTTTTTTAAGATAAAGATTACGGATTCGTTTTTTGAGACTTTGTGTAAAGTCAATAATCATCGTGTTGGAGAAGGCTTTCATTTTGTTTGCGCTTTCTCGCCAAAAAGGCAATTGGTCCGCTTTGTTAAATTTTAAAACTTCTAACAAGGTTGCGTCTTCGGAAAGATTTTGTAACATATAATACAAAATCATTTCGGCACGTTCTTGCGGATTCGGCGGGAAAATCGGAATCATCACATCAAAGCGACCTGGCGCAAGGATTTCTGAGTCTATATCCGAGACATTTTTTGCAGCACCAATCATTAAAATATGCTCTTTCTCGAACTTGTCGATGGTGTGGAAAATAATGTTTTTAGTTTCTTTAAGTTCCCAAGCGTAACCATCTTGACTTTCTTTTTCTTCCATAATAACATCGAAATCATCCAAGAACAGAAGGATTTTTTCTTGCTTCATAATGCTAACTAAAAAGTCATTAAAATCAGATTTTTCATTATTAAAGAAATTAGTTTTCAGATAAGATTTTCGGATTTCCTCGAATTTGTAATCGATAATTTTTGCAATGCGTTTTGCCCAAAATATTTTTCCGCTTCCTGGAGGTCCATAAAGTATAATTCCTGCCGCACGATGGATTCCCCAATTGTTAAGCTGATTCTCGTCGGTGAAAGGCTCTAGCATGTCGATAATGTAAAAATACAAATCACTATATCCTATAAAATCTTTTTGGAAAAGTGGCGTTTTCTTCCCAAAATAATCATACACAAATTGATAATCACCGCCTAATTCTCGATCGATATTGTAACTAGACACAGACGCTTTGTAAAGTCCGTTGTCAAAAAGATTTTTATGTTCTTTATTAATTAAATCATCAACTTCTTCTATTGGTTTCGAAATTGTTTCCGCGATGTCTTTTGGTGTTTTCTCTTTTCCTAGGTCGCTACTGTATTTTGAGAGAAAGTCTTTTTGTTCTTTCACAAATTTTGTAAATTCTGGTGTCGCTTGCATTTTGTCATTGATGACAGAGTCGATGTTTAATTCAAAATCTTGAACGAATTTTTTTAAATTCTCCGTTGGTATGTTGATATCTTTTGCAAGACTTGAAAAATCTGTAAGCATATTCTTTCTTTTGTTCTAAATTATCAAAAATTATACAAACTAGATTTGTGCTGACATTTGTTCATGAAAATTATTACAATTAATTTTGTCAAATGACTTGGGATGAAATTTTAAAACCGATAAAAGAAAGCGACTATTTTAAAAATTTGTGGCAAAATGTTAATCAGGAATATGCATCCAGTAAATGTTTTCCACCAAAAGACCAAATTTTTCGCGCTTTAGAATTGACGCCTTTTGATGAGGTTAAGGTCGTAATTATTGGTCAAGATCCTTATCATAATGACAACCAAGCCAACGGACTTTGTTTTTCTGTGACCGAAGGTGTTAAGGCGCCACCATCACTTAAAAATATTTTTACTGAATTAAAAAACGATCTCAATATTGATCGTTCCAAAACCGAATTGGATGATTGGGGAAAGCAAGGTGTTTTGCTACTGAATGCAACGTTGACGGTTAAAGCGCACGAACCAAATTCGCACAAAGATTTGGGTTGGGAAAAATTCACCAATTTTATTATCGAAAAAATTTCGGAGGAAAAGGAAAATGTTGTTTTTGTATTGTGGGGTGCTTTTGCACAAAAAAAAGCAGGATTAATAAACCCTGCAAAACATTTTATTCTTCAATCTGCCCATCCATCGCCGTTTTCGGTACATCGTGGATTTTATGGAAGTAAAGTTTTTTCCAAAATCAACGAATATTTAATATCGAAACAAAAATCTGCGATTGACTGGTAATTTATTTCTGCTTTTGAATTTCTAAACCGATAGAATTTTTGGTGCCAGCTGGTTTTTCATTTTTGGAAGGATGAGGCGACACGGTTTTTAAACTAATGTCATAACCATATACTGTTTCGGATTTTTTAAGACCGCGAGATTCCATTTCGGTCGTTGCTAATTGTATCATTCTAGGTCGAGAACTTGGCGTCATAACTTCTAACTCCGCAACTGCAACGCCTGCCCAAACGCAAGTCATACCTTCAGGACAACGGCTATCTTCGATAATTCCGTTATATTTTATGCTTAGATCTGTACCTGCGATTTGTTGATAATCGCCCATGTCGATGTTTACTTTTTTCAAACCTGATGTGTTTGTTGATTGGCTGCTAGTCGATGTAGAAGTTGAACTAGAATTGGATGTAGAAGTTGTTGTTTTCTTCTGAGCTTCGCAACTTAAAATTCCTAAAGATAGGATTGTTGTTAATAAAATAGGACGTATCATAGTTTAATATTTTGTGAGGTTTAAATGTATTTAAAAAAATGCATAATACATAACTACCAAAAACATTGCCATTCCGACCATGAAGTTAAATCCTGTCCCATAAAGGAAGCCTATTAAAGCGCCTTTCATCGAGTTGAAAGCTTTTTTCTTGTCGTTCATGTCATGCAGAAGTTCTCCGATTAATACGCCCAAAAGCATCCCAATTAAAAAGCCAAAAGGAACCGGAATTAAAAACATACCTGCAATCGTCCCAACAAACGAGCCAATGCTTCCCCAGCGTGTTCCGCCATATTTTTTATTAGTTCTTGCAGGAATTACATAATTGAGAACCGCAGAAATTGCTGTCAAAATTCCGAAAATCCAAACGTACAACATCGGCATATCCGAATCTGTCCCAAATTTAAAAATTAAAAAGCCAGCCAAACTTATGACCAATCCTGGTAATACGGGGAGAAACGTCCCAAGAATCCCGATGATTAATAATATGATGCTGACAAGTGTGATTAATCCTTCCTCCATGTTCTAAATTTGAGTTAAAAATAAGGATTTTCGGTAAGGTGAAAAATAAATTGTTAATTTTGTAAATATGAAAGACGAATTGGACGATACCAAAGATTTTTTGCAAAACATTAGTGACCAGATTAATGTTTTTTTTGCACAGTATTTTCGAGGTGATGCTGCTTGGATTTTTCAGGTGACGTGCAAAATTTTGGTGCTATTAGGCTTTTTATTTTTAGTAGATTTTCTAATCAAATTAGGCTTTAAACTGGTTTCAAAATATTTTTCGAATCCAGAAAAGTA
Organism: Soonwooa sp.; assembly: GCF_032062245.1. NCBI lineage: Bacteria > Pseudomonadati > Bacteroidota > Flavobacteriia > Flavobacteriales > Weeksellaceae > Soonwooa > Soonwooa sp. The sequence goes on from NZ_DAMBQF010000006.1 coordinate 98,978, forward strand.
TCCATTTGTCTATTCTTTAATTAAAGCTCGTTTTTTTAACTCAATTGCGCACATTATTGCGTTGGGTCTTTGTACGTTTGCTCTGGATTCCATTTTTTATGCGGGCATGCATAAGATTACTAAAGGTATTCTCGATAAGATTGTCGACATTGGGCAAGTTGTTGTTATCGCTGGTTTGGGCTTGCGACTTTACAACGCGATTGAGAAGTATTATATCCTTACAAAAGACAGTTACAAATTGATTGCTTTTCGTGCGATTTCGCAAACCGTTAAGATTTTTGGTGGTGTAATTTTGTTTTTTATCGCTATCAAAATCATATTTAACATCAGTGCTGGGACAATTTTGGGAAGTCTTGGGGCAATTACTGCAGTAATGGTTTTGGTGTTTAGAGATACTATTTTGGGTTTTGTAACAGGGATCCATGTGGCGACCTCTCGAAGTTTGAAAGTTGGTGATTGGATTGGCATTCCGAAATATAATTTGGAGGGTAATGTTATGGAAATTAGTCTTTTAACAACCAAAATTATGAATTTTGATAAGACAATTTCTACCGTTCCGACTTATGATTTGATGACCACCGAAATTCGAAATTATCAAGTGATGACCGAAGGAAATCTTCGTCGTATAAAGCGTTCGATGATTTTTAATATTAAATCTTTTCATTTTTTAGAAGAAGCAGATCTAGATCGTTTAGAAAAAGTAAATTTAATTTCTGATTATATTAAAACCAAACGTTCCGAAATCGCAAGGGAACAAAACGATTATCAGAATCCTGAAAATGATCTCAACCGTCAACAATTGACCAATATTGGGGTTTTCAGAAAGTATGTAGAAGCTTATCTTAAACATAATCCTAATATCGAGCAGAAGGAAATTATCCTCGTTCGACAACTCGAAAACACAACGCAAGGTCTTCCATTGGAGATTTATTGTTTTACAATTTACTCGAATTTAGCAGACTACGAGCGCGTTCAGTCAGATATTTTTGACCATCTTTTGGTCGCAGCGCAAGACTTTGAGTTGGAGATTATGCAAGTCAATAAAATTTAAAATCAAATTAAAAAATGACAACAAAACTAAGTGTCAATATCAATAAAATTGCAACTTTAAGAAATGCAAGAGGTGGTGATGTGCCAAGTGTAACACAAATTGCAATCGATGCGCAGAAATTTGGCGCACAAGGTATTACCATTCATCCAAGACCTGATGAAAGACATATCACTCGCAAAGATGTTTATAATCTAAAACCTTTGGTCACAACCGAATTTAATATTGAAGGAAATCCTTATCCAGATTTTATTAAAATGGTTTTGGAAGTGAAGCCTGAGCAAGTAACTTTAGTTCCTGATGCAGAAGATGCGATTACATCAAATGCTGGCTGGGATTGTAAAACGCATTTGGATAAGTTGACAGACATCGTTTCGACTTTTAAAAATGCGGGAATTCGAACTTCGATTTTCTTAGATCCATATCCCGAAATGGTAGAGTGGGCAGCAAAAACGGGAGCAGATCGAATCGAACTTTACACAGAAGCTTTTGCAAAAGAATATCCAAATAATCCTGAAGCAGCGATTAAAGATTACTACGAAACTTCACTTAAAGCAACCGAATTTGGTTTAGGAATTAACGCAGGACATGATTTAAGTTTAGACAATTTAAAATATTTTTCTGACAATATTCCTAACTTATTGGAAGTTTCGATTGGTCATGCTTTGATTTCGGAAGCTTTGTACATGGGATTAGAAAACACCATCCAAGCTTATCTGAAGAGATTGGCGAAATGGTAGAACATAAATGATGAATTATTAATTATGAATTTTGGAAAATATTTAAAATCTAAAATTCAAAATTAAAAGTTTTAAAATGGAAATATTACATTCTAAAATATACGGAGAAGATAAGGCTGGGACGCCTTTGTTGGTGCTACATGGACTTTTCGGAATGCTCGACAACTGGGGAAGTTTCGGGAAAGAATTTGGAGAAATGATGCCAACGCATTTGTTGGATCTTAGAAATCACGGCAGAAGTTTTCATTCGTCGTCGATGACGCATGATGATTTAGCAAACGATATTATCAATTACATGAATGCTCATAACATGGATAAAGCCTATCTTTTGGGACATTCTCTTGGTGGAAAAGCGGTAATGCAATGCGCTATTAATTTCCCTGAAAAAATAGAAAAACTTATCGTTGTTGATATTTCGCCAAAAGCATATCCAGCACATCATCAAGGTATTATTAAAGCTTTGCAGTCGGTTGATTTTTCTAAAGTTGAATCGCGTCACGATGTGGAAGATGTTCTCAAAGAATTTATCCCAGAGACTTTTGTTATTCAGTTTTTGATGAAGAATCTTTATTGGACAGAGGATAAGAAGTTGGACTGGCGTTTTAACCTACAAACTTTGGCGGATAACTATACAGAATTTGTGTCTAACGCAATCAAATTTGGTGTTTACAATGGTCCGACTTTGTTTATAAAAGGTTCTAAGTCCAATTATATTCTTCCGCAAGACGATTTCTTAATCAAGCAACAGTTTCCGAATTCTAATTTGGTAGAGATTCCAAATGCCTCGCATTGGGTGCAAGCCAATAATCCAACTGATTTTGCAATTGCAGTTAAAGCATTTTTGTTTGATAAATAAGAGGTTTTAATTTAGAGTTTCAATGCGTATCTTTGTCGGAACTTGATTTTATAAAAACTACAGCTTGGAGGCACATCCGAAGGAAGAATACATTTTAGTAACTGGTGCAACGGGGATTTTGGGGCGCGTTATTGTTTTAGAACTTCTGAAACAAGGACGTAAAGTTCGTGCTACCAAACGTCCAAATAGCGATTTAAAAGATGTTTTGAATTCTTATAAATTCTATACCGATCAGCCTGATTTTTATTTTAACCAAATCGAATGGATTAATACCGATTTTGACGATATTTTTTCTTTAGAAAAAGCCGTTGAAAATGTCTCCGAAATTTACCATTGTGCGGCAAAGGTTAGCTTTCACCCGAAAGATCGTGACTTGATGTACAAAACCAATATCGAAGGAACAAAAAATCTACTTTACGCAGTACAAGATTCTGGTGTCGAAAAATTTTGTTTTGTAAGTTCTGTAGCGGTTTTAGATGGTTTTAATGACGAAAAATTACAGGACGAAACCTGCGATTTTAATTCTAAATTAGATCATTCAGCTTATGCTAAATCCAAACATTTCTCTGAAATGGAAATTTGGCGCGCAGCAGCTGAAGGACTCAATGTTGTCATCGTTAATCCGTCGATTATCATTGGTTCTGGCAATTGGTCGAGTAGTAGTGGTGAGATGTTTGGACAACTTGCAAAATCAGGCTTTTCGACAGATGGATCATCAGGTTATGTTGACGTTCGTGATGTGGCAAAAATTAGTATTCAGTTGATGGATTCTAATATATTTGATCAAAGATTTGTTTTAAATTCTGAAAATATTAAAAATGAAATCATCGCTAATAAAGTGAGAACAGCTGTTGGTCAATCACCAGTCAAAATTATTTCTAAATCTGTTTTAAATATTGGAAAAACGCTTAACATGCTATTTGGTTGGCTTATTCCGAGTCTTCGTATGGCGAACAAAGTTAATATTGAAGCCATAACTTCTGAGTCCAAACTCAGCAATCAAAAAATTAAAAAACAATTGAATTTCGATTTTATGCCCGTTTCGGAAAGCTTCGATTTTCATTTGAAAAATTATATACAAGATAAATAAATGAATATTGCAAATTTCTTGATAACCAATGCACAAAATTATCCTCTAAAGCAAGCTATCGGTTTCAAAAGTGGAGCAGGATGGTCGCATCTTAATTGGAGAAAATTGAAGACGGTGGTTTTCAAAACCGCAAATGCATTGAAGGAAGCCGGCATACAAAAAGGTGACCGTGTAGCGATCTATTCTGACAACTCGGCAGAGTGGATTACGATGGACTTGGCGACTTTGGCGATTGGTGCAGTAACGGTGCCGATATATTCGAGCAATACTAAAGATCAAGCCAAGCATGTTATCCTCGATTCGGGTGCAAAAATTATCTTGACAGGTAACAAAGACCATTACGACAACGCGATTGCTTTGTTGGAAGAATGTCCAAGTCTTGAAAGAATTATCGTTACCAAAACTTACGAAAGAATTATTCACGACCAAAGTATTCATCTTCAAAAATTCATAAAACCTGCAAGCGAAAACTTGGAGATTTTGGATATGCAAGAAGATGATTTGGCGACCATCATTTATACTTCTGGTACGACAGGAACACCAAAAGGCGTGATGTTGATGCATGGGAATTTTGTGAAAGCTTTTGACGCACATTTTGAATTTTTTAAATTTAAGAACTTTGAAGACGAACATTCATTTGCGTTTTTACCATTAACTCACGTTTTCGAAAGAAGTTGGACTTTATTAGCAATGTCTGGCGGTGCAAAAGTTTCGTTTTTGACGAATACAAAAGCCATTGCGGAAGAATTGCCGATTGTGCAACCAACGATGATGTGCTCGGTTCCGAGATTTTATCAGAAGATTTATATTAAAATTCAAGAAACGATTCAGAGTTTTTCACCAACTAAACAGAAGATCTTTAATTGGGCTTTGGGTGTTGGTTCTCAATATCACGAATTAAAACGACAAGAAAAATCAATTCCATTGGGATTGGGTTTAAAATATAATCTTGCCGATACTTTAGTTTTCAAAAAGATAAAAGGACAATTAGGTGGTCGATTATGGTTTATGCCTTGTGGTGGTGCTTCAATTTCTCCTGAGATTGCAAAATTTTTTGATGCGATGGGCATTCATTTGACGGTTGGCTACGGACTAACTGAAACGACGGCAACTTTGGCGCTTTATCCTTTAACTAAATATAAATTTGGGACAACTGGTCGTACGTTACCAGGCGTTGAAATTAAAATTGGTAATGACGAAGAAATTCTTGCAAAAGGAAATGGCATCATGAAAGGTTACTACAATCGTCCAGAAGAAACAGCGGAAGTTTTTACAGAAGATGGTTGGTTCCGGACGGGAGATTGCGGAACGATTGACGCCGAAGGCAATTTGACAATTACTGATCGTATCAAAGATTTGATGAAAACCTCGAATGGGAAGTATATTTCACCACAAGCGACGGAGAATCTTTTGACCAACGATGCTTTTGTACAACAAGCGGTTCTTATTGCAGAAGGTCGATCTTATGTAACAGCTTTAATTGTTCCAAATTTTGAAACTTTGGAAGAAAAAGCAAAACAAGAAAATATTACGTATCAATCTCACGAGGATTTAATTAAAAATCCGATAGTTGTGGAGTTTTACAATCAAAAAATAAATGAACTTCAAAAAGATTTAGCATCTTACGAAAAGATTAAAAAAATAAGTTTGATACCTCGAGATTTCCAAATGGATTTAGGTGAGATGACACCAACTTTGAAAGTTCGTCGTAAAGTGGTTTTAGAAAAATTTGCTGATCTTATCGAAGAAATGTACAAAGGTCATTAATTGAAAATCGAGTCCCGAAGGGACGATTTATTATAGAATAGGATGTAATCCTATTAAAGGGTGAATTTATTTTTAAAAAGTTAGAAGGGACAATTTATTATAGAATAGGATGTAATCCTATTAAAAGATGAATTTATTTTTAAAAATTTCGAAGGGACGATTAAGTACAGAATAGGAGGTATAATATATGTGATAAAATCCCGAAGGGATGAATTATCATAGTCTAGGACGGAAGTCATAGGAAAATAAAACATTTACGCAATAATCCCGAAAGGACAAATAATCATAACCTAGGACGCAGTCCTGAAAAAAATATGGAAAATCAATTTTTAGGAAATAAAAACTTTAATATTAGTAATCAAACGGTGACAGAATCTTGTCCGTCGAATATTGCGATTATTAAATATTGGGGAAAATACGAAAATCAGATTCCAGCGAATCCAAGTATTAGTTATACGCTTAACAACTGTAAAACCAATACAACGATGGAATTTTTAGCGAACGAAGAATTTTCTGTTCAAACTTTTCTTGCAGGAAATGAAGAAAAAAAATTCGCTGAAAAAATTGAAAAATATTTTAAAAACATCGAAAAGTATTTACCTTGGATTCTGAAAGGTAAGTTCATTATTAAAACTGAAAACACTTTTCCTCACAGTTCTGGTATTGCAAGTTCGGCTTCTGGTTTTGGCGCGATTGCAAAATGTCTAATGGCTTTGGACGAAAAATTTTCGGCGGAAAATCACCAACCAACAACCAGCAACTTAGATATTCAAAAAGCTAGTTTTTTAGCGAGATTGGGAAGTGGGAGCGCTTGTAGAAGCCTTTACAACGGCCTAATTGTTTGGGGAAAAACCAAGGAAGTTGCAGAAAGTTCGGACTTGTTTGCAGTTCCTTATCCGAAGGACGAAATTCACTCGATTTTCAAAAATTTTAACGATTGGGTTTTGCTGATTCATGAAGGTGAAAAAAGCGTATCATCTACTGTTGGCCATGGATTGATGAACACAAATCCTTATGCAGAAAGACGTTTTCAAGAAGCTCACGAGAATTTTGACACATTAAAAACGATTCTAGCGACTGGCGATTTGGATGGATTTATCAAATTGACAGAACACGAAGCTTTGACTCTTCATGCGATGATGATGATGAGCGATCCTGCTTTTATTTTGATGAAAACAGGCACTTTGGAAGTGATTAATAAAATTTGGGAGTTCCGAAGAATAACGAGTCTACCGTTATTTTTTACTTTAGATGCTGGTGCAAATGTTCATCTTCTGTTCCCGAATCATCCCGAACAAGATAAAATCGAGAACTTTATTAATCAAGAATTATTGCCATTTACGCAAAAAGGTGGCGTTGTTAAAGATGTGATGAGGTTTTAATTTTTAATAAAGAAATAATTTTATAAGTTGAGTAGAGTGAAGATTCTGCTCAATTTTTTTTAATGATATTTAAATGAAAGTAAGAAAAAACACAAATCATTTTATTTTGCGGACTTTCGCCACTTTGTGGTTTCACCAAAGCAAATCTTATCATTTCAAATGAAGGGAAAGATCAATTTTGAACAAAAAAATCTAATTTTAAATTTTAAAATAACATTATGAAAATCCACCACATCGCAATAATTTGTTCTGATTATGAGGTTTCGAGAAAGTTTTACACTGAAATTTTAGGTTTAAATATTATTCGTGAAGTTTATCGTGAAGAAAGACAATCTTACAAATTAGATTTATCGATTCATAATCATTATGTTATCGAGCTTTTTTCGTTCCCGAATCCACCCAAAAGAATGTCTCAACCAGAAGCATGTGGACTATGACATTTAGCTTTTTCGGTTGAAGATGTCGAGAAAAAAAGACAAGAATTTATTTTAAAATCTTTAGTCTGTGAAGACATCAGAATTGATGAATTTACCGAGAAAAAATTCTTTTTTACGCAAGATCCAGATGGACTGCCAATGGAGTTTTACGAAAAATAATTAATGCGCATAACCACTAATAAAACTTACAAACATAATTCCCAAAACAATCAACGAAATGACAACATAAGTGTAATCTTTCTCTTTTAGATAACCGATTAGCGCAAAGATAATTCGCATTAACGGGGTGAGAATCAACAGTAAAATCCCTAATTGGATAATGCCCATGCCTTCAAAATGCTTAAGCGAATTCCAAAAGCTTTGCCATACATTTTCACTAGGAATACCAAGTTGATCGTAGTTTTTTGGCATTTCAAAACCTTCAAGATAAAGCTTAATAAAACCAACTAATGAGGTCGTTACTGACAAAATAACGCCCAGACGAAGAAGATTTCCTACTGAGCGGTTAAGGTCCAAATCTGTGAATTCCTTTCTCATTTGTCGTTATTTAAAATTGTTGGTTAACCCGTTATACATCATATAAATCGACAAAATTGTAATAACAATCGCGAAGAAAGTTTTTAGTTTTTTAGTTTTAGAAACCATCAAAGTTTTAGCGCCGATAAGACTTCCCACAACAACGCCAATTAATACTGGCGCAACAATAACAGGGATAATTTCGCCTCGCTGAAAATAAATCAACGCACCAGCAACTGCCGTTACACCAATCATAAAATTACTAGTCGTCGTCGAAACTTTGAAAGGTAATTTCATCATATTATCCATGGCCAAAACCTTTAGTGCACCAGATCCGATACCAAGTAAACCAGACATTGCACCTGCAAAAACCATCATCAAAAATCCAGGAACTGTGTTTCTCGCCGAATAGTTTTTAATAACGCCTTTGTCTGGGAAAGTCCCATAAAGTTTTAATTTGTCCTCGAGACTTCCTTTTATTAAAGTTTCCTGATGATCAGGTTTTCCTTTTAAATTTAAGATTACGGTTAAAATTAAAATACTAGCAAAGATAATCCCGATGGTGTTAGGATTTAACATCCCCGAAACTAAAGCTCCCAAAATGGCGCCTGCAGTTGTTGCAATTTCTAAAAACATCCCAATTCGCATATTGGTGAAGCCTTCTTTAACAAAAGCAACCGCCGAACCTGAAGATGTGCCGATAACCGAGATAAGAGATGCGCCGATGGCATAATGCATTGGGACGCCGAAGCCTAATGTTAAAAGCGGGATAATGATGACGCCGCCGCCTAGTCCTGTTAGTGAGCCTAATAGTCCTGCTGAGACTGCACCTAGGAATAAAATTATGATTTCCGTCATATCGCAAATATAATTGTATTGCGTCGCTTTTACAAGATATTCTGTATTTTTCTGTTGTAAACTTTAACTTCTTAGTTTTCTTCGGTATCTTTGGCATTATTATAATTTTTTTAAACATGAGCGAAACACACATCTGTCCAAAATGTCAATCAGAATATACTTACGAAAACGGAAATTTAATGACTTGTTCTCAATGTTTCAATGAGTGGGATCCCGCAGAAATTGACATGGAAGGCAGAATTTTGGACGCTAACGGTAACGAATTGAAAGACGGCGATTCTGTTGTTGTGGTTAAAGATCTTCCTGTTAAAGGTGCGCCGAAGCCTGTTAAAGCGGGTACCAAAGTTAAAAATATTCGACTAAGACCTGATAGCGATCATAATATCGATTGCAAAATTGATGGTTTTGGAGCAATGGCTTTAAAATCTGAATTTGTAAAAAAAGCTTAAAATTCTAAAATCAATCTAATTTAAAAGTAAAAGAAAAATGAAAATCGGAATTCTAGGTGGTGGACAATTAGGTCGAATGTTTATCCAAAATGCACTAAAGTATGATGATGAATTTTATACGATTGATCCCGCTTATGATGCCCCTTGTCACAATATTTCTTATTTTACGCAAGGCAATTTTAAAGATTATCAAACGGTTTTAGATTTTGGAAAAGATAAAGATGTTGTAACTATTGAGATAGAACATGTTAATGCTGATGCTTTGGCAGAACTAGAAAATCAAGGTGTTAAAGTGGTTCCTAATTCTAAAATTATTACAACCATTCAACAAAAGATTCTTCAAAAAGAGTTTTATAAAGAGAATGATATCCCGAGTCCAGATTTTGAAATTATGGACGGCACTTCCGAAGAAATCAAAATAGAATTTCCGTTTGTTCAGAAGCTTAATACGGGCGGTTATGATGGTAAAGGTGTACAACTTATCAAGAATGCAGACGATCTTAAAAAGCTTTGGGTAGAAGATTCGGTTTTAGAAAAATTAGTCGATATCGATAAAGAATTATCCGTTATCGTTGCTAAAAATGAACGTGGCGAAACCAAAACTTTTCCCGTAACAGAAATGGTTGCAGATCCCAAATTAAATCTTTTGGATTTTAATATTTGCCCAACCAATATTAGCGACGATGTAGCGCAACAGATAGAAAAGATTACTAACAAATTTTTGCAGGTTGTAGAATCTCCAGGACTTTTTGCCATCGAATTATTTTTGGATAAAAATGGAAAAGTTTGGGTTAACGAAACTGCGCCTAGGTTACACAATTCTGGACATCAAAGTCAAGAAGGTAACGCCAATTCTCAGTTTGAGCAGATGTATCGCGTGGTGACAAACTCTCCGTTAGCAGATACTGAGGCATTCACATTTAGTGGCATGTTAAACTTGGTAGGAGCGGACGGATTTATGGGAAAAGTGATTTATGACGGACTAGATGAAGTTATGAAAATGCCCAAAACCTATGTTCATCTTTACGGAAAAACAGAGACCAAACCTGGTCGAAAAATGGGACACATTAACGTTCTCGCAGATTCTCGCGAAGAGCTGATGGATAAATTAATTAGCATTAAATCTAAGGTTATCGTTAAATCTTAAATTATTAAGTTTGTTTTCGCATTTGTTTTCACAATTATTTTCGGAAGCTTAGTTTCTGCACAACTTTTCTCGATAGAAGATTTGTCCAAACTAAATTCGATGGATGAAGATGATTTTCAAAAAGAAATGACGAAATACAAGTTCACAGGTTTTGATAAAATAGAATCTAGTAAAGTTAAAGTCGTCAATTATAGTGGCGAAAATGCTTCGCTTGCGAAGGAAATTGCAAAAAACAATTATGCTACTTCCAAAATCACTTATAGTTTTGAAAGTAAAGTTTTTTTTGACAATTATTTTAAATTAATTTCTGAACTAAAATTCCAACCAGTTCTTCAAGAACAAACCGCTGACGGAATGGTTAAACATTATAAAAAAGCAAATCAGATTTTAAAATTAATAGATACTCAAGATCCGATAACCGATGCAAAAATTTATCGAATCGAAGTTTCACAAGAATAAAATAAATCCCGAGCAAATTCTTTTGTTCGGTTTTTTATTTCCTGCATTTTATCACTTTTTTAATATTTATTTTGGAGGTGTTATTTTTATTCTTAATTTTGTTATTTATAATTATTATAAATAAAATTAACGAATTAATTATACCATATACCTTATGAAAAAGATCTTTTTTGCTGCTGTTTTTTTAGTAGCTTTTGCTTTCGGGAAAGCTCAAAAAAACACTTTATTAGATGGTGCTTTTTGGAAGAATAACCCAACTTTAGAAACTGTAAAAGCAGAAATCGTAAAAGGAAATAGTCCGTCACAACAAAACGGAGGATTCTTTGATCCCGTTGTAATGGCGATTAATAATAAGGTTTCAACGCCTGTTGTTCAATTTATGGTGGAGCAAGCAGGAAATTCGATTGATAAAAAAACACACCATTCTAGAACGTATTTGCAGTGGGCAGCGGCTTCTGGAAATTTAGAATTGGTGAATTATCTTTTGGCGAAAGGTTCGGATGTTCATTATAAAGACAGTCACGGTTCGTCGGTTATCGAGTATGCAGCCGAAGCTGGAAACCAAAATACCGCAGTTTTTGATGCGTTAATTAAAGCTGGAGCTAATCCAAAATTAAAGCATGAAGACGGTTCAACTTTAATCATGATGAGCATTGCGAATGATGATGATTTGAAGTTGGCGAATTATTTCGTTTCTAAAGGTTTGTCGCTTCAGGATAAAGATGCAGCGGGAAGAACGGTTGCAGATTATGCGATGAAGTTGGGAAATTTCAAAATTTTAGATCAATTGGTTGCGAAAGGGGTAAAACCAACCGACCAAGCTTTGTTCTTTGCAACGCAAGGTTCGCGTGCAAAAGCTAATGGATTGGACGTTTTCCAAACTTTAGTAGAAAAATATAAGTTGAATCCAAAGGCTTTGAATCCAAATGGAGCAACGATTTTAAATTCATTGATGAGAAGACCAAATCTTGAAATTGTTCAATATTTTTTGAACAAAGGTGTTGATACAGGAATTGCTGATAAAGAGGGCAACACGGCGTTAATGATGGCTTCTCAAGGAAAAGATGTGAAAGTAATTGAAACACTTTTAGCAAAATCTAAAAACGTAAATGCAGCCAATGTAAAAGGCCAAACTGCGTTAATGAAAGCAATTGAAAGCGGTTCTGCTGACGTTGCAACTTTATTAATTAAAAGCGGAGCCAACGCAAAAGCGACTGATAAAGCTGGAAATTCGTTAGCTTATTATTGGTTCAATTCGTATAAATCAAATCCAGAAGCGATTGCAGATTTTACAGCGAAACAAGCTTTGTTGCAAACGGCTGGTGTTGATTTCAAATCGACTCCAAAAAACGGAAACTCGTTATTGTTATTGGCTGTTGACAAAGGTGAAATCGATTTAGTGAAAAAAGCAGCGGAATTGGGAGTTGATGTTAATGCTCAAGATGCCGATGGAAACTCAGCTTTACACAAGGCGGCTTTGGTTTCTAAAGACGATAAAATGCTAAAAACTTTGGTGGATTTAGGTGTTAGAAAAGATTTAAAAACAGAGTTCGAAGAAACGGCATACGATTTGGCTAAAGAAAACGAATTCTTAACAAAAAATAAAGTGTCAATCGACTTTTTGAAATAAAAGATTATGAAAAAGAACTGGAAAGTTATGGTTTTGAGCATTTTTGCACTGGTTTTGTCCAATTCGGTTTTCGCTCAAACAACGAAGTACAAAACGATGATTCAGATGAATGCCTATTCGGGGAAAGAAGCCTATGTGCTAATTTCACTAATTAATCCGAAAGGACAGTACGAGCAGACTTTGGGCGTTTTAGGAACCGATAACGAGTGGTACAACACGCTGAAAGAATGGGACAAATTTCAAAAAGTTAAAAAGCAAAAATTAAACGGAATCACTGGCGCTTCGGTTGCTGGTGGGGCGAGAGCAACGCGTTTAATTGAATTTGACACAGCTAAACTAGACAAAGGTTACAAAATCCGTTTTGAATCTGCCGTTGAAACTCAAAAATACTACGCAAAAGATGCGGAAGTTGCTTTGTCATCAGCAGTTTTAGACAATAAAGCGGGCGTTACGGGCGGCGGTTACATCAAAGCGATTCGATTTTTAAAAGTTCAGTAAAAAATGACCGTATCCATTTGGCGGTATGCTCATTTGGCGTTGGCGATTGTTTCGTCCGCTTTCCTTTTGATTCTGTCGGTTACGGGCGTTATTTTGGCCTACGATGCGATAGATGAAAAAGCTCCGGCGTACCGTGTAGAAAATTTTCAAGAACTCAATCTGGGACAGGTTTTGCCCACACTTCGAGACTCGTATTTTGAAGTGATAGAAGTGAAGGTGGATCACAACGATTTCGTGACCATAGACGCTTTGGACGAAAACGGAAATCCCGTAAAATCCTATATTGATCCCAATTCTGGAAAGAAAATTGGCGATATAAAACCCAAAAGCGACTTCATCAATTGGACGACCGCTTTGCACCGTTCTTTGTTTTTGAAAGAAACCGGAAGAGCGATTGTTGGCGTGGTTTCCTTCATTTTATTTTTGATTTCCATTAGTGGTTTTGTCCTTATTTTAAAGCGTCAACAAGGGATAAAACATTTCTTTACACGAATCCGAAAAGATTTCTTCTCGCAATATTTCCATGTTGTTTCGGGACGATTATTATTGATTCCGATCTTGATTGTTGCCTTAACTGGAACCATTATTTTCATGGTTCGATTGGATTTTTTTAAAGGTGAAAATCAAGAGATAAAACATACCGCGAAAGCTGGTGAAGCCAAGGATTTAAAAGATATTCCTTTCTTTAAAAATACGGCTTTGGACGATGTGGAACGCATCGAATTTCCATTTGTTCCTGATGATGAAGCCGAACCGTTTATCGTTCATTTAAAAGATCGTTCGGTGTCGGTAAATCAAGTTACGGGCGAAATTATTTCTGAAACCAAATATCCGTATTCCGCAGTTTTAGAAAAGATAAATCTCGATCTTCATACAGGAAAAACGAGCCGTATTTGGGCATTTATCTTAGGTTTAGCTTCGTTGAATATTGTGTTTTTTATTTACACCGGTTTCGTGATTATGTTCCGCAGAACACGAACTAAAATTAAAAATCAATACAAAAGCAAAGATGCCGAAATCATCTTATTGGTCGGCTCTGAGAATGGTACAACGCTAACTTTTGCTGATAATATTCACAAACAATTGTTAGGGCAAGGGAAGAAATCCTTTTTGTCTCAAATGAATCAATACGAGGCCTATCCAAAAGCGCAACATTTGGTGATTTTTACGTCAACCTATGGACTTGGAGAAGCGCCAACCAATGCTAATCGTTTTGATAATTTGGTTAAAAGAACACCTCAAGATCATCCGATTTCGTTTTCGGTGGTTGGTTTTGGTTCAAAATCCTATCCAGATTATTGTGAATTTGCCGTTTCGGTTAATCAACTTCTAAATGAACAATCTTGGGCAAACGAATTGGTGAATTTCTGTACTGTAAATGATAGATCGACGCAAGAGTTTGTGCATTGGGCGAAACTTTGGAGCGAGAAAAGTTTATTGGCTTTGGCAACGGCACCAACAGTTTACGAAGCTAAAATTCCAAATCTTAAAGAATTTGAAGTGGTTGAAAAATCGATTCCAACAGAAGAGAATACGACTTTTAAAGTTGTTTTAAAACCAACAAAAAAACAAAATTTTGAATCGGGAGATTTACTTGCGATTTATCCTGAAAACAATAATAAAGAGCGTTTTTATTCGGTTGGAAAAGTCGGGCAAAACATTCAATTGTTGGTTAAATTATTCCCTGGTGGTTTAGGTTCTGAATATTTGCATCAATTAAAAATCGGTTCCAAAATTAATGGACGAATCATGGAAAATGCAAAATTCCATTTGCCGAAAGATGCTCAGAAAATTGCGATGATTGCAAACGGAACAGGAATCGCGCCGTTTTTAGGAATGATTGATGAAAATTTCAGTAAGAAAAATATTCGATTGTATTCTGGTTTTAGATTTGATAATTCGCAAGCCAAAGAATATCAAAAATTCGCACAAGAACAGCAATCGAAAGGTCATTTAGAAAGTTTACACTTGGCTTTTTCTCGTGAAGGAAATAAGCAATATGTGATGAATTTAATCAAAAATAATGAAACCTATTTTGCTGATTTATTGAAAGAAGGCGGAATTATTATGATTTGTGGTGCGTTAAAAATGCAACGGGATGTTGAAAAAGTTTTAGAAGAAATCACTTTAAAATATCATCAACAGCCGCTAAGCTCGTATGAAAACCAAATTCTAACGGATTGTTATTAAATCAAAAATATAAAATGTACCAAAACAGAATCGTTTTTACGCTTCTGTTTTTGGTTTTTCCAAGCAGCTTTGTTTTCGCTCAAAAACCTGTTGTAGTCGAGCGTCAAGTCACTTTGATGGGTTCGATTTTTAACATTACTTTGGTGGATAAAGATTCGGCGAGTGCAAATAAAAATATTGATTTAACCATTGAAGAAATTTGTCGAATTGAAAATTTAATATCCGAATGGCAACCGCATACGCAGATTTCACAAGTCAATCAAAATGCAGGAATCCATCCTGTGAAAGTCGATAAGGAAGTTTTTGATCTTACAAATCGTGCGATTGATTATTCTAAAATGTCAAACGGAGCGTTCGATATTTCAACGGTTTCTATGGATAAAATTTGGCGTTTTGATGGTTCAATGAACGAAATGCCAAGTCAGGAATCCATCAAAAAATCGATTTCAAATGTCGATTATCGAAATATTATTTTGGATTCCATAAACTCAACCATTTTCTTGAAAAATAAAGGCATGAAAATCGGTTTTGGTTCAATAGGAAAGGGTTATGCTGCGGATAAAGGTCGAGAATTTATGCAAAAAAAAGGTATCAAAGCTGGAATTGTAAACGCTTCTGGCGATATTGCGACTTGGGGAACGCAACCTAACGGGAAACCTTGGGCAATTGGTATCCGAAATCCTTTTAAGCGTCAGAAAGTTGCTAAAGTTTTAAAACTTAAAAACTCAGCTGTTGCCACTTCTGGAAGTTATGAAAAGTACGCCGAAATCGAAGGTGTGCGTTATTCTCATATCATCAATCCAAAAACGGGATTTCCTGCAACTGGAATTACGAGCGTCACAATTTACGGCCCTTCTTCTGAATTTTGCAACGCGCTAAGCACTTCCATCATGGTTTTAGGTGAAAAAGAAGGACTGAAATTAGTCCGAAAGTTCCCTGAATATCGCTATTTGTTGATAACGGACGAGGGGAAAATTAAGAAATAATTCAGTCCTTTTTTTCTTTTAAAAATTCACAAAAACGCCAAGATTAAAACTACGTCCGCGTTCCAAAATTCTTTGTTGATTGTTGCTGCTCAAAGTTCTACTCAAATGTTCTGCGTAGGCTCTGTTGAACAAATTGCTGACTTCAACTTGAAATTTAATATTCTCTTGAATTTTAAAATTTGTGTATAAATCCACCACCGAAAAATCAGGTGTTTTCAATTCTTTAAAATCGGTGTTCACACGGTTTTGAGCGCCCGAAAAACGGTAATTTATTCCGTATGAAAATTGCTGATATTGTCCTTCAAGATTCCATTTTAGGTTGAGTGGAGTAATTTCTGCCAGAGGCATATTTTTGTTCAAATCTTCGGCGTAAGTGTAGGCAACGGCAACATCCGTTTTGTAATTGGGCAAAAATTGCCATTGCAAACGAGCTTCAACACCAGCTTTCATCGCTTTTTCAATATTCTGAATTTGTCTTACGCCAGGACTTTGCATGGAATTCAATTTAATATCAGGATTAACCACAGCGCCAATATAATTTTGCATAAAAGCATAAAAGAAATCCGTTTGAAAATGGAAATTTGAGGTGTGGAAGGTGTAAATTAAATCCGCTTGATTGTTAGTTTCTGGTTTAACTAAAGGATTTCCGACCACATCATAATTATCATTTCCAACCGGAAAACGATTGATAAATCGCTCCGTCAAACTACCGCTTCGTTGCGCGCGACCTAACCAAATCGCCAAATCTGAATGTTTACCAAATTTTTGCTGATAACCCAAACTAAAACTGTGATTCAATTGCTCGCTCTTCATTCCGCCGTACAATTGCTCAAATAATTTGGACATTTCTCCTGCGTTTGCCGTGTTGTAATCCATTCGATAAGAAGCCGTAAGTTTTGAAGTGGCAAAATTCTTTGAAAATTCATTAAACCAACCGACTTGATCGATGTGAGAATCTTGCCATGAACTCCCATCTTTAGGCATCATCATGGGCGAACTCATCGTCATGCTTTCGTTTTCGGCTTGTTCATGCTTAAAATCGAAACCAGAATATAAATTCCACGAATTTTTCCCCCACTTGCTTTCAATTCTACCACCGTAAGTTTTAGAAGCGACATTGCTTACCATCATTCTTTTAGGATCACCCATCGAGTGGTGAACCTGCGTGAAATAAGCATTGTAAGCCATTTCTTTTAAAAGAGAATTTTTATAAATGCTTTGATGATTCAGTTGAGCCATCCACGTTTTATCGTAAATTAAATCCATTTTTAGAGCCGCAAATTCGACATTTCGCCCTTGATTTGTGTTCACTTGCAAACTGGTCATTTCGTGATCCGACCATTTGTATTGAATTTTTGAACCTATCGAATAACGTTTAAATGCGGAACGAACTTCGTCGCCATTTCCATCTTTGTATCGGTCGCCATCGTTGTAACTTCCAAACAAATCCACATTAAATTTTTTGGAAGTAAGTTGCGACATCAATTCATTTCTAAAAATAGAACCGTTGATATCATAGCTGCTAGAAAATCTGTTTTTTAACTTGGTTTTATCAGTAAAATTTGGTTTTTCTGAAACGAAATTAATCGTGCCACCCAAGGTTGATCCAAAACGAAATTGATAAGGTCCTTTGTAGATTTGAGCTTCCGAAACGCTATTCATATTAATTTGCGAAATCGAAGGATCCATGCGACTTGGACAAGCATTAATGGCATAAACAGCGCCGTCGGTAACGATGTTAAGCTGTTCATATTTAAAACCTCTCAAAACAGGATCTGTACCGAAGTTTCCTGCTTTTTTGATTCCTGAAATTTCGGGTAAAGTTTTTAAGAAATTTCCTGCATCGTGATCGAGAAGTTGGGTTGAACTTACTTTTATTTGTTTTGAATTTTGATGATTTTGAATATTTAATTTCGTGATTTTCACGACTTCGATATTCTGAATTTTTATGCTGTCTTGGTCTTGAGCTTGCGCAAAATTAAAGCTCGCCACCGAGCAGAATAAGCCGAAACCTATTTTGCAAATAGCTTTTTGATGTTTTGCTAACATGATTTTTTGTATTGTTGAATGACTACTTTGCTGAATTCTATATAAATCCAACTTCGAAAAAATAATTTTTAAAAATTATCCAACAATAGGAGGCTCGTCCAACAATTTTGCCGTTGGAGATTGGTAGAAACTTGTGATAAAATTTATCTTTTCAGATTCAAAATAAGACTTTGAATCGATTTCAAAAAATGTATCTGATGCAGGATTTAAAAACATAAATTCTGTGCAAATTTTCAGAAGTTGAACATTCTGGCTGGTTTGTTCATTTTTTGACATTTGACATTTTCCGTGACATTCCAATTGCGGCTTGCTTTTGTTTTCACAGTGCAATTCGTAGAAGTCTTGGTTTATAGAATAATCCACCCAAAGCAATGTAGATTGACTGCTACAAAGCAATAAAAGGCTAGAGAATACTATTGAAAACCAAATTTTCATAAGACAAATGTATCATCAATTTTTGTGAAATAATACATGAAATTAATCATTTTAAAATAAAAGACTTTTTAGTATTTTATTATTTACATTTACAACATTCAAATTTAATTTCATTAAAAAATGATTTATCATGAAAAAAATTACAATGTTATCCGCGCTCTTATTTTTGAGCCTCGCCAATGCACAAGTTCCGAAGGGAACGCAGTTTGTTTCTGGACAATTCGGATTTTTCACAACCAAAGATGATTCTAATAATTCGAGTTCAGATTCTTATCGTTTTTTGCCGACTTATGGCTATTTTTTTGCGCCCAATTGGGCAGTTGCCGTAAGTGCAGGTTACAGACAAACTATCGATCATTCTACGACAAGAAATGCAAATTTTGAAAATCTCAATTTAGAAGAGGCTGTCTCAAAAGAGAGATAGCCTTTTTTATGCAAAAAAAGGAAAGCCGA